>NZ_NOVT01000022.1:0-277749 GCF_008042455.1 Corynebacterium sp. LK10
GGCTATTTTTGACATAAACGCAGTCAGTAACTCACTAGCGCTGACACCAAAAGAAGAATCGGGCTTGAATAAGGTGTGAAACCTCATTCAAGCCCGATTTTTCTAGTCAAGCAGTTAGCCCCTGAACAACTCCAGGTTAAAGCTTTACTCCAAGTAGTCGCGCAGCACCTGCGAGCGCGACGGGTGACGCAGCTTGGACATCGTCTTGGACTCAATCTGACGGATGCGCTCGCGTGTCACACCGTAGACCTGACCAATCTCGTCCAGGGTACGTGGCATGCCGTCGGTAAGGCCGAAGCGCAAGCGGACGACACCGGCTTCACGTTCGGAGAGAGTTTCCAGGACGTCGCCAAGCTGATCCTGGAGGAGCGTGAAGCTGACGGCGTCCACGGCGATAACTGCCTCGGAGTCCTCGATGAAGTCACCGAGCTGAGAGTCACCCTCGTCACCGATGGTCTGGTCCAGCGAAATGGGTTCACGAGCGTACTGCTGAATCTCGAGAACCTTTTCCTCGGTGATGTCCATCTCCTTAGCGAGCTCTTCCGGAGTGGGCTCGCGGCCCAAATCCTGGAGCAACTCGCGCTGGATACGGCCGAGCTTATTAATGACCTCAACCATGTGAACCGGAATACGAATGGTTCGAGCCTGGTCGGCCATTGCACGAGTAATTGCCTGGCGAATCCACCAGGTTGCGTACGTGGAGAACTTGTAGCCCTTGGTGTAGTCGAACTTCTCGACGGCGCGAATCAGGCCGAGGTTGCCCTCCTGAATCAAGTCGAGGAAAGCCATGCCACGGCCGGTGTAGCGCTTTGCCAGGGACACCACAAGACGGAGGTTGGCTTCGAGCAGGTGATTCTTGGCGCGCTGACCGTCACGAGAAATCTCGCGCAAGTCGCGCTTTTGAGCGTAAGCGATGCGCTCGCCGGCTTCCTTGGCCTCGTCAATCTTGTACTGCGCATACAGACCGGCCTCGATGCGCTTTGCCAGACTGACTTCTTCCTCGGCAGTCAGCAGCGCGACCTTACCAATCTGCTTGAGGTAGGCGCGGACAGAGTCGGCGGAGGCGGTGAGGGCAGCATCTTTGCGGGCCTGACGCAGACGAGCGGACTCGTCCTCGTTCCAGACCTCGTCGCCCTCGTCCTCTTCATCCTCGTCTTCGTCCTCGTCGTCCTCTTCTTCATCATCGTCGAGGTCGTCGTCTTCGAGGTCGTCATCATCCAGATCGTCGTGAAGATCATCGTCTTCGAGATCATCATCCAGATCCGGGTCGTAGTCCTGCTCCTGCTCCAAGTCGTGGTCGAGTTCCTCGTCCTCGAGCTCTTCGTTCTCAGTTGCGTCGAGAGCTTGCGCGTCCTTCGCCTTCGCTGCAGCAGCCTTGGCCGCGGTGGCCTTCGCAGCCGTTGTCCGCTTAGTTGCCTTCTTGGCGGCGGCCTTACGCGTGGTTTTCTTAGCGACGGACTTCTTGGCCGCCTTCTTCACGGTCTTCTTGGCCGCTGCCTTCTTAGCGGTCGTCTTCTTCGCCGCAGTTTTGGTAGCAGCCGTCTTTTTGGCAGCAGTCTTCTTCGCGGCAGTCTTCTTTGCCACGGTCTTCTTCACTGCCTTCTTGATGGCCTTCTTTACAGCCTTCTTTGCAGGAGTAGCTGAACCGGTGCCACTCCCGGTGGATTGGTCCTGAGCTTGCCCCAGTTCGTTGCCTGCCACGAACGCCCTTTCACGATGTACGTTGTGTGCGCCGCCAAAGCCGCCGCCAGCTTCTCTCGGTCGAAGAGAAGCTCAACGCGCCAGTGGTGCGCCTTTACTTCGTCTATAGCCAACTAGCCGAATGGAAAACATTCAGAGCTGACCTTTTCGTGCCACGGTCATCAGTGTTGCTTTCTGGCTCCTAGCGAAGAAGTAATCGGTGAAAATCCTCATCGAAGCAGTGCGCTGGAATTCGATTTTCCCAATCCTCCTCGAGCCTGTTGATTATTCAACCTTGCCGTGAGTCAACTTCTTATTGTAAACCAATTCTTAAAATCGCCGCCACGGGGCATGGCTTCAAGCACGTGTCACGCCCGACACGTAGCTACCAATCCCCATATAAGAAATGAAAGTGGTTAAGGGTAAAGTCCCTGGTCAGCTGCAAAGGCGGCGCCAGCAATACCCGCATTATTATCCAGACTTGCGGGGACAACTGGAGTCTTACATGTCAACAGCGGAATCCACTTTTCGTGTTCGCGACTGATTCCGCCGCCGACGATGATCCGTGACGGCCAAAACAGTGCCTCGTAGGTCTTAAGCACCTTGCTCACGCGCTCAGCCCACTCTTCGAAGCCGAGCCCCTCCACATCCTTAACTCTCGCGGATGCAAAGTGTTCGGCCTCCATGCCATCAATGATGAGGTGGCCTAACTCCGAATTGGGGTAGAGCAGTCCGTCATGAATAAGCGCGGAGCCGATGCCTGTACCAAAAGTTAGCAACAACACGGCGCCTGTCTTATTGCCCGGATCGCCAAACTGGACTTCAGCGAGGCCGGCAGCGTCAGCGTCGTTAAGCACGTGCGCCTTGTTGTTGGGCAGGTATTTAGCGAAGAGCTCTTGGCAGTTCGTATTAACCCAAGAACCGTCAATATTGGCGGCCAGCAAGGCAATCTGATTCTGTACGACGGACGGAATCGTGATGCCGACATCGGAATCCCACTTCGCAATGTCCACAATTTCTGCAATGGTCTCCGCAACCGCTTCCGGAGTTGCCGGCTGTGGCGTGAAAATCTTAATGCGGTTGCCAATAAGCTGCCCAGTATCAAGATCCACGCGGCCCCCTTTGATTCCAGAGCCTCCGACGTCGATGCCAAATCCAATTCGTTGTCCCATAGCTCAAATTGTACGAAACAGACACAATGGGGGCATGAGCATTAACTCGCGTGGCACCGAACAACTCGCTAGCAGGGCAGATAATAGGGGGTTTAGTGCGTCGAATAGCCCCGGTTCCGTGCGACCCAGCGTCAGGGATCTGCGTGACCGCGCGGTACTTATCGCCCGCGCAGCCGCGGCGCACATCGCCAGTCGTCGGGTCGAACTCGGCTCCGATGGCGTTTTAGCAAGTTCCGAAACGAAGTCCTCAGCTGTAGACCCCGTCACCGTTGTCGACCGTGAATCTGAGGAGCTCATTCGTTCGCTTATCAAGACGTTTAGCAGCTCTGACCGCATTTTGGGCGAAGAAGGCGGGCTTGACGACGGCGCGAGTTCCCCAGCGCAGGCTGCCAACGAGGGCGAAGCGGTGACCTGGATTGTAGACCCCATCGACGGTACGGTGAATTTCCTCTACGGCATGCCCAATTTTGCTGTGAGTATCGCTTGCGCCGTAGGCGATGAGGTAGTGGCGGGTGCAGTGGCAAATGCGTCCTCGGGAGAGATTTACAGTGCAGCTAAGGGAGAGGGCGCTCAGGTTTCTCGACGGGACGGCACTGTGCAGACGCTTAGTTGTTCCCCAACGGCCGAGCTGGAAAAGACACTTGTGGCAACGGGATTCAGCTATTCCGCTAGTCTCCGGCAGGTGCAGGGCCGGATAGCGTCGCAGTTGCTGGGGGAGTGTCGAGATATTCGGCGCATGGGATCGGCGGCGCTGGATTTGTGCATGGTGGCGCACGGCCGTGTTGATGCGTATTACGAACACGACATCAAGATTTGGGATTATGCAGCTGGTGCTCTGATTGCGGCTGAAGCAGGCGCAAGGATTAGGGTCCCGGAATTCACTCAGTGTGCCAACGTTACTGGCCGGCCGGAGGGAGACCCGCTCGACTTTGGTGTCGGTGCGGCGAACTCTGAAGTTGCCGATGCGTTCTTCGAGGCATTGGATGGTGCTGTCGCGCAGGCTAGGAATTAGTGCGTCGGTCTAGGAGCAGGTGCTCGAGCCTAACGAGCTCAACCCCTCTAGGTCGGCTTGTTCGCCACGGTTCAATGCGGACATCGTTTCCTCAACCTGGCTGGCTACTTCGAGATCCTTAAACCCCTTACCCAAGGACACATCGACGGTTGCATCCGGCCGACCATCGTGGATGAGCTCAAAGCAGGGGAAAAGAGCGTGAAGCGCTGCGGCGTGGCCATTGAAGTCCTCGCCATAACGCAGCTGGCCGAAGCAACCGAGGTCTTGGTTTTCCACAATAGGGTCGTTGCCGTAGGGAACCTGCTCATCGAGGACAAAATCGAGCTGCCGCAATTGCTCGGCGACGGTTGTAGCCTGGCCGACTTTGCCGTTGGCATTATAAACGCGCACATGAACATCCGACGGTGGAACGACGTGCTCTCCGATTAGCGTGGTGGAGGAAACAGGGGGCCCAGCCGCGGGGAGGGAACAGGACACCGGATAACTTGCCGGTTGGCTGCGGAATGCCAACACCCACAACGTAGCGGCAATCACTACAGCAACGACGGAAACCACCACGTAGGGAACAATTTTTCGTCGATGTGACGTGCTCGAAGTGCTCGCGGGGCCTGAACTCATAGCCATCATGTTATCCTCTCCTCGGCTTATTGGCATAGAAACCTATTTTGACCTGCAGAGATGACAGATTGCGTGAATTGCCTTAATATCCGCTGAGAAAGGCGCTGGAGAGTACAGGGTGTCAATCGTCTCAACGCGTTGTATTCTCCGAGAAAAAGTCAGTTCACAATGTCTAGCAAAGGTCCAGAAAGAAGGTTTGGGACATGGCTGTAAACTACGATGCCCCGCGTACTCGTGAAACCGAAGAGCTGGAGACCGATTCCCTCGAGGGCCTTCAGGCTGCATCTGCTGAGAAGGAAATCGACGACACTGACGACGGCGAAATTGTTGAGCCGTTCGAGTTGCCGGTTGCCGACATCGCGGGTGAAGAATTCGATATGGATGTTGCCCCGAAGGGGGAGGATGAATTCACCTGTGGCTCCTGCTTCATGGTGATGCACCGCTCAATGATCGCAATCGATAACGGCGATGGATTCCCCATCTGTCAGGACTGTGCCTAATCCCCGCACAGCCGGGATAGCTTCCTAGGAAAAAGGAAAACCGCCACTACCACGGTTCTGGCGGCGCTGGGGCCGTCGGCAAGCGTGTAGCGGCGGTGAGAGATTTGACCTAGCGGTCGAAGAGACTGTCAAGCAGTGCCTCGGGGTGGCGGGTGGAGACCAGCCAATAGGGGGTGGGGTCGTCCGGATCGTCGAGGACTAGCAGCACCATCGTGGGAATCCACGTGTGTGTAACCAGGAACGCTGCTGGATCGAGCTGACGGCCCAACGCATTGCGCTGCGCGGACTTCGGGACCACCAGGGATTTGGCAACAACCGATGCTGGCAAAACTGCCGTGCCAGCGTGAAGCCAGCGTTCACCAGTGCTGTCCACTTCCACGGACACCGTGGTCTTCGACATAGTCAACAGCACCCACACGCCCACGGCCAGACAAATAATGCCGCCGATGACAAGCCAAATCGGTGAACGGTTAAAGCCAATCTGGGCCGTGCATACAAAAACGGCAGCAGCGCCGAGTACCCAGAACCACCAGGGAACCCAGAGCTTTTCGGAATAGACAATCGATGAATCTCCGCTCGAGCTCATTGCTATTGCCGCACCTTCAGAGACGGATGCTGAGCTGTCGTCGCGACGAGGCTGCAGGTTATCTTTTCCACTCACGGTTATCCATTCTAGGGCACGGCTATGCTCGGTACTGACAAGGCCGAAGTGCGGTTCTTAAAAGACGCGACAGCGAAGGATATACAAAGAGATGACTTATGCCCCGGTGCAAGTGAAAAAGCTCGCTAAAGACGCTGTGATTCCCCAGCGTGCGCATGCCGATGATGCCGGTGTGGATTTGAGCTCAGTGGAGGATGTCATCCTAGCACCAGGGCAGCGGGCGCTCGTGGGAACCGGTATTGCCATTGCTTTGCCGGCGGGCACAGTGGGATTGGTTCATCCTCGCTCCGGATTGGCTTTCAAAAAGGGGCTGTCCATCGTCAACGCACCCGGCACTATCGATGCCGGTTACCGTGGTGAGCTTAAAGTCTGCCTGATCAACTTGGACCCGACCAATGCGGTGGAGATCGCCAAGGGCGATCGAATTGCCCAATTGGTTGTGCAGAAGGTCGAGCTCAGCCCGATGGTGGAAGTCGATGAACTCGATGAAACTGAACGCGGTGCGGGCGGTCACGGGTCAACCGGAGTGTCCACGACGCTTTAAAACACCTCTGATAGCGCGGGGATCCTACTAAGTGTGGTTCAATGCGTGAAGAGCTCAATAAAGTGTTTACAAAGGCGTATACAAAGATTTCGTTTTAGCGAGGTGTCAATAAACCACCATGTGGCCATTTGGAAAGAAGAACCAGCCAGAAGAACCAGCTGCTGAGGCAGAGGCCGTTACCACCGACTCTGCGGCGCCAGCTTCTGAGGAGGCTACCGCAACCGTGCATGACGACGCGTCGGAAACCGCCGCGGAGAACGCACCAGCAAACGGCCCCTTCGATATCAACAGCGCTAGCCCGACGCAGTTTGATTTTTCGGACTTCGCGAAGGCCAGCCTGAACCTCGGTTCGATGCTGCTGCCTATTCCTCACGTTGGTGATATTCAGGTGGAGATGGGGCCGACAGGTCCAACCATGCTGCACGTCGCCACTGAGAATGGCCGCGTAACTCCTGTAGCATTCGCTGCTCCGACGTCGGGCGGTCTCTGGGAGGAGTCCGCTCAGGAAATCAAGGACGGTCTTGAGTCCGATGGCCTCGATGTCCATGTCGAGCAGGGGCCGTGGGGTTCTGAGGTCGTAGGTCGCACCTCCGACATGGAAATGCGAATCATCGGCGCCGACGGCCCGCGTTGGATGCTTCGCATGACGGCCTCCGGTCCAGCTAATCGGGCGGAGGAACTCGCGGACCTCGCCCGCGGTCTCCTTGCCCGTAGCTTCGTCTCTCGCGGTGAGAACCCGATGCCAGCAGGTCAGCCGCTTCCGGTTACGCTGCCGTCCCAGATGGCCGAGCAGATTCGTCAGGCATACCAGCAGCAGACCCAGGCTGCCCAAGCTGAAGGTGAACCCGGGCAGGTGCCAGGCGCTACTGGTATCAACCCAGATGGCTCCACCAATTAGTTTGGTCAACCCGCCAGCAGAGAGAAGCTAGCTGCTTGACCAGTTAGAAAAGGATCTGCAGGCGCGACTGTGCACTGCCCGCCGCCGTCACCCGACAGCGGCTTTTCTCTTGTCAGCGGGTAGTATCACACTGCGTGAACATCGAAGTGACTATTGACCGTCCCGCTGCCGGCGGAGAATTCATTGCCAGCTACGACGGACGAATCGGTTTCGTCACCGGCGGTATCCCCGGCGAACGCGTTGTTGTCGAAATTGCCAAACCTGATGCCAAGCTGTGGCGCGGCAATGTCGTTGAGGTTCTGGATGCCTCAGAGCATCGAATTTCGCAGCGTTGCGAAGCAGCTCAGCAGGGCGCGGGCTGTTGCGACTGGGGTTTTATTGATCCTGAGCACGCGGCGCGTCTCAAGGCTGATGTCTTGACCGATTGCCTGCGCCGTCTTGGACGTTTCACCGCCGACGAGCTGCCAGCTATCGATGTTCTTCCACTGGCTCCGACCTCCCGTTGGCGCACGCGCGTGCGGCTGGGTGTGGATTCCCAGGGACGAGCGGGATTACGGCGTTCCCGTTCCCACGAGCTCGTCATCGGCTCCGAGTGCGTCCAAACAGTTCCCAATCTCATCGCTGGCTTTTCGACGGCCGGAACCATCCCCGCCGCTAAGCCTGCTCGCGGTCGCGGGAGCAAGAAGCCGAAGCCAGGAGAACTCCATGTGGCCATGGACACGGAGGGTAACCGAAGTGCTGTGTACGTTTCCGGCAGCGGCAGGAACCGCAAGCAAACGGTGATTGAAGGCGAGCCAACCACACAGCACACTGTTCACGGAATCACTTTCGATGTGCCGACTACCGGTTTTTGGCAAGCCCATTGCCATGCCCCTGAGTTCTATGGATCGCGCATCATTGACCTGTTGGCCGGTCAGTCTTTCTCCTGTGGTTGGGATCTTTACGGTGGCGCAGGCGTTCTGTCGGCGGCACTTCGCAAGCTTGTTGACGCAGAGGGCTCAATTCTCTCTGTCGAGGGTTTTGCAGCGGCAGCGACGGCGGGGCGCAAGGCCTTCACTGCAGCTGACCACAGTGCGAATGCGTCGCCTGCGGCACCAGTCCGGTTCGTTACTGGGGATGTCGCCGAAGTAGTGCGCCGCGAAGTTGCTAATGAGGAAACTCCAAACCCGGATATCGTTGTTCTCGACCCTCCGCGCTCCGGTGCTGGTAAGGATGCCATTGCCGCTATTGCTGAGGCAAAGCCACGCGTGGTTGTACATTTCGGTTGCGATCCGGCGACTTTTGCCCGCGATGCCCGGTACTGGGCTGACTACGGCTACGCGTTCAAACACCTCGAGGTCGTGGACGCATTTGGTCTAACGCATCACTTTGAAACCATCGCAGTGCTGGAGCAGCTGTAGCTAGAGTGGCTGCCGCATGGGCGCAAGAACGTTGGCGCCGATCACGTCGGCAAGCAAATGTGCCTGCCATGGGCGGAAACCCTGTTCGCTGAGGTGAGCGGAGATTTCGGTAACGGCTGGCAAGCCGCCAGCGTAGTTGTCGTGGTGGCGGAAAACGAATGAGCCGACTGCGCGGCTGTGAATCCACCACACCAGTTCACGTGTCTGCGCGGAGGTAATGAGTGTGTCTTTGCGCAGGTGGATTTGGGCACAGACGTTGTCGATGCAGTCTCGCGTGGTTTCGAAAATTTCGGCGGCTTGTGGGGCATGCTCAGCCCAACGTCGAAAGTGGGGCATCTGGTTGGGAGCCTGCTTCTGGGGCTTCGGCCATGACGACCTGGGTTCCTGACGGGCTTCATTAACGACCTTCAACCAAGCGTCCGCGGCACCGCGACGGCGACGTGGAAATCCACGGATTGCAGTTAGTTCACGCTGCGTACCGGGGAGTTGTTCTGCGATTGTACGTAGAACGCTGTGACCCATGACGTGTGTTGGGGAGACATCACGGCGCTGCGCGATTTCGTCACGCTCAGTCCACAGTGCACGGGCGACGTTAAGTTGTTCGGGAGTGCGCAGCTTCCCAATCCCTTTGAGCCCCTGCCACGAGTGTACGACGTGCAGACCATCGAGGTATTTACGGTTTAGAGCGAGTTCGCGTTCGCATTCCTGTTCCAGCCATTCCAAACGGTCGAGCTCAGTCAGCGCCTGACAAAGAACCTCGGCGAGTTCGATGAGCAGCTCGACATCCAAGGCTGCGTAGTCCAGCCAATCTGCTGGCAGTGGACGAGTAGACCAATCCTCTCGACCGTGCCCCTTGGCAAGTCCAACTCCGAGGAGTCGCTCTGTCAGAGCTGCTAAGTTGACTCGCTCCAGGCCGAGAAGGCGGCCGGCCAGCTCAGTGTCAATGACTTTGGTGGGGTAGAGACCCAGAGCTGCGAGGCAGGGAAGGTCAGAATGAGCGGCGTGAATAATCCAGGTCAGGTCGTTGACTGAGGAACCGAAAACGGCCATCGCCTTGCGACCATCTTCGGGATCGATGAGAAAGGTGCCCGCTCCACGGCGGCGAAATTGAAGCAAGAAGGCGCGGTCGTCGTAGCGATATGCCGAAGCTCGTTCAGTATCGACTGCGAGCCAACCGTGTCCTTTGGCCAGCTGCTCACCGGCGTCAATAATGTCGTCGATGGCAGAAAGCACGCGTGGAGTTCCCTCGGCTGGGGCAAGTCTTACTTCTACGTCGGGACTAGTTTCCACGTCGGAGCTCATCGCACGCCTCTTCGGTCGTCGGTATCAGCAGTCGCCGGTATCAGCCCAGCAGGGAAACGCCGACGGGTGGCAGACCAGCGACGTTCGCTAGTACCTGAGCGAAGGATTCAACGTGGGTGCGCAGGTCGGTGCCACGAGCAGTCCACGATGCGCGCATTTCTAATTGAAAGGCCTGTGGCTTGCCGCCGATCTCGCCATAGCGGACAGAGTTCGTAGTAGTCACCGTGCCACCCAAGTTCGACAGTTCGGCGTTGTTCTCAGCCAGAGCCTCAGTGAGCCATTGCCAGGCAACCTGGGGAAGCAACGGATCTTCCGCGAGGGAGGCATCCATATCCGCCTGGATGTATGCAACCAAGCGCATGTCACCGTCCCAGGTTTCCTCACTGCGGGGGTCATGGAGCAAAATTAAACGACCAAAGGCATCGTCGTCCGAGGACTCGGGGACGATATCAGCTTCGGGCTGCGTGACCTCAAGCGAGACAGCGTGGCTAAACGGTGCCAGCTTCTGCGGTGGCCGAACGGTGCCCAGAGCAATCTCAGGTCGCAGTTCAGCAGAGTGCATTGACTGGACCGCGGCGCGGAAGTTCTGTGGCATTGAATCGGTTCCATTCACGCGCCTGAACTTAGCCATATGACGCTTGCGTTAGTGGGAGGCGCGCCGAAAAGAGTGGGAAGCGACCAAGCGGTTCGTCGAAAACGCACAGCAGGGCGAGAGAATTTCCTGTTCTTAGTACCCCACATATCAATTTCTAAGGTAAGTGGGGCATGATTGTCCGTATGAACAATCGTCGCACTTTGACTGATGCCCCGATTCTTGATGCAGCTTACGGTCGAACTCCTTCGCGCTGCCCGGTGTGGTTTATGCGGCAAGCTGGTCGTTCACTGCCTGAGTACCGTGAGGTGCGCAAGGACATCGGTATGTTGGACTCTTGCTTCCGCCCGGAACTGCTCGCTGAGATTACTATGCAGCCGGTACGTAGGCACGACGTTGATGCTGCGATTCTTTTTTCCGATATCGTCGTGCCGCTGAAGGCTGCGGGTGTCAACCTGGATATTGTTCCTGGCCGCGGTCCAGTAATGGATACTCCGGTGCGCTCGGAAGCAGACATCAAGGCTCTACCGGAAGTCACGGAAGAGCAACTCGCTCCGGTGGCCGAGGGTATCGGCCTCATTCTGCAAGAGCTGACTGATACCCAGGCACTCATTGGTTTCGCCGGTGCACCGTTCACCTTGGCGTCGTACCTGATTGAAGGCGGTCCATCCCGCAATCACGAGCGCACTAAGGCGCTGATGCACTCGGACCCTGAATTGTGGGATCACCTGATGCAGAAAATCACTCCGATGGTGATTGCTTTCCTGCGCGCGCAGATTGGCGCTGGTGTGGACGCTATTCAGCTCTTCGACTCCTGGGCTGGCTATCTCACCGAGCGTGATTACCGCCGCTTTGTGTTGCCGTACTCGAAGGAAATCTTCCAGGCTGTCGCCGACGCCGGCATTCCGCGCATCCACTTCGGTGTGGGCACCGGCGAGCTTCTCGGTGCGATGGCTGAAGCCGGCCCAGAAGTCATGGGCGTCGACTGGCGCGTGCCACTGGACGTTGCTGCCAACCGCATTCGTGCCACGCTTTCCGACGTTCACCGAGGCGCAGACCCGGCGGAAAACAGCCTTGCATTGCAGGGCAACCTTGACCCGGCGATTCTCTTTGCCGGTGAAGATGCAATGACCCAAGAGATTCAGCGCATCTGCTCTGAGGCGGACCGTGCAATTAAGCGTGGTGACGCCCGTGGACATATCTTCAACTTGGGTCACGGGGTGCTACCGAATACCGATGCCGACGCGATTACGCGCGCCGTTGAGATCATTCACGCAACGTAAAAGCCGACGCAACAGGCGTGTAAAACACGCACTAGCTAATTTCCTACAAGTCTTATCGACCGTGCCCGCTCGAGGCGCGGGCATAGAGAAAGCGTACGAAATACCGTGGTTGCACAACCTTCTACCATTGCCGTCATAGGTGGCGGTATCTCCGGCCTGAGCGCAGCGTATGAGTTGCGTAAAAAGCTCGGACCCGCCGCAAGAATAATTGTCATCGAGTCCAGTGCACAGGTCGGCGGCAAGCTGAAGACTCGACCAGGAGCTAACGGCCCTCTTGAGGCGGGCGCTGAGGCGTACCTGGCGTTCCGTCACGATGCCACCGATTTTTTCAAGGAACTCGGGTTGGCAGATCAGCTAGTCGCCCCTTCGGGGCTGCCTTCCAAGCTCTACATTGGCGGTGAACTCAAGGACCTTCCGCGTAACACGGTCACCGGTATTCCAGGAAGTTCAGAAGGGTTGGGCTACCTCCTCAGCGAGGCCACCCTCGCCAAGATTGATGCCGAGTCGAACCCCGAGCTCACTCCAGCCTTGCACTGGGTACTGGGTGACGACATGAATGTCGGCCAGCTGGTCGCGGCGCGGCTCGGTGAGGAAGTCGTTGACCGCATCGTCTCCCCGCTGCTCGGGGGCGTCTACTCAACCACCGCATACGATCTGGGTCTGCGTGCGACCATCCCACAGCTGGCGGCAGCGCTTGATGAAATGGCTAGTGTCGGTGACCATGTCAGCCTCACCGGCGCTGTCCAGCGCGTTCTGGAAGCACGTAAGGAGGCGCAGCAGGCGCGTCTGAGTAGTGAGGCTGCGACAGATTCGACGAAGACGAAGCGACCGGTGGTCTTCCAAACGTTCCGCGACGGCTTCGAGGTTCTCTACAACACGCTTGTCGACGAATCGGGAGCCGAACTCCTCTTGTCGACGAAGGCTACTGGTCTGCGCCAGCATGACAACGGCTTTGAGGTGACAGTGGAACTGCCGTCGGAAAGCGGCACGAGCATTAGCACTATCGACGTCGACGGTGTTGTCGTGGCGGCACCTTCTGCAACCACATCGGAGCTGTTGAGCAATCTTGCGCCAGAGGCGGCCGAGCTCATTGGTGGGGTAGACACGTCGAACTCGGCGGTGGTCGGTATGTGTTTCGACTCGTCGGAAGGACTGCCGGAGATCAACGGCGTGTTGTGCGAGATTGGTGCTGACCTGTCCGCGAAAGCTTTTACAGTGTCGTCCCGGAAGTGGCCACATATTGGTGAGCGCTACGGTGCCGTTGTGAGGGCAAGCTTCGGCCGTTTTGATGATGACTCGCACGTGCATCGTAGCGACGAGGACCTCATCGCCAGGGCAAAAGCAGATTTGGCTAAGGCGACTGGCTTTGATGCCGAACCGACAGCGGTTTTCGTCCAGCGTTGGTGGGCGGGGATTCCACGCTTCGATATGGGGCATGGAGGCCTGATGGATTTTGCTCGCCAGGATTTGGCCGAGGTGCCTAAGCTTGCAGCAACAGGGGCGTGGCTCAGTGGCCCGGGCATTCCGGAATGTATCTCCAACGCCAAGGCTGCGGCCAGCAAGATTGCTGCGGAGCTGGCATAAAGCTGCGAGATTGGTGCTGAGTACGAAACTGGCGCTGACCCATCGTTTTTAAACAAACCTTTCAACCGAACTAGGAGACAACTAATGACCAAGCTCGATTTCAAGAAGCTCAACGACACCATCCGCTACACCATGTGGTCTGCCTTCAAGGTGACCCCAGGTGCACTCGGTGATAACCGCGAAGAGGCAGTGGCTAAGACCAAGGAATTCCTGGCTCGTTACGAAGACACTGATCTGATCATCCGTGGTTTCTACGATGTTTCGGCCATGCGTGCTGAAGCCGACTTCATGTTCTGGATCCACGCAGAGAAGCTGGAAGACCTGCAGGCGTTCTACAACGCCTTCCTGCGCGAGACTCCGCTGGGCAAGGCATCCACTCCGCACTGGTCGAACGCTGCGCTGCACCGTCCAGCTGAGTTCAACAAGTCGCACCTGCCGTCGTTCATCATGGGTGAAGAGCCGGGACGATGGATTGCGGTTTACCCCTTCGTTCGTTCCTACGACTGGTACCTGCTGGAGCCGACCGAGCGACGCCGCATCCTTGCTGAACACGGTATGGCCGGTCGTGACTACCCGGATGTGCGCGCCAATACTGTCCCGGCGTTCGCACTCGGTGACTACGAGTGGATCCTTGCATTCGAGGGGCCGGAGCTCGACCGCATTGTGGACTTGATGTGGAAGATGCGTTACACCGAGGCTCGTCTGCACGTCCGCGAAGAGATTCCGTTCCACACGGGACGTCGCGTCGATGACATCGCAGAGATCATCAACGTTCTGCCGTAGCTCACGCAATCAACGAGAGAATCAGCAGCGCCGCTGGTCAAGCCCCGTTAACTGACGGGATTTTGACCAGCGGCGCTGCTTCTCTATCTAGTTATTCAGCCGTCTTGTCCGGTTCGAGCGTGAGTGAAATTGAATTGATGCAATAACGCAGGTCGGTCGGAGTATTGTATCCCTCACCCTCAAAGACGTGGCCGAGGTGAGACTTGCAACGACTGCACAGCACTTCGGTACGGACCATACCGAGGCTGGTGTCTCGGCGCTCAATAATCCGGTCTCCAGCTAGTGGAGAGAAGAAGGATGGCCAACCGCAGTGAGAGTCGAACTTCTCGTTCGACCGAAACAGCTCGTAACCACAGGCCCGGCAGCGGTAGACACCTTGAGTCTTGGTATCGGTGTACTCACCGGTGAAGGCGCGTTCAGTACCTGCCTGACGCAAAACCTGGTACTCCGCGGCACTGAGGCGTTCGCGCCATTCTTCTTCGCTCAGATTCCAGTCTTCGCTATGCGAATCAACCATTCTGAATAGCCTCCTCAGACTTGAGATCAGATTCCTGATTAGACTTCCTGCCTGCTATCTTCCAGTCGCTCAGCCAGCTGAAGCCGGATGCAAAGCTACGCCCATTGACGGCATCCACAATCGTCATTCGAATGAGTGCTGCCGTGATGGAGAGAATAAGAACGGCCCATCCAATACCGCCGATTGCAACCGTGAACCACGGGAAAAAGAGGTCATCTTCATCAATCCACCAATTGGCGTAGAAGAAACAGAGTACGACTCCGAGTCCTGCGCCCCAATTCAACATGACTGTCGAACCAATATTTCCTTCATTGTCGCGAGCCAAAACCAATGGGCGAAGCACGGTGAGAACCATTGGCAAGAGCGTCATCGAGTAGTACTGCTGGCCCAGGCTGGAAAGGAAGAACGCGCCGGTGAAGAGAACTCCGGAAGTCGTAGCAATCCAGAATTTCTCATCCCTTTCGAGCCAGCGAAGAAGGAGCACGACGGATACCAAGACGAAAATGCCGAAAAAGATCTGCCACAGCAAAATCAGGGTCGGATGGGCACCTAGCCAAACAAGCTGTCCAGTCAGTGAAGCATTTGCAAAGTCACGGACAACTCCCAGGTAGGGGACGGTGATATCTAGGTAGTCACGTGGTTGGACCATGAGCGGCCACGCAATGACATTGGCTGCAATTACCACTCCGATACTGGTCAGTACCGTAGAGAACTGCCTGCGCATGAACGGTAGGAACAGCATTGGCAAGAAAACAGGTTTAATGGTGATTGCGATACCGATGATCAGGCCGGCCAGGATATTGCGCCGCTCGGTCAGAGCAATAAAAAACAGCACTAATGCAAGGAAGAGTGAACCGTTGACGTTCGTAAAATCAAGGGTGTTGGTAACGGGTTCCGTGAGGTAGAGCAGTGCTATCGACGCTGGAATGATGGGGCCAGAGCGCGCAATACCAAGCCACCTCAGCAGCAATACAATTGCCGCAATGATTGCAGCTGACTGAAACACCGCAAACCAGATTCGGCCCGATTCAAGCGAGCCGAACAAATCAATCGGGGCTAAAAGTAGGGTAGCGCCTGGGGAATACAGATAGTGCGGATCGGCTGTTACGTAGTCTTCCGAATAAACGGGTACCTGCGATACGAATCGATTAATTGCCGACCAGACGGTCGTAAAGTCATCTGTGCCAGAAACGTCTTTCGGCAAAACCCAGGTGCGGTGAAAAATCACCACAGCTGCGATAGGCCACAAGAAAGCGCTGAGTCCTCGCGACACGTGCCGAGACAGAGAGCGTGGAGCCACCGAATTTGTCTCTGGCGTGTCCTTGGACGCTTGCGTTAATGCCGTTGCGCTTGCGCTCACGTCGATTTTTGGTTTACTCACAATACTCCACCCTACTGGGTGAAGCTGCGGGAATAGCGTAGGAAGATGTGTGAGTCGGAACGTAGGATATCTCGCACTTCAAAAGCCTGCGGGGTCGTCGAGTTCGAGTCCTCATCAGGGTCGTTCTCGCCGAAAGTCAGGGGGCCGTTACCCACCCACATCGGCGACAATGTCAGGAACAGTTCGTCGACGCACCCGTTTTTGAATGCTTCTCGATATATCGTCGGCCCACCCTCTACGACAATGTCCTGATACCCATGTTCGGCCAGCCACGCTAACGCCGCTTTTACCGAGGGGTCAGGAAGCTTAACGACGCGAGCCCCGGCCGACTCCATCTTTTTAGCTTTGTTCTTGTGAGCGGCTCTTGCCTCTTCATCATTAAAAGCATCTTCAGTCGGGGTGAAGATTATCGGAGGATTGACTTCTGCATTCGTGAAAAAGTCAGATTTTATATCTAAATCCAACGAGCGCGAAAGTGTGGACATCGCCACGTGCTCGGAGCGACCTAGCTTCTGTCGAACGGCCTCTAGGTACTCCGGTATCTCAACTGGCCCGTACCCCTCGGACGCAATGGTGCCTGTACCAACGAAAACGACGTCGGCAAGCGCGCGAAGCGTGTTGAAAACCGTGGCATCGGTGTCGTTGCCAAGCTGGCCCGAGGTGCCTTCGACGGCGCCGCGTCCGTCCAAGCTGGTGACGGCGATGGCCGTGACGGTGGAGGCGTTGTGAGACACCGCCGCTGTATCATGTGTCGTTTGCGCAGGTCGAGAAAGAAACTGCAGAATTTCGTCGGTCGATGGGCTTACGGAGGTGAGTGTAGCCATACCGCCGAGGTTAAGCCGACGATTGTAAAATAGGCAAGGCCTGGCTTATAAGGGAAGTATTATAATCGTTGCCATTTATAAGGGTTGGACTTATAGTAGGGGCATGCGACTAACAGATACTCTTGAGAAGGCATTCAACGACCAGATCACTATGGAGCTCACCGCTTCCCACGTCTACCGCCAGCTGGCAATCGAGCTGGACCTGCTGGATTTCTCCGGCATGGCAGACTGGATGCGTGCACAGGCGGATGAGGAAGTTGATCACGCGAACCAGTTCATCGCACACCTCGATGCTCGCGACAACCACCCGCAGATTGGTGCTGTCGACGCACCGGAGGTGAAGGTCACTTCCGCAATCGATGCATTCCGCATCGCTCTGGAGCATGAAGAAAAGGTTTCGGCATCTATCCGTAACCTCCGCAAGCTTGCTGATAGCGAGGGTGATCTCGACTCCCGCCCGCTGCTGGACAGCTTCGTGGTTGAGCAGATTGAGGAAGAGGACACCGTGCGTGGCATCATCGGTCGCCTGGAGATTGTCGGCGACAACGGTGCTGGCCTGCTGCGTATCGACCGGGAGCTCGGTGCTCGCGACGCAGCTTAATATCGAGCTCGGTTCACAGTTTCGATAGAAATGACCGCCCCAGGCACTTATCCCTGGGGCGGTCATTTCTATTCAGCTGGAGTATCAATTGATGGGCTTGGCGTCCAGGCAAACCGAAATTTGTGGAGCGGTTCTGGGTTGACCATCCATAGCCTTTAGACGAGCGAGCTGCTCAGCAGAGCTCGCCGAATTGGGAAACCTGCCAGCCGAGACGCCTGCCGGACAACATTTTTCCTGCTTAACCCAGGGGAGCGGTAGGACTCAATGAAACTGGTTGCCTAGCAAAGGTTAAACGAAAACCCCCCTCCCGGATACCCGGGGAGGGGGTTAGTCTGAGCGGATGACGGGACTCGAACCCGCGACCCTAACCTTGGCAAGGTTATGCGCTACCAGCTGCGCTACATCCGCAAATACGCTCGCCCATAAGGGCTTACGTGGTGCGCGATACTAGGATTGAACTAGTGACCTCTTCCGTGTCAGGGAAGCGCTCTCCCACTGAGCTAATCGCGCTGGGGTAAAAGCTATATAGAAGCTTTCAAGCGCAACCCCCTTCCAGGGGAAGGGGGTTTTGCACTGAGCGGATGACGGGACTCGAACCCGCGACCCTAACCTTGGCAAGGTTATGCGCTACCAGCTGCGCTACATCCGCAAATACGCTCGCCCATAAGGGCTTACGTGGTGCGCGATACTGGGATTGAACCAGTGACCTCTTCCGTGTCAGGGAAGCGCTCTCCCGCTGAGCTAAACGCGCATTACATCGAAACCTTAAAGGAATCTCTGCTGAGGTGGAAACGGGAATCGAACCCGTGTACACGGCTTTGCAGGCCGTTGCCTCGCCACTCGGCCATTCCACCGTGAGGCTGCCGCCTCAGTGGTTGCCTCGAAGTTATACCACAGGGTCTAACTTCTTGGGAAACCAGAGCGGATGACGGGACTCGAACCCGCGACCCTAACCTTGGCAAGGTTATGCGCTACCAGCTGCGCTACATCCGCATTGCGATGCAAGGAAAGGCGAAAACGATAATCTCATTTGCTCCCTTGCGGTGCGAAAGATACTTTAGCGTGATTGTGTGAGGGATTACAAATGCCCTGGTGAATGTGTTTATTGGGGCAGTCGAGGTATGGCTAGTTTGGTGATTGTGAAGTGTTTAAATGGCAATGATGTCATTTTGAATCGGGCGGACGTTATTTGGCTGGGTCAAGCCATGTGGTAGCGATGTCGGGCGTAGTTGAAGTTCTGTATTTAAAGAGGGTGATCCTCCGAACAGCGTAATTATGGAAAATTCTAAGACGCGTGCTAACTTATTGCGCAGAGCAGTGAGGTTCACTTGAGTCGCCTGCCATAGTCCCATAGCTCAGTGGAAGAGCGTTCCGTTCACACCGGAAAGGTCGCTGGTTCGAACCCAGTTGGGACTACCACGTGTAAGGAGCTCCCAATTTTTTGGGAGCTCTTTTTTGTTACTTCGAACTGCGATGTGTCGCAGGTGCTCGCTGAATTCCATGGAAGCTGAGACATGAAGTCTCATAGCGACTACCGTTTTCCTACAAAACGTTTGTGTGTAAACAAACCTATGGTTTTCAAATATAGGTTTGTGCTGGAGCGGTAGGAGGGTGCCGTAAACATGGGTTACGTGAAGAAGGCCAGGTTTGCTGGGATTTTGAGTGTCGGCCTCTTTGTTGCTGGTGGTACAGGCGTCGCCATGGCTCAAAATGGACTGTCCGCTAACCTTGCTCTGTCTGGCACCGTGATGACACTGACCGTGGACGAATTGGTAGGAGACTCCTCAAGCCTTTTCGTTGGCGCTGAGAAGGCAGGGGAGTCGGAAAAAGGTGTGTCCAAGCTGCGCTTTGGTAAGGCATCCGGCACCGATGTGTGCCTTTCTGCACCAATAAAGAACATACCTGGCGTAGGTGAAGCCACATTCAAATTGCTTGTTCCCGGGAAGAGCTTGTCTGCGGATAATCTACTCGTAGGTGCAAAGGATATTAATGGGGCCATAACCATGAGCCATCCGCAGATCGGCATTGATGCAAGCCAAGCTGACAGTAGAGCCGGTCGGGGGACTTGGGGGTTGGTAGCTACGCAGATGATCGTTCGCAATCAGCGCTTGCAAGTCACTTCGTTAGCTGCAGACTCGCTTACCATTTCGGGAGCCAAGGTCACTGTGGAATCGGGTGAAGGTCATGGATGCTAAATCATCCGCTGGGCCACAGAATAAGGCGTCGTTAAGCGTTCGGTTTAACAATTGGCGCAGAATGAGACCCTTCGGAGCAGGGCTATGCATGATTATCAGTGGGCTGGTTATGCTAACTCCTGCGTATCTGACCATTGATGTGCAGGGCATCCTCATAAGTATTTCCACACTCTCGGGTGTGTCGACACTTTTGATCGGGCTATTGCTCATCGCTGCCGGCGTTTTAACCTGGACGGGCGGAAGCTCCAGGATTCTGACGGGCACCACTGCTCTTGTACTGTCCATTGTCGCTCTTCCGACATCGAATTTTGGTGGATTTGTACTCGGCACAGTTCTGGGGCTGATTGGGGGAGCTTTAGCTCTGTCATGGTACCCGGATTATGAGATGGAAACTGGCGACGAGGGGGACCAGAAAGACGTAGAAACTCCTAGTAGGCCGAAGGGGAAGCAGTTTCTCGTAAGCACTATTTTGGCTGTGGGAGGCGTTCTTATGGGCATGTTAGCTCCAGCTCCGCACGCTTCTGCAGCTCCTGGCTTCGCGCCACTACCGATTCCCGGGATTGCCAACTTTAATCAGCTGCCAACTCTGCCTGAAATACAGCTGCCTCCAGGGAACTCGATTACAGATTCGCCATTACCAAGCGGTGTCTCGAATTCTCTAGTCGACGAAGCGGATGGAATTTCCCTGCGGGAAGCTCCGACGCCACAACCCGGTGAACTAGGGCTTTCGGATACCCTCGAGATGATTACAGCCGATTCTGTTCGACTTATCGGAAACGTTCACTTTTCGCTTGTCGACCTGACTATGCCGGCAGGTGATAGCGTGCAGGCAATTAGATTGGACGCGAATCGAGTGGAATTGAATAATCTGGGGTTGAGCATCCCCGGCGGCGGTGTGCAATTAGCGACGGGTCCCGGGAGCGCCTCAATCTTGGATGGCAACTTCCATATCATTGTGCGGAAAATGACTGTAAGTCCTGAGGTGGCTGGATTGAAAGGCCCGTCCATTTCCCTCGATTACCAGAGTCTCCAGGACAAAGATGTGCGTTCGGTTATGAGTGAGGCTCTTGGGCTACCCGACTGGGCTACTAGTCAATTAGTGCTACATGACGTGATCTTAGAGACATACGTTGTTCGTTCCGACGCGCTCGAGCTACCGTCGACAACCCAGATTTCAAACTCGTAATCACAATCTAGCCGGCTTGTGCCATACGCCGGTCAGATTGCAGCACTCGCTTGAGCTCGGTGATGAAGACATCGTCGGATGTAGCTTCGTATTCGCACACCACTGCCTCAAGTAGTCCCGCAAGCCGTTTCGTGATGAGGTCTGCCGATTCCGTAGTTTTCTTGTCGTTGGCTCGCTGTTGTAGCCAATCACGTACCTCGTACTCGGCAGCTGCTATCCATGCTCTAAGGGCCCGACGACCCAACGGAGTTTCTTCGATGGGATAGATACGCCGAGAGATTTCGGCAGCCACGGCATCGCGCATCCCCTCTGCAATTGAGCCCTGGCCCTGATTGTCCAATAGCAAAATGACATCAGAGCGAAACATATCAGCGATGCGCAGAAACTCCCTGATGCCAGCGATCAGCTCCAGCCACTGATTGTCGAATCCGAAACCTGAAAACATTCGAGTTTGGAATGCTGTAGCAATCCGACCAATAATGCAGGCGCGGAGATCCTCGAGCCCTCGAAATATTCGATAGAAGGTCGCGCGGGAAACTCCGGCTTTTCCAATCACGTCGTCAACTGTGAAATCCGTCGGTTGGCCGGAGACATAAAAATCAGCAGCGGCGTCGAGAATTTCTTCGCGTCGCTGCTGCGCTGATAAACGACGGCGTGGAGGACTACCACCGCCGTCGTCTTCCTGAAATGAATTAATAGAGTCTCGTCTGCGCTTACCCATCACAGAGCCAAGGATAACGGCGCGTGTGAGAAATGGTCCGTAATTCCCGCTACTTGTCGTTCCAATGCTTGCCAACGGTAGCTAGAGTGCCTCGAGGATTTGGCTTTTCTCCAATAGAGACAGCGCCGATGACAATGCCATCCCGAACCACCGCTGATTCGAATGTCCCGGATAGTGGTGAGGTGGCCACGTGTTCTACGCCGGAGGATACGTCTCCGACGGTGGTGACGCGGAGACCTGCTTGCATGCTCCAGCGGCGGGAAACAGGGAGCTCGAAGGAGGGGGAATTCTTCATTTCTCCAGCATCCACGAGGATGCCCGTAGCACTACGTATGCCCGACGCGCGGGCAGATGCTAGATCCTCGTCCCGACGATGGTCATTGCCGATACGTAAAGTAGTGCAGTCGCCTGCCGCATATATCCCAGGTCTGGATGTACGGCCGAGAGCATCGACGACGATTCCATCCATTACTTCGATACCGAGGCTGTTCGCCAATTCGGTATTAGGAGTAATGCCGATGGATACTACGACGGTATCGGTGCTAGCCAATGCGGCGGAGGTTCCCAAAGCAAAGTGAGTGCCACGGCTTTCGTGGATGTGGCGGAGCCACTTTGCGGCTTGACCGGGTAAGAATCGTTGCATTACCTCTGGTGCTATATCGTGGACTACTACCTCGTGGCCGAGGGTCGTCAATGCGCTAGCCGTCTCCATGCCGAGTACCCCTGCGCCGAGGACGTGGACTGTGCGCGCGCCACCGGAAAGATGCTCTCGTAGACGTTGCGAATCTCTATATGTGCGAAGCACGAATCCATTCTCGAACGCTGGGAGTGACTTAGGCGTGCCGCCGGTTGCGAGGACTGTAGGTCCTTCTATGTGCTGGCCATCATTGAAACGAATGAGCCTGCCGTCCTTGACTTTGATCGTCTCACCTTGGTGTAAGGTAACTGACTCAGGTAGTGCGCCTAGCGCAAAATCAACAGGTGTGGCCTCACTGGTCAGAAACGCCTTAGAAACCTGTACTCGGTTGTAAGGGGTCTGTGGCTCTTGGCCATAGAGGTCAACTGACCACCCAGCTCGTCCGAGTTGGCGAGCTGCTGCCCAACCAGCAGGGCCCGCCCCAATTACGTTTGCGTGATTCAAGGGGAAACCTCAACCATTTCGAAGTCAGACTTCGAAGCCCCACAGTCGGGACAGGACCAGTCGTCAGGAATATCCTCCCAGCGAGTGCCAGGAGCAATTCCTTCCTCTGGCCAGCCTTCAGCTTCGTTGTAGATGAAGCCGCACTGGAGACATTCGTAGGTTTTGTATGGCATTGTGAACCTTTCGGATAGCGAAGTGGACTGGGGGAGAGATAGCGGGCAAATTCGCGCGGTACAAACGCTTAGTGTGGCCGCTGAACCTCCCTGTTATGCCTGGTGTCGTGCGGCAATAGCCTTCTCTAACTTTGGTAGTTTGGACGGCATGACGTTGATTCGTTCGACATCTCCTTCCGAAAGGTCAATTACACGGTTGTCCATGATCGCTCGCCACAGCGGTGGAAGCATTGCGACCGCGATCATGGCGGCATAACCCGAGGGAAGATTGCCCGCCTCGTCGAATGAGCGAAGGATCTGGTACCTACGAGTCGGATTAGCATGGTGGTCCGAATGGCGCTGCAGATGGTACAAGAAAACATTTGTCACGATGTGATCAGCGTTCCATGAATGGCGAGGTTGGCACCGTTCGTAGCGACCATTCGGTAGCTTCTTTCGGCGTAGGCCGTAATGCTCGATGTAATTGACCGTCTCCAGGTAAAGAATGCCAATGAGCGCCTGCATAATCAGGTACGGGGTAATTTGCACTCCGAATACTGCGATAAGTGTTCCGAACAAAACGATTGTGATGGCCCAGGCATTGAGAACGTCATTATCTGGGTTCCAGAAGCTGCGCTTTTGCCTTTCAGCGCGCTTTTTCTCAAGTGCGATGGAGTGAAGAAGGCTGCCCCAGCCACTTCGGAGCACGAAGGTGTAAACGGTTTCGCCCCAACGTGCTGACGCGGGATCTTCTGGGGTCGCGACGCGAACGTGGTGCCCACGGTTGTGCTCTACATAGAAGTGACCGTAAGCCGCGGGTGCCAGGGTAATTTTCGACAACCAGCGCTCGAGCTTGTCTTTCTTGTGTCCAAGCTCATGGGCTGTATTGATGCCAATGCCCGAAGCGACTCCGGCGGTGAGTGCCAATCCTATGCAGTCCCACACGGAAAGGTCTCCGCGGCCCCATAGATACGCTGCCGCAATGAGAGAGCCATATTGTAGAGGGACGTAAGCGTAGAGCACCCACTGGTAGTACTTGTCCGCCTCAAGTCGAGCCATGATTTCGTCAGGTGGATTGGAGCCATCGTTGCCGACAAAGTAGTCAAATAGCGGAATGATGATGAACACCACAATAGGGCCGCCCCACCAAACCCAGTCAGCGCCAAGCCCGGTGAACCAGATACTGAGAATCGAGTGGATGCCCCATGCAATAAGTACCGCTGCAGCAGGAATCAACCCCAGAAACCAAAGATAGCGTTTCGGGTCTTTCCATGAGTATGGACTTACCTGGGAATTGAGCTGGGGGTCGGCTGCCACTCGGCGCAACCCCATGGCCTCAGTTCGCGACCGTCGGCGGGACGCATCGATGTGTGAAGTCAATGTTCTGCTCCTGTCTATGTGGAGACACCGCGCAGGCAAAGTGAGCCAACCACGGCGATAGAGGGCTATGAGACGCAATGTCTCATAAGGGGATTTTCTATGACAGGGGTCAAATTGTCAATAGGTTTTGACAACAAAAGTTGAAAATCATGGCCTCACCGGGAACTTTCATCCTCGATGCTACGACTAGTAATTGAACCACTTCGATGCTTCATCCCTCCCTATGGGTTTTATTGGCGTAAGCTTAGGAGTGGTTTGTAATGAACTGGATTCTGACCATGAGATAAATGGGGAGCGGTAGATTCTGTGAATTCTTCACGCAGTCGTTGGGGAAGGTCGAGCGCTGTTAAATCGAGTGTCGCCACGCTTGCCGTATCTGTAGCTATCTCGATTTTTGCCGCTTCACCTGCGGTAGCTCACGACGCGGTGATGTCATCAACGCCAGGCGACAAGCAGGTTCTCGATGAATTTCCGCACCACGTTTCTCTCAAGTTCTCTGGTAACCCCAAGAACAATTTCAACACCGTTGCAATTAGTGATGCGGATGCCAAGAAAGTCCTGTACTCCCATGAGCCAGAAGTAGTGGGTAACGAGGTCTCTTTGGATATCCCTGAGGATATTAATCCAGGCCCTGGTAACTACATCATTGGTTTCCAGATCACGTCCTCGGATGGCCACTCCACTCGGGGTAAGACCACTTTCTCAGTGGCTGATCCGGATGCGGTAGACGCAACTGAAGTTGGTGCAGAATCTCGTCAGACCGGTGCGCACGCCGAGGAAACGAAGTCAATACCACTATGGGCTTATGGCCTCGGTGGTGGACTCATCGTCATCATCGCCGCTGTCGTCACCGTTATTAATCGAAAGGCAAAATAGACACATGAAGCTCAATCGCACTGCAACTGCACTGATCGCTGGTTCCGCAGCTCTGACCCTTGCTCTGGCAGGTTGCTCGTCCGACGATAACACTGCTGCTGAGGTGACTGAGTCCGCAACCTCCGCTGCGACCGCGGCTACTTCTGAGATGGAGAAGAGCGATGCTGCTGTGCAGCTGGCCGATGCCTACATCAAGGAAAAGCCGGCTGACAAGGGCATGACCGCCATCTTCGGTACGCTGACCAACAACACCGATAGGGACATCAAGGTTTCCTCCTTCAAGCTTGAGGGGCTGAAGGAAGGCACGAAGTTCGAGCAGCACGACACCAAGGACGGCAAGATGTTCGAGGTGCCGGAAGGTCTGACGATTCCGGCTAATGGCGAACTCGTTCTCGAACCGGGTAGCACTCACTTCATGATCATGGACAATGATGAAGCTATGGATGTGGGAGCTGAATACAAGCTCGTCATTGAGCTTTCCGACGGCTCTAGCATCACCCAGGATGTTGAGGTTCGTGTCCAGCCGGCGGGCGAAGAGGACTACGGTAATGACGGTGACCTGAACAACCCAGAGCATATGGGCGACGGTGAGATGGATCACTCACACCACTAATTCTTGTGACGAGTTGGTCAAGTAATCGCTCGTCGTAAAGCGGGCGTGAGCTCAGGTACGTCGAGGAATTGACTAACTGGATCTAATGGTGGCAGAAGCGCTGGGGTTGGCAGGTTATTGCGGCATATGCAACGAACTCCGGCGCTTTTCTTTTTCCGAAAAAGGTTTTCGATACGGTCGAATTGGATAGGCCAGTGGTTGCGTTGAAGCCATTGAAAAATTGGTGGATTCCCAGCCACCTCATGGGCTCCAGTTTGAAGTAATCAGGAAGGTAAGAGTGCACAACATGTCCGAAGGCTTTTCCAGAAGGCGTTTTCTTGGCGGGCTTGGCACCGCCGCAGGAGCCTCAGCGCTCGCCCTGGGGGCGCCGGAAGCCCAGGCGATTGGGTTAGAACGTCCACAGGAAGCGCCGCCGAAACCGCCTTTGCAGACAGCAACCGTACCTTTTGATGGCGCCCACCAGGCGGGGATTGCGACGCCCGCACAGGCGAATCTATGGCTAATAGCCTTCAACGTAAAGAAGGGGGTTAATCGCAATCGTCTCCAAAACCTCATGCGTGCCTGGACCGATGACGCTCGCCGAATGACAGCCGGCAAGGCTACTCGAACGGACTTGGAGCCTGAGCTCATGGGGAGTCCGGCCAATCTGACTATCACAGTTGGATATGGGGAAAACTTCTTCACAATCATCGATAGGGAAGACCAGAAGCCCGAGTGGCTGGGGGATCTGCCAAAGTACGTTAACGATGAGCTCCGCCCGGAGTGGAACGGTGGAGACCTGTGCCTGCAGATTTGTGCGGATGACCCGGTAATGGTCTCCCATGCGGCCCGAATGATGATCCGAAATGCGGGCTCTTATTTGGACGTCCATTGGGTGCAGGCTGGCTTCCAGCACGCCAATGGTTCTAGGCAGGAAGGCGAGACCCCGCGCAATCTCTTCGGCCAGAAGGACGGTACGGTCAACCCGCGCACTCGTGAAGAATTCGACAAGCAGGTCTGGATTGACAGTGGCCCGGATTGGTTGCGGGGCGGTACAGCGATGGTTGTCCGCCGTATCGAAATGGATATTCCAGGCTGGGATGTCTTGGACCGCGAAAGCCGCACTGTTATTACCGGCCGAGATATCGGCACCGGTGCGCCAATTGGAGGTAAGGACGAGTTTGAGACCGTCGACCTGGCGAAGACTGATGAATATGGTCTGCCTCTGACGGATCCGAACAGCCATGTTGCACTGTCCATGCCTCCGAAGGAGAAACCTAATCAGCGGATTCTGCGACGGGTCTACAACTATGACCTGCCACCGGAACCGAATGGTCGATTCGAGACCAACACTGGCCTGGTATTCATTTGTTTCCAGAAGGACCCGTTGGAGCAGTTCAATCCGATTCAGGAGCGGCTGTCTAAGAACGACCGTCTCAATCAGTGGATTTTCCACATTGGATCCGCCGTGTTTGTTATGCCGCGAGGAACTTCTGAGGAGGAGTACTGGGCGCAGGACCTTTTCGAGGCCTGAGTTTTGACCGTGCGGTAAAGTGTGTGAACGACTGACGAAGGTCACCAGGTATGTGATTTTCGAAGACATTTTGAAAAGGAGTACACGCACGCCGTGTCAGAAGAATTTGCAACCCCAGCACCGTTTTCCGTGCCCGCAGGAGTTTCTGCGGGCGAGGCGATGAGAGACTTGGGTTTCCCGAACAAGGGCGTTGACGCCATCGTTTGTGTCCGCGATCCTGAAGGCAATTTGAAGGATTTGTCCTTTAAGCCAGAAGTGGAAACCGTCTTCGAGCCCGTTCCGGCGAATACTCCGGACGGTCGTGATGTCATTCGCCACTCTGCGACTCACGTGATGGCTCAGGCCGTGCAGTTGGAGTTCCCTGGGACGAAGCTGGGCATTGGCCCTGCCATCGACAATGGTTTCTACTACGACTTCCGTGTCGATGAGCCTTTCTCTCCGGAGGATCTCAAGCGCATCGAAAAGCGTATGAAGAAGATCATCAAGTCTGGTCAGCGATTCGAACGCTTTGCGTTCGAGTCTGCTGATGAGGCGCAGGAAGCGCTTGCCGACGAGCCGTATAAGCTCGAGCTGATTGTTGAAAAGTCGGCCGGCAAGGTGTCCGAAGATGATGAGGCCAATGTCGACGTCGGTGGTGCAGGCACGACCTTGACCGGCTACCGCAACGTCAATCCGCGTACCGGTGAGACCGAGTGGTTTGATCTTTGCCGCGGCCCGCACGTGCCGACCACCCGCTACATCCCTGCTTTTAAGATCACGCGTTCTTCCGCTGCGTACTGGCGGGGTGACCAGTCTCGCGATAACTTGCAGCGTGTTTACGGCACTGCGTGGGAGTCCAAGGAAGCGCTGGACGAGTATCTTGACCGCATGCTCGAGGCTGAGAAGCGCGATCACCGCCGCTTGGGCTCCGAGCTGGATCTGTTCAGCTTCCCAGATGAGATTGGTTCTGGTTTCCCGGTATTCCATGTCAAGGGCGGCATCATCCGCAACGAGATGGAGCAGCATTCCCGTCGCCGTCATATCGAAGCGGGCTATGACTTTGTGAACACCCCGCACGTAACCAAGGGCGACTTGTTCAAGAAGTCCGGTCACCTGGACTTCTACGCGGATGGCATGTTCCCGCCAATGCAGCTCGACGGCGAATATGACGAACACGGCAACTGCACCAAGGCTCCGCAGGACTACTACGTCAAGCCGATGAACTGCCCGATGCACAACCTCATTTTCGCATCGCGTGGTCGCAGCTACCGTGAACTTCCGATTCGTATGTTCGAGTTCGGCACCGTCTACCGCTACGAGAAATCAGGCGTTATCCACGGTCTTACCCGAGCCCGTGGCTTTACGCAGGACGATGCCCACATCTACTGCACCGAGGATCAGCTGGAAGAAGAGCTCACTAATGTCCTCGACTTCATCATTTCGCTTCTGCGTGACTACGGCCTGGATGACTTCTACCTGGAGCTGTCTACGAAGGACGAAAAGAAGTTCGTCGGCTCGGATGAAATTTGGGAGAAGTCCACAGCTATTCTCCAGCGCGTTGCCGATGCTTCTGGCCTCGAGCTCGTTCCTGATCCGGGCGGAGCCGCTTTCTATGGTCCGAAGATTTCCGTCCAAGCCCGCGATGCCATCGGCCGTACTTGGCAGATGTCGACGGTACAGCTCGACTTCAACCTGCCGGAGCGCTTCGAGCTCGAGTACACCGCACCTGACGGAACCAAGAAGCGCCCGATTATGATTCACCGTGCGCTTTTCGGCTCCATCGAACGTTTCTTTGGCGTCCTATTGGAGCACTACGCAGGTGCTTTCCCGGCTTGGCTGGCTCCGGAACAGGTTGTTGGTATTCCGGTTGCGGATGACTGTATCCCACACCTGGAGGACTTTGCTGCACAGCTGAAGTCTCGTGGCATCCGTGTCCACGTGGATACGTCCGATGACCGCATGCAGAAGAAGATTCGCAACCACACCCAGGCCAAGGTTCCGTTCATGATTCTGGCTGGTGCCCGTGACATTGAGGCAGGTGCCGTCAGCTTCCGGTTCCTCGATGGCACCCAGATTAACGGGGTGGCAGTTGAGAAGGCTGTGGACATCATCTGTGATTGGGTTGCTTCGCGGAATAACGAACAGCCGAACAAGGAGAATGTCTCTGCTCTCTAGAGGTCGTTAACGCTCTCTAATTCGACCGCGTTGTTTTAACTGGTGAACCACGCGTGGTAATCCAAAGAAGTTGACCGCGAGGTCGTAAACTACAGCAGAGAAATATATGTGGTCGGGGCTCGAATGGGGACCCGGCCACGCAACGAAGGGGATGGCAGTGAATCAGTCGGGAAGTGAAGAGTTGCCTCCGCAGCAGCAGGGCAATGCCGGCCAGCAGGAATCGTCTGATGGCGTATACGTCGACAGCGGTTACGGCGAACCGGATCGGCTCACGCGCTTATGGGCACCGTACCGGCTGGATTACATCGTCAAGCGTGGTGTGCATAACTCCAAGCCATCCCGTAACCCCTTCGTTGATTTGCCGAAGCAAAGCGATGAGGAAGCACTCATTATCGCTCGCGGCGAGTGGGTGTACGCCGTTTTGAATCTGTTCCCGTACAACCCAGGGCACCTCATGGTGGTTCCATATCGCGAAGTTGCCAACCTTGAGGACTTGACCGACGAAGAAACGGCCGAGATGATGCGGTTTGCCAAGCATGCGGTTCGTACCCTCAAATCGGTTTCGCGTCCGCACGCCGTCAATGTAGGTTTCAACTTGGGCAAAGCCTCCGGCGGTTCGGTCGCCGATCACCTGCATATGCACGTCGTACCGCGCTGGTCGGGTGACAGCAATTTTATGACCGTGATCGATGGCACCAAGGTGTTACCGCAGGCTCTTCGTCAGACTCGCGAGTTGCTTGCCGACGGCTGGCGTGCCCTTAATCAAGAGGATGGGGCAGCATGCTGAGTGTCCGTGGCAGGGCTCCAATCCGCCCAGTAGTTGAACCGATTGCCGCTGCACTTTTGCGGGTCGGCATTAGCCCGAACACGGTCACCCTGGTGGGAACGGTAGTTTCCGTTCTGCTTGCGGTAATCCTGATTCCTACCAACCATCTTTTCGCAGCTGCGGTGTCAATCGCTATTTTCACTGCTTTTGACCTGCTCGATGGCACGATGGCCAGACTGCGAGGGCGGGGAACGAAATACGGAGCGACGCTGGATGCTTCCTGTGACCGTATTACGGATGCTGCACTGTTCGGGGCGATAGCGTATTGGGTGGTGTATCACCATGGCGCGGATTCAGTGCTGCTTATTCTGACACTGATTACCATGGGATCGTCCCAGGTCATTTCCTACGTTAAGGCTCGAGCAGAGGCTAGCGGCCTCAAGGTCAACGGTGGTCTCGTCGAACGTGCGGAGCGCCTGATTATCGGTCTAATTGGCGTCGGGCTCCAGGGGCTTGGCGTGGACTATGCCCTCTACGTCGCGATGTGGCTCCTGGCGATTGGGTCGGTCTTCACCGTCGTTCAGCGCTTGTACATGGTGGCTAAGCAGCCAGGAGCGTTGGATCCCATCGCCCCGCCAGAAGGTGCAGCTGATAGTTCATCTATCAACCCTGACTCTGCTACGAAGTCCACGGGTTCGGCTGATTCCAACAACTAAAGGAGGATACGATGACTAGTTTCTTCCTGCCTCGCTCGAAAGATGATTTCGTTGCGCTCGGCTATATGGCCGGGTGGAAGATTTTTGGTCTGCTGCCGGAACGCGTGGCCTACCGTATCGGCAACATAGCCGCCGATCGTGTAGCAGCAAATCCAGCGACTACCCGCCAGCTTCGCAAGAACTTGGCTCGCGTTATGGGCTGTCCGCCTGAGGAAGTGCCGCAAGGTCTTATTCGGGCTTCCATGCGTTCCTATCTACGTTATTGGGTGGAGGCATTCCGGTTGCCCTCCATCGCGTCGCCAGAGTTGGCAGACACGGTCGAGTCCACCAGCGATGGGCTCGAACGAGTTGCTGAGGCCCTCGAGGCCGGAGATTCCATCGTCATCCCACTGCCGCATTCTGGTAACTGGGATATGGCAGGTATGTGGCTCGTTTCCCGCCATGGTCGGTTCAGTACCGTGGCGGAACGGCTGAAGCCAGAGGTACTTTACGACGCTTTCGTGGAGTACCGCGAATCCCTCGGATTCCGCATTCTCCCGCTTACCGGTGGCAAACCCGCGATGCCGGAACTGCAGAAGCGATTGGAAGACGGTGGCGTTGTGTGCCTGCTGTCTGATCGTGACTTCGGCGGCCACGGGGTCCCGGTCACTTTTTTCGGCGAGCAGACTACCATGCCGGTCGGTGCAGCAAAGCTGGCACTGGACACTGGCGCTCGGCTTATGCCCGCGGGCCTGTCCTACACGCGCGATGGCTGGCGTTTTGTAGCGCATCCATTCGTGCCGACTGAGGGGCGCAATCTAGCTGATATTGTCCAGGACATCGCTACTGTTTTTGAATCTGATATTGCCCAGCATCCAGCGGATTGGCACATGATGCAGCCACTGTGGCCAGCGGATAAGAAGAGGTCAAAGTAGCTGTGCGAATCGGAATGGTGTGCCCTTACTCGTTCGATGTCCCAGGCGGTGTTCAAGCTCACGCGATTGACTTGTCTGAGGAGTTCATCCGTCGCGGCCACGAGGTCAGTCTTATCGGCCCAGCTAGCGCGCAGGCGGACGTGCCGGATTTCGTTGTTCGAGGTGGTGCCGCCATCCCGATTCCATACAACGGCTCGGTCGCTCGGCTGTCTTTTGGTCCCCGCACCAGCCGTCGAGTCCGCACGTGGATTGAGGAGGGTAGCTTTGACATCCTTCATATCCATGAGCCGAATTCGCCCAGTTTTTCAATGCTGTCGTTAGTAAACTCGGTCGGGCCGATTGTCGCGACCTATCACTCTGCGGCGACGGACTCCCTAGCATTGAAGTTGGCCACGCCATTTTTGCGGAAGTACCTTGAACGCATTCGGGGAGGCATCGCTGTCTCGGAAGTGGCTCGTCGCTGGCAGGTTGAGCAACTCGGCGGCGACCCGGTTCTCATTCCCAATGGTGTCCGTGTTGGAGATTTCGAGTCCTGCCCGGCCGCCTCATCGTTGCCTGAGATTCCGCCACGGCGTGAAGGGGTCTATCGGCTTGTCTTCCTCGGACGCTTCGACGAATCTCGTAAGGGCTTTGACGTCTTGCTCGACGCGTTGCCAACAATACGTGCGGAGATTCCACAGCTTGAGGTCTGTGTCGTTGGTGATGGTGATATCGCGGCAGCTCGTCGTAAAGCGGGCAGAAACGCAGATGTCCTGCATTTCGTCGGCAGACTGTCGGAGGATGCTAAGGCGTCAATACTCGCCGATGCGGATGCGTACATTGCCCCGCAGCGTGGTGGGGAGAGTTTCGGCATCGTGCTGGTAGAGGCGATGGCGGCGGGTGCGCCGGTGATCTCCAGCGACATCGATGCGTTCAAACTCGTGCTTGACGACGGCCATTACGGGCTTCACTTTGAAAACGGTAACTCCGCAGACCTTGCGGATGCAGTCGTACGCCTTTTGACGCAGCCAAAGTTGGGGGAGGAGCTTCGCGCACTCGGGCATAAGCGGGCTTGGGAGTATGACTGGTCGCAGGTCGCCGACGGCGTTCTGCGTGTGTACGATACGGTGCGCATGGATGGCGAAAAGGTCGTCATTGCGCCATAGAGATTTCCGTCGTGGCAGCTGATTAAACGCAGCGGAGTGAAAGTGGGTTTTCGGTGGACGTAACCGTTCCAATCTGGGTCGTTGTCCTAGTCATTGCGCTGATTGTCGTACTCGTTGGCGGTTTGGTGGCTTCATCGACAGCGACGCGTTTGAACCGTATGCACATTCGCACGGACTTGGCGCGTTCTTCACTGGAAGCGGCGTTGGGGCGAAGGGCCGCAGTCGCTCGTGCCGCCTACCCGGAACTCGCCGGGGTAGTGGCGAAGGTGGAAGCCACACCACTTAGAGCCAACAACACTGGGCAGCGTGCAGACGTGGAAAACGAACTGACTAGGAAAATTGTGGCGCTCTATGAGGAACAGCCCGTGGACCGGACGATGGCAATTGAGCTTTCTGACGCCCATACGCGGCTCGAGCTCGCCCGCCGTTTCTACAATGATGCGGTGACGGATACGAAAGCACTGCGAGCCAGGCCGCTAGTGCGCGCGCTGCGGCTGGCGGGCACTGCACCTGAACCGGAATATTTCGATGTTGCAGATGGACTGACAACGGCTTAATTGTGGGAAAACCCGCTGTTGTGCTGGAAGTTCGCGGTGTTTTCTGACTCAATGAACAGCACTGTCTAGTTCAGGCGTTATAGTGTTAAACGACTACAAACAGTCACATTCACCAGTTTTATTAGGGAAGTAGGGTTCGTTGAGCACGGTTGAGAACAACTCCGGGCAGGGCACCGCACGCGTCAAGCGCGGTTTCGCTGAGATGATGAAGGGCGGCGTCATTATGGACGTCGTTACTCCGGAGCAGGCCAAGATCGCTGAGGATGCCGGCGCAACTGCCGTGATGGCGCTGGAGCGCGTCCCCGCCGATATTCGCGCAGAGGGTGGCGTGTCACGTATGTCTGACCCGGACATGATTGAGGGCATTATCAATGCCGTCTCCATTCCGGTTATGGCCAAGGCCCGTATCGGCCACTTTGTTGAGGCACAGGTTCTGCAGTCCCTCGGTGTTGACTTCATTGACGAGTCCGAGGTTCTGACCCCGGCCGACTACTCGAACCACATCGACAAGTTTGACTTCACCGTGCCGTTCGTCTGTGGCGCGACCAACCTGGGTGAAGCTCTGCGCCGCATCAACGAGGGCGCTGCCATGATTCGCTCGAAGGGCGAGGCCGGTACCGGTGATGTCTCCAACGCTGTGACTCACATGCGCACCATCCGCGCTGAGATTAACCGTCTGCGTTCTATGGCTCCGGACGAGCTCTACGTTGCCGCCAAGGAGCTGCAGGCACCGTACGAGCTGGTACGCGAGGTCGCTGAGACCGGTAAGTTGCCAGTCGTGCTGTTCACCGCAGGTGGCATTGCAACTCCGGCTGACGCTGCAATGATGATGCAGCTCGGTGCTGAGGGTGTCTTTGTTGGTTCCGGTATCTTCAAGTCCGGTGATCCGGAGAAGCGCGCCAAGGCTATCGTCCAGGCAACCCAGCACTACGATGATCCGAAGGTCATCGCTGATGTCTCCCGCGGTCTCGGCGAGGCAATGGTCGGCATCAACGTCGACGAGATTCCGCAGCCGCACCGACTCGCTGAGCGTGGCTGGTAAAAATGGCTAACATCCGCGAGGTATTAGATCTGGAGCAGATTGACCGGGACATTTTCCGTGGCCCAGTCATTAAGTCAATCCTGCAGCGCACTTTCGGTGGCCAAGTTGCCGGCCAGTCCCTCGTCGCGGCGACGCGCACGGTGGGTAATACCTTCGCGGTGAACTCCCTCCACGCCTACTTTGTAGGCCCGGGCCGCCCCCATATCCCGACGGTGTACATGGTCAAGCGTATTCGCGATGGACGGTCTTTCTGCCACCGCTCCGTCGAAGCTGTGCAAGATGGCCGTACGATTTTCGTAATGCAGGTCAGCTTCCACCGTAAGGGGGATGAGGGACTCGAGCACTCTGACGTGATGCGCAAGGTGCCAGATCCTGAAGATGTGGTCACCGACACCTCTGAGATGACGAACACACGTCGTCTACTAATGCGCGAGTGGGCGGACTGGGATATCCGGGTAGTGCCGGATGATCAGTTCGAACACAACAAGTACACCCCGTCCCAGCAGCTGGTATGGTTCCGGTGCAAGGATCGCCTGCCGGATAACGAGACCTTCCACGTCTGCACGCTGGCGTACATGTCGGATATGACTTTGCTGTCATCGGCACTCGTTCCGCATCCAGGCGTTGAGGTCCAGGAAGCCAGCCTCGACCACGCGATGTGGTTTATGCGTCCGTTCCGTGCGGATGAATGGCTGCTCTACGACCAGATTTCGCCATCGGCGCACGCGGGTCGCGCATTGACTCACGGTCGCATCTTTAACCAAAAGGGCGAGCTCGTGGCCGTCGTCACGCAGGAAGGGCTGACCCGAAGCCTGGCCCCGGGTGTCGAGCCCGTGCCAGTGGCGACGAACTTCGATGCTCGCAGTGAGAACCTAGATTAATGGCACAGGAAACAATCGGTATCCTCGCTCTTCAGGGCAACGTTGCCGAACACGGATATGTGCTTGACCAGCTCGGCGTCCCGCACCGAAAGGTGCGCTTGCCCCGTGATCTGGAAGGGCTTAGCGGCCTAATTTTGCCCGGCGGCGAGTCCACAACCATGAGCAAGCTGATGGTCTTCAATGAGCTTGAAGACCCGCTGCGGGAAGCCCTCCGCGATGGCCTTCCGGCATATGGCACCTGCGCCGGCATGATTTTGCTTGCCGACGAAGTGCTCGATACCCGTCCGGATGCCGTTAGCCTGGGAGCGATTGACATCACGGTCCGTCGTAACGCATTTGGCCGGCAAGTGGATTCCTTCGAAACTGACTTGGATATTCCGCAGCTGGCGATTAGTGGTGACCAGCCGCCTGTACACGCCGCCTTTATTCGCGCACCGTGGGTCGAGCGTGTCGGTGATGATGTTGAGGTGCTAGCGCGGGTGCCAGAATCGGCTGGAGAGACCGCAGGTACAGTGGTCGGAGTACGGCAGGGGGCTGCGATGGCCACCAGCTTTCACCCGGAGTCGACGGGGGAGACGCGGCTCCACGAGTTCTTTTTGCGAGAGCTTGTCGGCATTTAAATCCCCGGTTTGTATAATGAACACCTGACGAATTCCCATCTACATGGGTATTGACGAGAGGAATGGTAGGAACTAGCACATGGCGGGTCATTCAAAATGGGCAACCACAAAGCACAAGAAGGCTGCTAATGACGCCAAGCGCGCCAAAGAGTGGGCAAAGATGATCAAGAACATCGAGGTCGCGGCTCGTACCGGCGGCGGTGATCCTGCTGGTAACCCCACCCTCGATGACATGATTAAGAAGGCCAAGAAGGCCTCGGTTCCCAACGACAACATTGAGCGTGCCCGCAAGCGTGGTTCCGGCGAGGAGTCCGGCGGTGCTGACTGGGAGACCATTGTCTACGAAGGTTACGCACCTGGCGGTGTCGCTTTGATTGTGGAGTGCCTGACCGATAACCGTAACCGTGCTGCTTCCGATGTGCGCTCGGCGTTCAACAAGAACAACGGCAACATGGCAGACAACGGCGCCGTGGCGTACCTCTTCGAAAAGAAGGGTGTCGTCGAGCTGCCGAAGGGCGAGCTGACCGAGGATGACCTGCTTATGGCGGTTCTCGATGCTGGTGCAGAGGAGGTCAACGACCTGGGCGAAAAGTTCGAGGTTGTCTCCGCCTTTACCGATCTGATGAATGTCCGCACCGCTCTTGTCGATGCCGAAATGGAGTACGACTCCGCAGATCAGGACTACCGCGCTTCTACCACGGTGGCTCTCGATGCTGACGGTGCACGCAAGCTCTTCCGTCTGATTGACGCTCTCGAAGAGTCCGACGACGTGCAGAACGTCTACTCGAACGCCGACATCAGCGACGAGGTTATCGCCGAACTCGAAGACTAGGCGTTTGCTTGGCGACGGTTCCGCTGACCGGCTTCCCGGCGTTAAAGGATGCTCGTGCAGGGTAGTCTGCAGCGCTGAATTGCGCGGCGAGCTGGTGTGAATGGAAGATCCCCATCGGAGAGTCGTCCGATGGGGATTTTTTTGGGGGGAGAGAGACAGACAGAGTCAAAGAGTGTGTCTGATCCTCAGGATAGCGACTGGTCAGAGCCCGCCTGCGGGTAGCTCCACACCCTGGGGTTAAGGAGAAAAACTGACAACCCGACACACTGGCAACCTCAAAAAATTACGGGCTGCGCGTGTGAATACGGCTGCAAATGTGAAACTGTGCAGGTTTATGTCACTTTCAGACGATTTTTCAGGTCATTTTTGTCATAAACGCAGTCAGTAACTCGCATTGGGGTAAGTAGCGAAGGGTGCCCGCCCGCCGACGCGCCGGTCGACACGCCAGGCGGACATATTTTTGTCTATTAAACCGATTTTGGTTTCTGAAAGTTTTAGTTGAACCGTTTTAGGAGAACCACTGAGTCGGAGGTCCGGCCATCAGCAACAGTGTGAAGACCACGACGAGAACAATGAGGATGACGAATGCCGAGATAAACGGGCGGCGAATAATCATCGCGAGTGCCCACTCGAAAATGTCCTGTGGCTCCTCGGATTCGTCGGTAAAGCGCCAGGGCCGATCCAAGAGGCCTGCCTTCAGGGTGTTTCGTTCAAACGGATAGGTTGCGAATGGAATGATAGAAGAGGCGAGGCCGATGACACCGCGGCCAAAGCTCCACTGCTGGTTGATCCACACCATGATGGTGGTGACTACGTAGCACAGGAACGTAAAACCGTGGATGCCGCCGAAGATGGTGGTGGCGATGTCAGTGACTTTGAACAGGTACTTCAGTGCCAGCCCCAAGAGCAGCAGAGCCCACGTGACCATTTCAGCTGCAGCGAGAACGCCGTAGAGCTTCTTCGGTGAATTCATGGTGTTAAACCTATCAGAATCAACGGTTGGTACCCCGTGTAGCTACGATACAAACAGCTGTTCGAAATGTGGTATTAGTGGAGAGGTGAATTATCGAGCTGGATCTCTGCGGGTGATGGGTATCGACCCTGGCCTTACTCGTTGTGGTCTCTCCATTGCGGAAGGTGCTCAGGGCAGGAAAGTCATTCCCATTGCGGTGGGGGTCGCCCGCACACCAACCACGGCATCGTTGGAGGATCGTCTTCTACGGCTTTCCAATGCCGTGGAGCAGTGGATGGATGAGTACGAGCCGGACGTGGTTGCGATGGAACGGGTATTCGAGCGCGGCAATGTGTCCACCGTAATGCAGACTGCGCACGCGGTTGGTGTCCTTGTCCTCGCTGCGGCGAGACGCGGTTTGGAAGTGCATATGTACACGCCGTCGGAGGTAAAGAAGGCGCTTACCGGCAACGGTCGGGCTGATAAGAAGCAGATGACCATGATGGTGACGAGAATCCTCGGGTTGGAAACTCCGCCAAAACCTGCGGACGCAGCGGATGCGTTGGCCATCGCTATCTGCCACTGTTGGCGTGGTCCGGTTCTGCAACGCCAGCGCGACACCTTGGCTGCGCTTGCTAAGCAACACGAGGAGCGGGAGTTGGAGCTTTCTCGCCGTGAGAATCCCTCGCGGTAGGGGAGCCTGCTAGAGCACACTTGTGAGTTCGGCGTTTATCTCGGTGTCTTTCGGGAAGCCGTAGTGAAAGGAATTGTGAGAAGTGATTGCATCTCTACGCGGTGAGGTTATCGATCTCGGTGCGGACTATTGCGTTATCGAGTGCGGTGGTGTCGGGCATTTGGTCACCATTACGGGCAGGTTAGCTTCTCAGTTGGTGAGGCATGAGCAGACTTTCATGTTGACCACAATGGCGGTTCGTGAAGATGCGATTACGCTTTTTGGTTTTGCCAACTCGCAGGAACGTGAGATGTTTGCGCTCTTGCGCACTGTCTCAACAGTGGGGCCAAAAGTAGCGATGTCTGTTCTATCGGTACTGTCGCCGGCCGAGATTGCCAATGCGGTTGCCTCAAAGAATGCCAAGGCCCTCCAGGCGGCTAACGGCGTCGGCAAGCGATTGGCGGAGCGCCTGTTGGTTGAGTTGAAGGATAAGGTCGAGGTTTTCGCGGATAGGGCGGTATCCCAGCCGGAGGAAGCTGCAAGCGGAGCAGCGCCTGGCATTGTTTTGAAGGCAGATCTGGATCAGGTCGTTGGTGCTTTGGTCGGGCTTGGGTTCCCGGAAGCTGATGCGAATGAGGCAGCGGAGACTGTTGTTCGGATTGATCCGACCTTGGATACATCAATGGCGCTGAAGGCGGCGCTAAAGACATTGGGCGAAAAGTAAATCCAGGTCGAGGACCTGCAGCTACATTGATGATGAAAAATGGCAGTGCACTAGGATGAGGGGACTATGAGCGATATCGAGCGCACGGAGTTTAACGTGTCGGGCAATCCCTTCAGGGACTCTTTAGATGGAGCAGCCAACGACCATTTTGGCGGTGGGGGAAATGGTGCACAACGTGATGTCGATGCCCGCGCTCAGGTCGAGGAAGTCGATGCGGAATCGAACCTGCGACCAAAGTCGTTAGGGGAGTTTATCGGCCAACCCAAGGTCCGCGAGCAGCTGGATTTGGTGCTCTCCGGGGCACGGGGACGAAATGTGACTCCGGACCACATTCTGCTGTCGGGACCTCCCGGCCTGGGTAAGACCACCATGGCCATGATTATTGCGCAGGAGATGGGGTCGTCCCTGCGAATGACGTCCGGTCCGGCGCTTATTCGCGCTGGCGATTTGGCAGCAATGCTATCGAACCTGCTCGAGGGCGATGTACTCTTCATTGACGAGATCCACCGCATTGCCAGGCCCGTGGAGGAAATGCTCTACATGGCAATGGAAGATTTCCGTATTGATGTCATCGTGGGCAAGGGGCCTGGAGCTACGTCAATTCCACTCGAGATTCCACCTTTTACGCTGGTAGGCGCAACGACGCGCTCGGGTATGCTGACTGGCCCACTGCGTGACCGTTTCGGTTTTACTGCGCAGATGGAGTTCTACGAGGTCGAGGATCTGACAAAGGTGGTTACCCGTGCCGCTGGGATCCTCGGGGTGGATATCAGCCCAGAGGCTGCAGTGGAGATTGCCTCGCGTTCGCGAGGTACCCCGCGAATTGCCAACCGCCTACTGCGTCGCGTTCGCGATTTCGCAGATGTTCACTCCGGTGGCGTTATTGATCTTGGTGCGGCCAAGGCGGCGTTGATTGTCTTCGATGTCGATGAGCTTGGGCTGGACCGCTTGGACCGCGCAGTGCTGACTGCCCTGGTCAAGGGGCACGGTGGCGGCCCGGTGGGCGTGAATTCCCTGGCGTTGGCAGTCGGTGAGGAGCCCTCGACTGTGGAAGAAGTGTGCGAGCCCTACCTGGTCCGTGCCGGGATGATTGCGCGTACATCGCGCGGACGCGTGGCAACTGCCCGAGCATGGCGGCACTTGGGGTTGCAGCCGCCGGAGGGAACTATCGGAGAATAGCTTTCTCATCGACCTGGCCGGGGCAGTGTGGAATTGCTAGCTGGCAATTCGTTAAACTCGGCAGACATGGATCAAACTATTCTCCTCCTACTTATTTTCTTGTTCCTGGCGCTGCCAATTTGGCAGATCATCAAGCAGAACAAGCAGGTGCGCACCATTCGGGACATGCAGGATAAGTTGGCCCCGGGCGCAGAGGTCATCACCGGTTCCGGTATGCATGGTGTGGTCGTTGATACGACCGAAACAACCGTCGACCTGATTATCGCTGACGGCATCGTGACCCGTTGGGAAAAGGGCGCCATTGCCCGCAACCTCACCACCGGTACCGGAGCTAGCTACGCTCACCGTGACCGACGTGGCCGTGTTTCCGATGCGCCAGATGACCACGTCGGCGATGTCCAAGAAATCACCGGCCACGGCCCGGCTGACAATGCAGCTTCGGACGTCAATGAGCAGGTCGAGAACCCGAATACTCCGAGTACCTCGGATAACCCGGGTACAGACGGTTCCACTTCCACCGAAAAGCAGTAGCAGTTTTTTGCACGCCCACGCCCCGTCGGTTTGCATGCATCCAAGCTGTAGCGTGCGCCGTGAGGCTAGCGGGCGCGTCCCAGGTTTCGCCGTCGGCAAGCGTGGGCAAGATTTTCACTAAATAGGTACAAGTCAAAACCGGCGCACTACGCTAAATCGGTTATTCTCTAGCGGTTGGTGTTTATAGCTTTGCTTAGCGACGCCCGCAATGCCTCTTCCTGGTATCGCGCGATTTCGCGGTGCGGTTATAGACCTGCGTTTCTACCCGAAGCGCTTAAGTACCTAAACGTCACGATTCAGGAGACTTTGCTTTGAACAGCAAATCCAGATCCGGTGCGAATACATTCAAGAGGAACTGGCCGCAGTGGCTGTTGGCACTGTTTGTTGGCTTCCTCATCCTTACGTACGCACTCGTCTTTTTCACCGGCGGCGGATCAGCCAAGCCAAAGTTGGGCATCGACTTGCAGGGTGGTACCCGAGTAACCTTGGTGCCGCAGGGCGAAAAGCCGACGCGCGATCAGCTGGACCAGGCTCGCAAGATTCTGGAGAACCGCGTAAACGGCATGGGCGTCAGCGGCGCTCAAGTTGTCACCGACGGTGACACGCTGGTCATTACCGTGCCGGGTGAAGACTCACAGGAGGCGCGTACGCTCGGCCAGACTTCGCAGCTCTTCTTCCGTCCAGTAGAACAGCCCACCCAGGGCCCTGATGAAGCTGCCTTTGGCGAGGTAGTTAAGAAGACTGCTGAAGATTGGGTGTCAGTCGGTGTCCTGTCGAAGGAGGAAGCCACCAAGCGTGTTGATGACCTCTACAAGGACATGAACGAAACGCAGAAGCGTGCAATTGATGCCTTCAAGGAACAGAACCCAGATCAGCCGGTTCCCGAGGAGCTGTCCAAGTCGCTGGGCGAGGCCCCGAAGTTGGACGCAACAGCTCCGGCAAAGCCGGCGAACTCAATTGAAGCGGCCGAGCTGCGTACGAAGGTTCGTGACGTGCTGTTGGCGACTCGCCAGTCCGAAGACCCAACGACACAGTTTGCAGCCGCTGCGCTGATGACCTGCGATAACCGCGATGCAGTTGATCCGCTACAGGGTGCCGATGACCCGGCCAAGCCGCTGGTGACCTGTGCGCCCGAAGGCGGTAAAGCCATCTTCCTGGGCAAGGCTCCGCTGTTGATTGGGCAGGAGGACGAGGCCAAGGGCCAGCGTCTGTCCGGCGACGCTATTGATACCAATGCGCCGATTAACGGTGGTTACGATCAGCAGTCTGGTCAGATTCAGGTCTCCTTTAGCTTCAAGTCCGGGAAGAATGACACCGGCGCTCGCACATGGACCAAGTTGACCAATGACTACCTGCAGCGGCAGGTCGCTATCGTGTTGGACTCGAAGGTCATTTCCGCCCCGGTGATTCAGGAGGCAACCCCAGTTGGTTCTGCCACCCGCATCACGGGCGACTTCTCAATCGACGAGGCACAGGGGCTGGCCAATAACCTGCGTTATGGTGCACTGCCGCTGTCGTTCGCAGGTGAGGACGGCGAGCCGGGCGGCACCACCACGACTATCCCGGCCATGCTTGGTTCGGCTTCCTTGGAAGCCGGTCTGCTTGCCGGCATTATCGGTATCGCCCTGATTGTCGTCTACGCGATTGCTCTCTACCGCGGCCTGGGCGTGATTTCGCTGGTTTCGCTGGCAGCAGCTGGAGCGATGGTCTACGGCGTCCTTGTCCTTCTTGGTCGTTGGATTGGCTACTCGCTCGATCTCGCTGGCATCGCCGGCATCATCATCTCTATCGGCGTAACGGCTGACTCCTTCATCGTCTTCTTCGAACGCATTAAGGACGAAATCCGCGCGGGTAGAACTTTCCGCTCCGCGGTTCCGCACGCTTGGCGACGAGCACGGCGCACCATCCTATCGGGTAACTTTGTGTCCATCATTGCGGCTGTGGTTCTTTACATCCTGGCCGTTGGCGATGTCCGCGGTTTCGCGTTCACACTTGGTCTCTCCACAGCATTCGACATTGTGACGGCTTTCCTCGTGACTGCGCCGTTGGTCATCCTGGCTACTCGTAAGTGGCCAGCTTTGTCCAAGCCGTCGATGAACGGCTTCGGCTCGGTCATGGAGATTGCACAGAGGAATAAGACTGTAGCTGCCGGTAAGAAGGCCGGAGCCTCCGATGCCTCCGCCAGTACGGCTGCCGACACCGGTGCAGCTCACTCCAGCGCGAATGAGGGGAAGTAGGAATCCATGAATACTACTCAGACGAATCCGGCGCTAATCACTGAGCCAGAAAGCGTGAAAGACGACTCCTTTTTCCGCCGCCTCTACACCGGCGAGGGTGGAATCAACATCGTCGGCAAGCGGAAGCGCTGGTACCAGATTGCCGTCGCCATCATCGTTGTTGCTTTCGCAGCGATGCTGATTCGCGGGTTCAGCTTCGGTATCGACTTCGAGGGCGGTACCAAGATGACTATGCCGCCGGCCTCAGTGACAACTGAGCAGGCCGAGGAGGTTTTCACCGAGGCGACCGGCGTGAAGCCGGAGCTGGTACAAATTATCGGTTCTGGTGAGGGCCGAATCCTGGAGATCACCTCTGAGAAGCTGACTCAGGACCAGATTAATAGTGCTCGTATCGCGTTGAATGATGCATTCAAGCCCGTCGATGTGCAGGGGCAGCAGACCCCGGATGCCATTGGTGACTCGACCGTGTCGGAGTCGTGGGGCTCTTCGATTACCAACCGAATGCTGCTGGCTGCAGTGGTGTTCCTGGGTCTGGTGTTCATCTACATCACCATTCACTTCGAGCGCGACATGGCCATTGCCGCAATTCTCGCCCTGGTTGTGGATGCAATCGTGATTATGGGCATCTACGCGCTCATTGGTCTTGACGTCACCCCGGCAACCATTATCGGCTTGCTGACAGTGCTGTCGTTCTCCCTGTACGACACCGTCGTGGTTTTCGACAAGGTCGACGAGAACACGGCAGGCTATCGTTCATCGACCCGTAGAAGTTACGCCGAGTTGGTGAACCTGGCGGTCAACCAAACCATCATGCGTTCTATCAACACCACGGTGTCGACGCTCCTGCCAATCCTGGCACTGATGGTCATCGCCGTGGGCATGCTAGGGGTCGGAACGCTGAAGGACCTTGCACTCGTTCAGCTCATCGGCATTATTCAAGGTACGTTCTCTTCGATCTTCCTGGCTTCGTCGCTGTTGGTGTCTCTTAAGTCGCGGCAGCGTGAATACCGCAAGCATGAAGAGGCGGTACTGTCTGCCCGCGCAAAGGCATCTGAGGGAGCCGGTTCGGGCACCGATTCCGCCACCACTGATGTTGCGGAGGACTCGGGCTCGAAGGAGCCGTCGGCAAGCGAAATGGAGCAGTCGACGCCGAAACGAACGGTGACGACTCCGACGCTTGAGGGCGATGAAAACAAGCCGCTGTCCTGGCGTCCGGGGCAGTAGGAGGTAGCGCCTCCCAGTGGTTCGGGTGAAACTACTTTAAAAGCGCATTGTGCGGGTATCGTTGACAGGTACCCGCACTTTTTCTTTTCGCCGAAAAGGAGCTTAAACCTGTGTCGTATGCACACGCGCGTGAGGCATTAGCCGATCAGATTCGGTTTGTGCCCGATTTTCCAGTTGAGGGCGTACTCTTCGAGGACTTGACGCCGGCGCTTGCCGACGCCACGACGTTCGCCCTGATTGTGGACGAGATTTCCGCCAAGGTGGAAGAGTTCGGGGCTGATGTTATAGGCAGCCTAGATGCGCGTGGATTCCTGCTGGGTTCTGCGGTGGCGTACAAGCTCGGACTGGGAGTGCTCGCTATTCGTAAGAAGGGTAAGCTGCCACCGCCTGTGCTGACCGAGACCTATGAACTGGAATATGGTACGGCCGCGCTTGAGATTCCGGCTAGTGGTTTTGAGCTGAAGGGCAAGAAGGCCGTACTTGTCGACGATGTGTTGGCAACTGGTGGCACCCTGTGTGCAGCTCGCGCTCTGCTGGAGACAGCTGGAGTCGAGGTAACCGGGCTGTGCACCGTGCTGGAGGTTGAAGGCCTGGGAGCTCGGGAGAAGCTTGCTGATCTGCCTCTGTACGTGGTTAATAAGGGGTGAATGAGTCATGGCTGAAGGGCCCGCACGCCGTTATGGTGCCCGCCTAGCGCGAAGCCTTACCGGCAACAGAACGAAGATCCGCCCGGTGCTAGATCCCCTTGTCGCGGTGCATCGACAGGTGCATCCGCGCGCAGATTTGGCTGTGCTTCAGCGTGCCTACGATACCGCCGAGCGCCTTCACGACGGCGTCTATCGGAAATCCGGCGAGCCATACATCACTCACCCGCTTGCAGTCGCTACTATTGCGGCCGAGATCGGCATGGATACCACCACGCTGGTGGCAGCGCTGCTGCATGACACGGTCGAAGATACCGATTACACGCTGGAGGACCTGGAGCGGGACTTCGGCCCAGAAGTCGCACGGTTGGTCGACGGCGTGACCAAATTGGATAAGGTCGCGTTGGGCTCCGCCGCCGAGGCAGAGACCGTGCGAAAAATGATTATCGCCATGAGCCAGGACCCGCGCGTGCTGGTTATCAAGGTGGCTGACCGGCTGCATAACATGCGCACAATGCGCTTCCTGCCGCCGGAAAAGCAGGCTAAGAAGGCCCGTGAGACCCTCGAGGTGATTGCACCGCTGGCGCATCGTTTGGGAATGGCCAGCGTGAAGTGGGAGTTGGAAGATCTCTCCTTCGCCATTTTGTACCCGAAGAAGTACGACGAGATTGTGCGTTTGGTCGCAGATCGAGCGCCGCAGCGGGACCGGTACATCCAGGAAGTCTCCGAGATGATTCAGAAGGATCTGAAGGAGTCTCACATTGCTGCTGAGGTACAGGGCAGGCCGAAGCACTACTGGTCGATTTATCAGAAGATGATTGTCCGCGGCCATGAGTTCGACGAGATTTTTGACCTGGTCGGACTTCGAGTTCTGGTGGACACGACCAAGGACTGCTATGCCGCCATGGGTGCCGTCCACTCGCTGTTCAAACCCATGCCGGGGCGATTCAAGGACTATATTTCCGCGCCGCGTTTCGGGGTTTACCAGTCGTTGCACACAACGGTCATCGGTCCAGGTGGCTCCCCGCTAGAAGTGCAGATTCGCACCCATGAGATGCACTACAACGCTGAGTACGGCATTGCCGCACACTGGCGCTACAAGGAAACCAAGGGCTCTCACAAGGGAGATTCCGCCGAAGTCGATCAGATGGCGTGGATGCGTCAGCTGCTGGATTGGCAGCGCGAGGCCGCAGATCCTAACGAGTTCCTGGACTCCCTGCGCTATGACCTCTCAGTCACTGAAATTTTTGCGTTCACGCCTAAGGGCGATGTCATCACATTGCCTGCGGACTCCACGCCGGTCGACTTTGCCTACGCGGTCCATACTGAAGTAGGTCACCGCTGTATTGGTGCCAAAGTCAACGGCAAGCTAGTGGCGTTGGAATCACCGCTAAAAACTGGCGACCGCGTCGAGATTTTCACGTCCAAGGATGCCGATTCCGGTCCGTCTAAGGACTGGGAGAAGTTTGTTAAAACTCCACGTGCGCGGGCAAAGATCCGTCAGTGGTTTGCCAAGGAGCGCCGCGAAGAGGCACTCGATGCCGGCCGTGACGCGCTGGCTGCAGAGGTACAGCGCGGCGGTCTGCCGATGCACCGCCTGTTCACTCCGGCGTCCATCAAGCAGATTGCCTCCGAGCTGCACTATGCGGATGTCGATGCGCTCTATACCGCTATCGGTAAGGGGCAGGTCTCAGCGCAGCATGTGACTCACCGGCTGATGGCGCAGTTCTCGAGCGCGGACGATGCCGAAGAGCAGTTGGTCTCCCGCACGCCAATTTCAAAGATGAACGTGCACAACACTCCGCGCCGCGCTGACAGCACGGGTGTGTTGGTAGAAGGCAGCGCGGATATGGCCGCTAAGCTCGCCAAATGCTGTACGCCTGTGCCGGGCGATGCCATCTTTGGCTTCGTCACCCGCGGCGGTGGGGTCAGTGTGCACCGTACGGACTGCACTAATGCGGAGAAACTGCACCAGGAGCCCGAGCGCATTATCGAGGTTTCCTGGGCAACGGATTCCTCCGGTGCGGTCTTCATGGTTACGGTGCAAATCGAAGCACTTGACCGTCACGGACTGCTCTCGGAGATCACTCGCGTTTTCTCCGATCAGAAGGTCTCAATCCTGTCGACGTCCTCTCATACCTCCGATGACCGCGTTGCCGTAATGCGTTTTAGCTTCGAGGTTTCGGACACTAAGCAGATGGGCTATATCTTCAACATTCTGCGCGGTGTCGAGGGAGTGTTCGATGTCTACCGCATTACTTCTGGTCAGTAGGCGGTTTAGTAGCCATCGATATGTGAAAAAGGATGAGACCGCGTAGATACTAAAACAGGGCCAAGGTGATTCACCTTGACCCTGTTTTTGATTAATTTCTCAATCAGTTAGTTGAGTCAACTACTTGACTTCCGCCTTCTCAATACGGACTTCCTTAGCTGGCTTACCGTCAGAGGTACCGCCACCCTCGATACCGTTCTTCGCAATGTCCGCAACCGTCTTGGTGCCCTCGTCAGTCATGGAGCCAAGCACGGTGTACTGCGGAGGCAGCTGAGAATCTGCCCAGTTGAGGAAGAACTGGCTGCCGTTGGCATCCGGGTCACTCGGGTTTGCCATGGCGATAGAGCCCTTCGGGTACACCAACGGGGTGTTCTGATCCAGGCCGGAATCCTTGACCGGCCACTCGCCAGCGAACTTGAAGCCCGGTCCGCCGGTACCGGTACCAGTCGGATCGCCACACTGCAGAACGTTCAGGCCACCACCGGTAATACGGTGGCACACGGTGTCGTTGAAGTAGTTGGACTTGGCCATGTGCTCAATTGCATTGACGCCGCAAGGTGAAATAGCGCGGTCCAGCTCCATCGGAATGTCGCCCTGGTTAGTCTTCAGGGTGATGGTTACAGTGCCAGTGGCGGGAACGTTGTCGGTAGCTGGCTTATCTATGTCCTTCGATGCCTCGCCATCATCCGGGTAGTCACAGGTCACGGTTTCCGGAAGTGGGGAAGAGCGCTTCATTGGAACCTTTTCACCGCTGACGGGAGTAGCTGTCAGAGCTGCAGGTTCGACTGGAGTCGTGGATTCATCAGCGGCCTCATTGTCGTCAGCGCCGCCAGCCGTGGTCAGCAAGTAGATGCCGCCACCGATAAAGAGCAGGATAGCCAAGGTAGTTACGACAACGCCCAGTGGCTTCAGCTTCTCGGCACGTGCACGGCGCTTAAGTTCGCGCTCGAGCGTCCGCATCGCATCTTTGCGCCTTTGCTCATTATTGGCCACTAGTCTTTCTCCGTATCTGTTAGTCATCTATTGCTGGTGACGGAACACCAGCGGACGATTTTGCCCATTGATAGTGACCGCATTTGAAGTAACAGCTCAGTCGGTCACCGTCGCGTACACAATCGACCATTATGCCCGGGATTGCTTCCCATTTGCGAGATGACAGGCCAACGAGCAAGGGGAAAGGTGCTCTCTTCCCGTTGTTGGAAGGCGCAAATAGCCTGCCGGGGGCTGTACACAATCGTTACAATGGAGCGCCATGGAGATATTTGGTTTTGCAGCCGGCCCTTTTCAGACCAACTGCTACGTGGCAACAGGCGCTCCGGAAATGGACGGCCTGTCCACCCCATGCGTCATTGTTGACCCGGGCATGGGGGCGTTCGAGGTAGTACGCGGCGAGGTTGAGAAGCGAGATTGGAAGCCGGAAGCAATTCTGCTGACCCATGGTCATATCGACCATGTCCGCGATGTCGCGGAGGCCGCCGACTTCTGGGATATCCCCGTCTTCATTCACGAAAGCGACAATGTGTTGCTGGCCAATCCGAAGCTCGGCGGTTCTTCTTTCGGACACCTCTTTGACATCGATTCTATGCAGGCTTATACGGAAGCCGATTTCTTCGAGGATGGCGACGAAGTAAAGTGGGCAGGGTTGAATTTCGAAGTCATTCACGCTCCTGGTCACTCTCCGGGATGCGTGATGCTGCGCGCTTCCGATGGGGAAGATGAGATTGTCTTCAGCGGGGACGTCCTCTTTAAGGGGGCTATCGGTCGCGTAGATTTGCCGGGCAGTAGTCCGGAGCACATGCAGCAGTCGTTGAAGGATAAGGTCCTCCCGCTGGCGGATGACCTCATGATTCTTCCGGGCCATGGCTCCGCATCGTCGATAGGCGAGGAGCGCGCGACCAACCCGTTCCTGCAAAACCTCACCTAGCCTGGCTGACACGTCGTGAGAGTTGGCAGGTAGAGTTAGCGGGGTGAACTCTAGCCAGAAGCCAAAGAAGTTGAAGCCATTCTCCGCGCCCAAGGGCGTGCCGGATTACGTCCCGCCGGTCTCCCGCGAATTCGAGGCGGTGCGAAACTCATTCCAGCACCGCGCACGACTTGCGGGCTATGAGCACATTGAGCTGCCAATTTTCGAGGAAACCGGGCTTTTTGCACGTGGCGTAGGTGAATCGACGGACGTCGTCACCAAGGAGATGTACACGTTCGCCGACCGCGGCGACCGTTCGGTCACCCTGCGCCCGGAGGGTACCGCGGGCGTGATGCGCGCGGTCATTGAGCACAATTTGGACCGCGGTCAGTTGCCGGTCAAGCTTTCCTACGCGGGGCCATTCTTCCGCTATGAACGCCCGCAGGCAGGCCGTTACCGTCAGTTGCAGCAGGTGGGCGTAGAGGCAATCGGCGTCGATGATCCTGCGCTGGACGCTGAAGTCATCGCGCTTGCCGACGCATGCTTCCGCGGTATCGGGCTCGAAGGCTTCCGCCTTGAACTGACAAGCCTTGGCGACAACACCTGCCGCCCTGAATATCGCGCTAAGCTGCAGGAGTTCTTGTTTGACCTGCCTTTGGATGAGGAAACGCGCCACCGTGCAAACATCAACCCGCTGCGCGTTCTCGACGATAAGCGACCGGAAATGCAGGAAATGCTTGCCGACGCGCCGCTGATGCTGGACCACCTTTCTGACAGCGCTCGCGGTCACTTTGAAGCTGTGACTGGACTGTTGGATGACATGAAGGTGCCCTATGTCATCAATCCTCGAATGGTGCGCGGACTGGACTACTACACCAAGACGTGCTTCGAGTTTGTTCACGACGGCCTTGGTGCTCAGTCGGGTATCGGTGGCGGTGGTCGCTACGACGGGCTGATGGCGCAGCTAGGCGGCCAAGAGCTGTCTGGAATTGGCTTTGGTTTGGGTGTGGATCGCGCGCTGCTCGCACTGGAAGCAGAGGGCAAGCAGGCCAGCGATGGTCGACGCGTCGATGTGTATGGTGTTGCGCTCGGTGAAGAAGCCGCTCACGCTATGGCGGTGCAGATCAATAAGCTGCGCCAAGCGGGTATCCGCGCAGATATGTCCTACGGCGGCCGCGGTCTGAAGGGCGCGATGAAGGGTGCCGATCGCGCTGGAGCCCGATTTGCGTTGGTCCTCGGCGAGTCTGAATTGGCCGCGGGCGAGGTTCAGCTGAAGAACCTTGAGTCCCACGAGCAGCACGCAGTCGCCCTAGATGCACTGGTTCAGGAGTTGCAGTCGCGCATCTAGGAAACGCGCATTTGTTGAGTGCGGAGTCTAGCTGTAGACGCCGCGCTCGAGAGTGTCGCACTGAGACATCTTTCCTGACTTGTAGCCGGTGAGGAATGCCTTCGTACGCTGCTCGGCCGAGCCGTGGGTCCAGGAGTCCGGTTGAACACCACCGCCGGAATGCTGCTGGATGGTGTCATCGCCAATGGCCTTCGTAGTTTTGAGGGCATCGGCAACTTGCTCGTCGGAAAGCGGTTCGAGGATTGCGTCCGGCCCCTTGTCCGCGTAATGAGCCCAGATACCCGCGTAGCAGTCGGCCTGCAGCTCGATCTTTACAGCGTCGGAATCGGGGCCCGGTTCGTTGTAGTTACTGCGGCCGAGTGTGCCCTCCAACCTTTGGATATGGTGGGCGAATTCGTGGGCCACGACGTATTCCTGTGCGAGCGGTCCGTTGCCTCCGCCCATGCGCTCCAGGGTGCTAAAGAACTCCGTGTCGAAGTAGGCCGTTTGATCGGCGGGGCAGTAGAACGGGCCGGTGGACGAGGACGCTGTGCCGCAGCCCGACTGAGTGGAGCCTTCAAAGAGGACTAAGCCTGGGTTCGTGTACTCGATGCCGGCCTGTGCGGGGAGTTGTTCTTCCCAGACTCGGTCGACCGAAATACCGGTGAATTCCATCCGGCAATCGATGCGGCTGTTGGCATCTTCGCCGGTCTTGCATGGATCCTCGCCAGGGGACTGCTGTGCAGTCTGCGAGGACTGGTTGTTCTGGGCACCTGTCAGCTGTCCCAATTGTCCCGGGTCGCCGCCGAGAAGTAAGTACAGGCCGATGAGGACAAGGCCGCCGATACCGCCACCGCCTACGGCGATAGCGCGGCCACCACCCGAGCGTCGCTCGGCACGAGCCGAGCTCTTTTGGAAGTCATTCCGGAAGGTCATAGGAGTAAGACTATTGCATAAGGTGCGGAAAACGGGCCATTGAATAGCGCTGCGTCATAGTATCCGCATGTAAATCAACGTCAGGATCTACGGAGAACTTTGTCTAAGTGAGTACATGAAGCCCGAGGTAGGCCCAAGGCGATGACCGGTAATAAGCAAAATAGCCGGGGTCTTCTTCTCACCTTTCTGGCTTCAAGGTAGACTACACGGACGAAACCGCTATCCACAGCGTTAATCCCTATAGCACCAATTTTGGAAGGACCAATTCGCAGTGCTTCGTACGCATCTTGCCGGAGACCTCCGCGCTGACCTCGCCGGCAGCACAGTAACCCTGACCGGTTGGGTAGGACGCCGCCGTGACCATGGTGGCGTGATCTTCATCGACATGCGTGACCGCTCCGGTTACGCCCAGGTTGTGTTCCGCAACAGCGAAGTTGCTGAGCGTGCACACCACCTGCGCAGCGAATACTGCATTCAGGTCACCGGTGTCGTTGAGAAGCGCCCGGAGGGCTCCGAAAACCCGAACCTGGCATCGGGTGAAATTGAGGTCAATGTTACGGAGCTGACCATCCTCAACGAGTCGGCGGCATTGCCGTTCCAGCTCGAGGATGTTGGAACTTCTGGCACTGTCGGCGAGGAAGCCCGCCTGAAGTACCGCTACCTAGACCTACGCCGTGAAGGCCCGGCCAAGATTATGCGTCTCCGTGCGGCTGTCAACCGCGCAGCCCGTAAGGTGCTGGACAGCCACGACTTCACCGAAATCGAGACCCCGACGTTGACTCGCTCTACGCCGGAAGGTGCTCGTGACTTCGTGGTGCCGGCTCGTTTGAAGCCGGGCACTTTCTACGCACTGCCGCAGTCCCCTCAGTTGTTCAAGCAGCTGCTTATGGTCGCTGGCATGGAGCGCTACTACCAGATCGCCCGCTGCTACCGAGATGAGGACTTCCGCGCTGACCGCCAGCCGGAGTTCACTCAGCTCGACGTTGAGATGAGCTTCGCCGAGCAGGACGATGTCATTGCGCTGGCAGAAGAGATTCTGGTTGCTATCTTCGCCGAGGCCGGTGTCACTGTTCAGACCCCGATTCCACGCATGACCTTCAAGGAGGCCATGGAGAAGTACGGTTCTGACAAGCCGGACCTGCGCTTCGACATTCCGCTGGTGGAGTGCACCGAGTTCTTCAAGGACACCACTTTCCGTGTCTTCCAGAACGATTACGTCGGTGCAGTTGTTATGGACGGTGGCGCATCGCAGCCTCGTCGTCAGCTCGACGCTTGGCAGGATTGGGCCCGCCAGCGCGGCGCAAAGGGCTTGGCCTACATCCTTGTTGGGGAGGACGGCACTCTGGGCGGCCCGGTTGCCAAGAACATTACTGACGCAGAGCGTGAAGGCATCGCGGCGCACGTAGGCGCGAAGCCGGGTGACTGCATCTTCTTCGCTGCAGGTGACGCTAAGAGCTCCCGTGCACTGCTGGGTGCTGCTCGTGGAGAGATTGCCAAGAAGCTCGGCCTTATCAAGGAAGGCGACTGGGCATTCACCTGGGTCGTCGACGCACCGTTGTTCGAGCCGGCTGCCGACGCTACCGCTTCCGGTGACGTTGCCCTGGGCCACTCGCAGTGGACTGCTGTGCACCACGCCTTCACCTCGCCGAAGCCAGAGCACATGGATACCTTCGACAAGGATCCTGGCAACGCACTGGCTTACGCCTACGACATCGTCTGCAACGGTAACGAAATTGGTGGCGGCTCCATTCGTATTCACCGCCCAGATGTCCAGAAGCGCGTCTTCGATGTTATGGGCATCGGCGAGGAAGAGGCACAGGAGCAGTTCGGCTTCCTGCTGGATGCCTTCCAGTACGGCGCTCCGCCGCACGGTGGTATCGCATTCGGTTGGGACCGTATCGTTTCCCTGCTGGCCGGCGTTGACTCGATTCGCGAAGTTATCGCCTTCCCGAAGTCCGGTGGCGGCGTTGATCCGTTGACTGACGCCCCGACTCCGATTACCGCTCAGCAGCGCAAGGAGACCGGTATCGACTTCAAGCCGAAGCCAAAGCAGAAGGCAGACGGCGTTAAGGCAGCAGCCGACGCAGGCGACAGCAAGTAAACAAAGAAATCACATTGCGAGGAATGTGATCTGTCACTCCAGCGTGAACAGCGCGAGTGGCGCCAATTCCTCCTAACCAAGGCGTTACTGGCCACAACGCAACATCCGTATCGCCTGACTGAAACTGGCTCATTGAAAGGGCATTCAATGGAGTACTCGGACGACGCTGCAGCAGAAGTTGACAGCGTAGTTAAAGATGCAGAGACACTGCTTTCCGCACGATTCGGCGGCACTCCAGTGTTGTCGGATCCAGAAGTACTTACAGGTCAGTCAAACGCTCTTGTTGTCCGCGTACGGGTCGCCACAAATCCCTTTATGCAGGAACGCACGGTCGTCGTAAAGCAAATTCCTACGACGACTGAAGGCGTCGATCCCGCCGTTTTACGGGAAGTCGTGGCGTACCAGTTCATCAATACACTGCCTGACGACGTCCGCCCGGGGCCTCAGCTTCTTGCTTACGATGTTTCAAAGCAGCTATTGGTTCTCAGCGACGTCGGTGTCGTGGACACTCTTGCGGACGTACTCTTTCGTGGCGATGAAGAGCGACGATTGCGCGCATTCCGCAGCCTCGGCGCTTCGCTGGGTCGGATGCATATTCACACGCATACTCGTGAAGAGGGATTTGAGACCCTGCGTCGTCGTATGTGGGTGAAGAACAAGGTCGATCGCGAGGCTCTCGAGGCGCGTGACCACGGCATTGTGTCGGGGATTCGCTTTGGTATGCGAGCTGTCGAGGGGTCCGGCATTCCTGTTCCCGACGCTGTGCGCTCTTTCGGTGAGGATGCTGCTCGTCGAATTGAGAAGGGCACGCATAGGGCGTTTACTCCGTTTGACCTCGCCCCGGACAACATTCTGCTGGCGGATAAGGTCCAGTTCCTCGACTATGAGTGGGCTGGTTACCGCGATGTCATCTTCGACGTGGCCAGCGTCGTCGCAGGCTTCCCGCTGCACGTTTTCGTGGAGCGTCCATCGGAGGCAGAGGTCGACGTGTTTGTCCGTGCCTGGATGGAAGAGATTCGTGACCATTGGTATCGCGGCACGAGCGACCGCCGTTTGATGGCGTTCATCGCTGCGGCGTTGCTCGGTTGGTTTTTCATCTCCGCAACGGTTTCCTTCTTCGGTTCTCCAAAACAAGCGCTGTGGGTGGGGCATGAAGGACGCACGGACCTGAAGCCGGAAGTTGGCGGCTCAGCACTGGAGCGGCGCGACATGGCTAACACGGCTCGCGCGATTGCACAGTTCGCCCATAAGTGTGAGGACGATCGTGCCGACGAGCTGGAACAGTTCGCGCATGCAGTCATCGATTTCTTAGAGCAAGAGGAAGGCTAGGGCACACGTGGCGGATCCGAATAAGCTGCCGTCAGGCGGTGCAAACGGCTCCGCCGATGACGCTCCAGGGCTTTTCGACGAGCCTTCGGTCGCCGGACCTACAGCGGCCAAGAGCCAAGGTCGGAGTGCGGGGCCAGCAAGCACTGGCCTGAACTCCGATGCGAGCGCCTATTTTCACCCAGGTGCACACGCGCCGTTGGCGGTTCGGATGCGACCGCGAAACCTCGATGAAGTCGTTGGTCAAGACCACCTGTTAGCCCCCGGAGCACCGTTGCGCCGTCTGGTCGAAGGTGGCGGCGACACCTCCGTTATTTTGTTTGGCCCTCCCGGAACTGGCAAGACCACTCTCGCCAGTTTGATTTCCGCGGCGACTGGACGACACTTTGAAGCGCTTTCCGCGCTTAATGCCGGGGTAAAGGAAGTGCGTGCGGTTATCGACACTGCTCGTCGCACGCTCGTTAACCAGGGCATTCAAACGGTGCTCTTCATCGACGAGGTGCACCGTTTTTCCAAGACCCAGCAGGATGCCCTGTTGGGTGCCGTGGAAAACCGGATTGTCCTTCTCGTCGCGGCAACGACGGAAAACCCATCCTTCTCAGTGGTGTCCCCGCTGCTCAGTCGGTCACTGCTGTTGCAGTTGCAGTCACTGGACGACGAAGCCGTCGGCACGCTCATTGATCGAGCACTTACCGATGAGCGCGGCCTGAATGGTCGCGTCAGTATGACAGACGATGCACGTAAACAGCTCATTGCGCTGGCAGCTGGTGATGCTCGTCGTTCCCTCACGTACCTCGAGGCAGCCGCAGAAGCCGTCGCCGATGGTGAGCAGATTACCGCTGAGTCGCTTGCCAATTCGATCAACAGAGCCGTGGTTCGCTATGACCGCGACGGCGACCAGCATTACGACGTCACCAGCGCGTTTATTAAGTCCGTTCGCGGATCTGATGTCGATGCTGCCCTGCATTACCTGGCGCGGATGATTGAGGGTGGGGAAGACCCTCGGTTTATTGCCCGCCGAATCGTTATTCTGGCCAGCGAAGACATCGGTATGGCCGACCCGACAGCTCTGCAAACCGCCGTCGCCGCGGCGCAGGCAGTTGCCTTGATAGGGATGCCGGAAGCCCGGCTGACGCTGGCGCAGGCCACGATTCACTTGGCAACAGCACCGAAGTCGAATTCGGTCATAAGCGCAATCGACGGGGCATTGAAGGATGTTCGTTCCGGGAAGACCGGACCGGTGCCACCACATTTGCGGGACGGACATTACAGCGGGGCTAAGGACCTTGGTCACGCGGTGGACTATATCTACCCGCACAATGACCCCATGGGTGTCGTCGCCCAACAGTATCCACCAGATCAGTTGGTGGGCACTGATTATTTCGTCCCATCCAATCACGGTCGTGAAAACGGCATGGCTGAATACCTCGGACGCATTCGCCGAATTATCCGGGGGAGCCGCCGGAAATCGAAGTAGGCGAGATCGGTCGGAATCTACGGGGTGCCGGTGGGGTGGTTTTAAAGTTGCTCGAACCGAGCGGGTAGACTGCTAGTTTTGTATTAAACATCTCGGACGCTCGACGTGAAACGAGGAAGTAGAACACCGTGCAGACTCATGAAATTCGAAATCGCTTCATCCAGCATTTCGTAAAGGCGGGACACACCGAGGTCCCCAGTGCCTCCCTGGTTTTGGATGACCCGAACCTGCTGTTCGTTAATGCCGGCATGGTGCCGTTCAAGCCCTACTTCCTCGGCAATGAGACTCCGGACTTCTCCACCGCGACCTCAATTCAGAAGTGCGTGCGCACACTGGACATTGAAGAGGTGGGTATCACCACCCGCCACAACACCTTCTTCCAGATGGCGGGTAACTTCTCCTTCGGAAATTACTTCAAGGAAGGTGCCATCACTCATGCATGGAGCCTTCTGACTGGTGCTGTTGAGGACGGCGGCTTTGGCATCCCGGCTGAGAAGCTGTGGGTGACGGTTTTCCTCGATGACGATGAGGCCCATGACATCTGGCACGAGAAGGTTGGTGTGCCGGAAGAGCGCATTCAGCGCCGAGGCATGGCGGACAACTACTGGTCCATGGGTGTGCCTGGCCCGTGTGGCCCGTGTTCAGAGATTTTCTACGACCGCGGCCCGGAGTACGGTGCTGACGGTGGCCCAGAGGCGGACGAGGATCGCTACATCGAGATTTGGAACCTCGTCTTCATGGAAAACGAGCGTGGCGAAGGAACAGGCAAGGACTCTTTCGAGATTCTTGGCCCACTGCCGAAGAAGAACATCGATACCGGTATGGGCATCGAGCGCGTTGCTTTCCTGCTACAGGGTGTCGACAACGTCTACGAAACCGATCTGCTGCGTCCGGTTATCGACGAAGCTGAGCGGCTCACCGGTTCGAAGTACAGCTCCAACCACCAGGACAACATCCGTTTCCGCGTCATCGCCGACCACAGCCGCACCGGCTTGATGCTGATGCTCGACGGTGTCACCCCCTCGAACTCCGATCGTGGCTATATCCTGCGTCGCCTGCTGCGCCGCATCATCCGCTCTGCGCGTCTGCTCGGCGCTAACGGTCCAGTGCTGGAGAAGCTGATTGGTATTGCGGCCGAGACCATGACCCCGTCGTACCCAGAGATCGCGGAGAACTGGAACCGTATTCGCCGCGTCGCCGTCGCCGAGGAAAAGACCTTCACCAAGACTCTGTCCGCCGGTGAGGAGCTGTTCGAACGTGCTGCCACCAAGGCCAAGGCAGAGGGTAAAACCGTTCTATCCGGTCACGACGCCTTCACCCTGCATGACACCCACGGCTTCCCAATCGACCTGACCATCGAGATGGCCGAAGAGGCCGGCCTGACCATCGACCGCGAGGAATTCGATCGCGAGATGGCTGAGCAGCGTGCGCGCGCAAAGGCCGACAGCCAGGCAAAGAAGCAGTCTCACACCGACCTGCATGTCTACCGCGAGTTCATCGATGAACACCCGACGTCCTTCACTGGTTACGATCGGCTTGCCGACGAATCCACGATTCTTGGCATCATTGCCGATGGCCAGAAGCAGTCGTTTGCCGCAGAGGGCGATGAGATTGAGGTTATCCTCGATCGCACTCCGCTCTACGCCGAGGCCGGCGGTCAGCTGGCTGACCGTGGTCGTATCGTGACTGATTCCGGCGCTGTGGTCCACATCAACGATGTTCAAAAGGTGGGCAAGAAGCTGTGGCTGCACAAAGGCATTGTCACCGCTGGTGAATTCACTCCGGGTGTCTCCGCTGAAGCTTTGGTCGACGAGCAGTGGCGTCACGGTGCTCGTCAGGCGCACACTGCAACTCACTTGATTCACGGTGCTCTGCGTCAGGTACTGGGGGATACTGCAACTCAGGCTGGTTCCATGAATAAGCCGGGCTACCTCCGTTTCGACTTCAAGTACGGTGAGCAGCTCACACCGGAACAGCTCCGTGAGATTGAGCAGATCACCAATGAGGCTGTCGACAACGACTGGGCTGTCAATACTGCCGAGATGCCTTTGGAAGAGGCCAAGGCAGCTGGTGCCATGGCATTGTTCAACGAGAACTACGGCGACATCGTCCGCGTTGTCGAGGTCGGTGGCCCGTTCTCAATTGAGCTGTGTGGCGGTACCCACGTTTCGCATTCTTCGCAGATTGGTCCGGTAGCTGTGCTGGGCGAGTCCTCGGTCGGATCGGGCGTGCGCCGTATTGAGGCTTACTCGGGTATGGATTCCTTCCGCTACCTGTCCACCGAGCGTCTCCTGGCTGAACGACTGGCCACTGAATTCAAGGCTCCTTCTGCTGAGCTGCCAGACCGCATTGCAGCACTGGCTGAAAAGCTCAAGGCTGCAGAGAAGCAGCTCGCTGATTTCAAGGCCGGACAGCTGCTGGCCAATGCCGCGTCTCACCTGGAGTCCGCTCGCACCATCGGCGATGTCACCTACCTCGGCCTTAAGCTTCCCGACGGTACGGAGATGAAGGACATCCGTTCGCTGGCTAATGACTTGGCGAAGCGCCTTGCGGATCGCCCAAGCGTCATTGCGTTGATTTCCAACGCTGGCGGCAAGGTTCCGTTTGTGGCCTCGGTTTCGGATGAAGCCGTCAATCGCGGTATTAAGGCCGGCGATTTGGTGAAGCTGATGGGCGCTGAGGTCGGCGGCAAGGGCGGCGGTAAACCGGCAATGGCACAGGGCTCCGGCTCTGATGCTTCCGGAATCGACGCAGCATTGGCCGCGGTTGAGGCCGAACTGTCCAAGTAGCCAATTAACGGCTGTGCTATCGGAAGAGCAGTAAACAATGGCTAAGCCCCGTATTGATACCCCCGGTCAGGATGATCCCGGTCGGGGTCGACGGCTCGGAATCGACGTCGGCGATGTCCGCGTTGGCGTCGCGGTCTCTGACCCCGACTGTATCCTGGCGACCCCGGTTGAAACAGTCACTCGAGCAACGGGGCGAAAAGATCCTGACGGGCCGGATATTGACCGGCTCGTGGAACTTGCCACTGAACTTGAGGTCGTCGAGATTGTTCTCGGCATGCCCCTCATGCTCGACGGCTCGTTCGGGACTTCTGCGCGGAAAGCTACTGACGTTGGATTCCGGCTGCAGCGCCGACTCGGTGACCGAGTCGTAGTGCATTACGCCGACGAGCGGATGACGACGGTAATGGCCCAATCACGGCTGCACGCAGCAGGTATTGATGTTAAGTCCGGGCGGAAGATTATTGACCAGGTTGCGGCAGTAGAAATTCTGCAGTCCTGGTTGGACAGACGGGCAAAAGCTTTGGACGGAAATACCGACTAAGGGGGCACACAAAAGTTACCGAAAGGTGACAATTCACCCACCTTTGCGCAATTATTAAGTGTGTAATACCTAAGCACGTTTGTCGCGTGCATAGGATTTGAAAAGTTGAAGTGGCGATTCACACCTACAATGCAACCTAGTGCTACGACTTCGTCGTAAAGCTATGTCGCACCAGTCGTTATCAGTCGCGTGTCGTACCCGAACGGGAAGACTCCTTGCTGATACCGATGGGAGAGTGAGCTGCATTCGAGGAGATTATTGATGAGTAAAGACGCGCAGACTGCGCGCCGCACTGATAGCGGCGGTGCCGACCGGGACCGCGCTGGTGCTCGCAGCGGTGGGACAAAGTCTCGAGTTCGTCACCGCCAAACGGCAGTGGCAATCAATGTGACTTCTGTCCTGTTATGCGTGTTGGTCCTCGGAGTGATTGGCCTCGTCTGGAACCGTGGCGGCATTGTTGACGATTACGATGGCAAAGCTGAGGGTCCATTGACGATTGTTGAGGTCAGTGAAGGCACGTCACTTACTGATTTGTCCAACCAGTTGGTGGAAAGCGGCGTCGTCAAGTCTTCCCGTGCGTTCATCCAGGCCGCGAATGAGAACTCTCATTCAAGTGAATTGCAGCCTGGTTTCTACCGACTCCATCAGCGGATGAAGGCCGACGAGACCGTCGAGGCTCTTCTGGATGTCGAAAATCAGGTCGGTACCGTTGGCATTCCGACTGGCGCCCGTTTCGCCGATACCCGCATTGTGTCCTCATCGGATGTACGTAAGGGAATTTTCTCGCTTATTTCTGAGGCCACTTGTGTTGAAGACAATGACTGCGTATCCAAGGCCGATCTCGAACGTGCTGCTGGCGAGGCCGATTTGGCCGCGCTGGGTGTTCCAGAATGGGCACGGGACGCGGTAGCTGCGCGTGGCAACGACCCTCGTCGTCTTGAGGGACTCATTACGCCGGGTATTCATCACCTTGACCCGCAGCAGACGCCCGAACAGATGCTTGCAAAATTGGTCAAGGAATCGGTGAAGAATTATGAGGACACGGGTCTCATGGCTTCAGCGGACATGGTTGGTCTTACTCCATACGAGCTGATTACCGCAGCTTCTTTGATCCAGATGGAGGCGCCAGATGGCGACTTCGATAAGGTCGCTCGCGTTATTCTCAACCGTCTCGACGAACCGATGCAGCTGCAGTTCGACTCGACAGTCAACTACGACCTGCCAGATCAGGAAATCGCAACCACGGATGAGGACCGCGCGCGAAAGACCGCGTGGAACACCTACGCCAAGGAGGGGCTGCCGGAAACCCCCATTGCTTCGCCCTCCATCGAGGCGATTCGTGCCATGGAAAATCCGGCTGACGGCACCTGGCTGTACTTTGTCACGGTGGACAAGGAAGGAAATACTGTCTTTAGCACGACCTTCGAAGAGCACGAGGCCGCTATCGACGAGTCACGCAACAATGGCGTGCTGGATTCCAACCGCTAAGAGGTAGAACTCCTATGCCTATAACTCATCGCGCAGCCGTGCTGGGAGATCCGATTGATCACTCGTACTCGCCGGCTATTCACAACGCCGGTTACCGCGCTGCGGGAATGAATGACTGGCACTATGACCGCATCCGATGCAACGCCGAAGAGCTTGCCGACGTCGTTGGTGGCGCAGACCCCAGTTTCCAGGGGTTTTCCGTCACGATGCCCGGCAAGTTTGCCGCGCTGGACTTCGCCGATGAAGTCAGTGAGCGCGCGAGGCTCATTGGTTCAGCGAACACTCTGGTCCGTCGCGATTCGGATTGGTTTGCCGACAACACCGATGGCGACGGCGTACTGGGAGCACTGCGCGAGATAGACTGCACGAACGCACCACGTGGCCGCGCCGTTGTTGTTGGTGCCGGTGGCACAGCACGGCCGGCACTTTGGGCGCTGTCGCAGCTGGGGGTCAATCATGTGACCGTGGTAGCGCGCTCCGAGCGCGCATATGACATTGAACCATTAGCTGCCGCGCTGGGGATGGAATTTGTTTGGGTGACTTTTGATGTTCCAAACCTGGCAGATATTGCTGGTAATGCCGACGTGCTGGTCTCTACGGTGCCGTCAGCCGCAATTGAGTCGGTTGCTGGCTACCTCGCTCGAGCACCGAAGATTCTCGACGTCATTTACAATCCCTGGCCAACCCCACTTGTGAAAGCAGCGGAACGCGGAGGGACACAGGCGGTCGGTGGATTGTCCATGTTGCTACATCAAGCGGTGGGACAGTTTGAGCAGTTTACTGGACGCACTCCCGATGTCGAGGCGATGCGTGCAGCGCTGCCGAACTAGCTCACAACCGTTACAATCCCAAAGTTTTGGGGTGGGGAATAACTGAGATAGGGCTGTCTCCGATTGGACAGCACAGGATTGCCCCGGTCTACCTTGACCGGGTTTTCTATTTCCTAGTCGTGATGCTTGTACTCGGCTGGGGCGGTATTGGCTGCTGGTTGGATGTGACTCGGCGAAGACTACCGAACTGGTGGTTAGTGCTAGGGGCAGTGGGTCTGATAGCAACCACTGGAATGGTGCTCCAGCAAAAGAGCACCTTGGCTGACAATCTCGCCAGTGCAGTCGCAGCCATAGGAACAGGAATAGGCCTCTGGTTTGGCCTCTATGTAGCAGTCTTCATCTTCAACCCACGCTCTATGGGGGCTGGAGATGTGAAGCTCGCAGCAATTCTCGGGGGCGGTGTCGGTCTGGTATCGGGCGAGCCAGTGGCGACAGCAATTTGGATTGCAGTGGCAATTCTGTTGGCTGCCGGACTCACTCTCCTCATGGCAGGAGTCACCGCGGGAAAGCGGGGCTGGGGTGACCGTCGTAAAGCAAAAACAGCGCCTGTACCGGCGAGCGTGCCTCATGGGCCTGCGATGCTTGCAGCAACCGCCATTGTGTGGGGGATAAGCGGAGGGTACCTACAAGTCCCCTGAAGCGGTAGACCAGGGGCGATGAAATGGGGCATATTTGAAACTTGTATGCCCCCAAATGCACAAGAAGTACGGCAAACGTGACATTATGATACCTATGCTTCGTTGGACTACCGCGGGTGAATCTCACGGCAAAGCGCTTATCGCTCTCGTAGAAGGCGCGCCAGCCGGACTTCCCCTGACTACAGATGACGTATCACGCCACCTCGCACGCCGCCGCCTCGGCTATGGTCGCGGGGCGCGAATGAAGTTTGAGGCTGATGAGGTCACCCTGCTGACTGGCATTCGACATGGTGAGACGCTGGGATCGCCGATTGGCATTATGGTCGGCAACTCCGAATGGCCCAAGTGGACTGAGGTCATGAGCCCGGATCCAGTTGACCCAGTTGTTTTGGATACAGCTCGTGGCGCCACCTTAACCCGCCCGCGCCCGGGGCATGCCGATTTCAACGGCATGCTGAAGTACAACCACACCGATGCTCGAAACATCCTGGAGCGTTCATCGGCTCGCGAGACTGCAGCACGTGTGGCGGCATCGGTTGTGGCACGCTTAATTCTGCGTGAGACTCTCGGTGTGGAAGTTGTCAGCCACGTTATTTCCATCGGTCGTTCGGAGCCCTACGAGGGGCCACTGCCGACCTTCGCTGATCAGGACAAGATTGACGAGTCGCCAGTGCGTGCATTCTCCGCAGCTGCGGAGGAGTCGATGATTGACGAAATCAAGGCCGCCAAGAAGCAGGGCGACACCCTCGGTGGCATCGTCGAGGTCGTTGTCCACGGTCTGCCGGTGGGTCTGGGATCGCACATTTCCGGTGATGCCCGTCTGGATTCGCAGCTTGCGGCTGCCTTGATGGGAATTCAGTCCGTCAAGGGCGTGGAGATCGGCGACGGTTTTGAGGAAGCCCGTCGCCGTGGCACCGAGGCTCACGATGAAATGGTGCGTACCGACGACGGCGTGGATCGGGAAACTAACCGCGCCGGTGGCCTGGAGGGTGGCATGACTAATGCTCAACCTCTCGTTGTGCGTGCTGCGATGAAACCAATTTCGACCGTTCCGCGTGCGCTGAAGACCGTCGATATGGCCAGCGGCGATGCAGCTACCGCAATCCACCAGCGCTCTGATGTCTGCGCGGTCCCGGCCGGCGGTGTTGTCGCAGAGGCAATGGTCGCGCTGGTACTGGCGCGTGCAGTGATGGAAAAGTTCGGCGGCGATAGCCTGGAGGAAACCAAGCGTAACGTTGAGGGCTACTTGGAGCAGACTCGACGTCGCCTTGATTGGAAATAGCGCCACAGTCGCGCACACGAAGAAGGGTAAAACGAGGGGAATGTCCGTTCCTACTATTGTCCTTGTCGGACCGCCCGGATCGGGAAAGTCCACCATCGGTCGTCGACTGTCTCGTGCATTGAGCACAAGACTCACCGATACCGATGAGATGATTGAACAGCGCATGGGCAAGACTTGTGGGGAAGTCTTTTCCGAGCTGGGAGAGCCGGAATTCCGCCGTATCGAGGAACAAATCGTGGCGGAGGCTCTGACCCACGACGGAATCGTCTCACTTGGCGGTGGTGCCGTGATTTCGCAGGCGACCCGTGACCTGCTGGCAGACCATAACGTCGTCTACCTCGAGATCAGCATTGCAGAGGGGGTCCGTCGTACAGCGGGTAACAATTCGCGCCCGGTGCTCCAGGCGGATGACCCTGAGGCTCATTACCGCGCGCTCTATGAGGCTCGCCGAGCTTTTTACGAAGATGCAGCCACTTTCAAGGTGCGTTCCGACGAACGTTCCCCGCAGCGCGTTGTGGCCGAGATCCTCAGCTACCTCGATGAAACCTGCGACGAGGCTTAACTGGCGACTCTTAAAAGGCGGCAGCTAATCACTGCCGTATAACCAGCAACTCCATACATTTCTTACGCTAACGACTAGGGACTGACAATGAACTCAACCCGCACAATCCGTGTTGAAGGCCCATCCCCGTACACGGTAGCCATGGGGCATGGACTCACCGAGCAGATTGCGGAGGCCGCTACGTTTGCCTCCCAGGTTGCGGTGATTCACCAGGAGAGCGTTCAAGAGCTGAGCTTCGGCGTCATCAAGGCTCTGGCGGACAAAGGAGTCGACGCCTTTAGCATCCAGGTTCCGGATGCGGAGGAGGGCAAGACGCTCGCAGTTGCTGAAACAGTTTGGGACACTTTTGGTGAACGCGGTCTGGGCCGGCGTGACGCGGTAATCGCGATTGGCGGCGGTGCAGCCACAGATTTCGGTGGGTTCGTCGCCGCCGCGTGGATGCGTGGAGTGAAGGTTATCCAGGTCCCGACAACGCTGCTCGGCATGGTCGACGCAGCTGTCGGTGGTAAGACCGGTATCAACACTGCAGCCGGCAAGAACCTGGTCGGCGCTTTCCACGAGCCTGCCGCGGTGTTCTGTGACCTGGATGTCCTGCGCACCTTGCCGAAGGCTGAACTGATTGCGGGCTCGGCAGAGATCATCAAGGCTGGATTTATCGCGGACCCGAAGATTCTCGATCTTTACGAGGCAAACCCGCAGACCTGCCTCGATGTTGACGGTGACTTGCCAGAACTGGTCGAGCGCGCGATTGCTGTCAAGGCACGCGTTGTCGCTGAGGATTTGAAGGAATCTGGCCTCCGCGAGATCCTGAACTATGGCCACACTTTCGGTCATGCCGTTGAGCACTTTGAAAACTACCGCTGGCGCCATGGCCACGCCGTCGCTGTAGGCATGGTTTATGTCGCCGAGCTGGCCAAGATCACCGGACATATTAATCAGGAACTCGTAGACCGCCATCGTCGCATCCTAGAGTCCATTGGGCTGCCAACGACCTACCAGGCAGGTCGTTTTACCGAGCTCTACGATGCTATGACCAGGGATAAGAAGAACCGGGATGGTGCGATCCGATTCGTTATTCTGGAACGCCCCGGTGAAACAGCCCGTCTTGAAGGTCCGGGCATGGATGACCTCGAGCGTGCATACGAACTGCTCTGCAACAATGGGCAGGCCGCATCTGAGGAGTCAACCCGCTAATGACCTCTCTTCGTGCAGCAACGGATGCCACAACGGCGATTCCGACCGTGCTTGTTCTGAACGGCCCGAACCTCGACCGTCTGGGCAAGCGTCAGCCAGAAATTTACGGTGCCACTACTTTGGCCGATGTCGAATCTGAACTTCGCACCCTAGCCAAGGAGCTTGGCGTCGTAGTGGATTGCCGCCAATCCAACTATGAAGGTCAACTCATCGAGTGGGTTCACGAAGCTGCCGACTACGGTTGGCCAGTCATTATCAATCCAGGGGGGTTGACACACACCTCCGTCGCCCTACGTGACGCGCTTGCCGAAATTGCCGACGGCGCGGGCTTCCACGAGGTCCATATTTCAAACATTCACGCCCGGGAGGAGTTTCGGCACCACTCGTACCTGTCGGCGCTTGCCGCGGGCGTTATCGTCGGATGCGGAACTGATGGGTATTCCATGGCACTGAGAAGGGTGAGTACGAAACTATGACAGATATCTCCACGAACTACGCCGCCCGCCGAGCCGCTCTTATCGACGCATTGTCCGACAACGACTGCGACGGTTTCCTCACAGTCGATCCGACGCATGTTGGTTGGCTTACAGGTTTCCACGGCTCGAATGCTGGTTTGATTGTTGCGGCCAGTGGGGAAGCGCTGCTTTCCACCGACGGCCGCTATACGGTTCAGGCTGGCAAACAGGCACCGGACGTGGAGTTACTCACCGCCCGCAACACCGGCGTGGCACTCGTCGGTCAATGCCGAAAGCTGGATATCTCGCGTCTTGGTGTTGAATCTGAGTTCCTCACTATGGCCGCTTATCAAGAGCTAGAGGATGCCCGGCCACAGGCACTCGAGCTGGTATCGACTACGGGCGTCGTCTCTAAACTGCGGGAGGTCAAGTCCGATACAGAACTCGTCGCTCTGCGCCACGTCGCCGACATCGCGGTCCGCGCATTCGAGGACTTGCTTCACGACGGCATCGTGGTCGCCGGCCGCACGGAGCGCGAAGTCGCCGCAGAGTTGGAGTACCGCATGCGCATGCATGGCGCCGATCGGCCAAGCTTCGACACGATTGTCGCGAGCGGCCCGAATTCCGCCAAGCCACACCACGGAGCGGAAGATCGCGTAATCGAGGCAGGTGACCTGGTCACTATTGACTTTGGCGCCTTTGCCGGGGGCTACAACTCAGATATGACACGTACCCTCTTTGCCGGTGAGGCGGGAACGTCGTCAAGCGAAAACGGTCCGAACAATACGTCGTCAGATTTGGACGGCGCGATTGTTGCCGGGGTGGAGTTCGCAGACGAGAAGGCCCGAGAGATTTACAATGTCGTGCTGGAAGCCCAGCTGGCTGGCGTAAAAGCGGCCGTGCCAGGGGCTGATGTTGTGGCTGTAGACGCAGCATGCCGGGACATTATTGAAAAGGCTGGTTATGGGGAGCACTTCGTTCATTCCACCGGCCACGGAATCGGTATTGAGGTGCATGAGGCTCCATTTGCTGCTCGCACCGGCAAGGGGAAGTTGGCAGCTGGCATGACGTTGACCATCGAGCCTGGTATTTATGTGCCGGGGTTCGGCGGTGTGCGCATCGAAGATACGTTGATTATCACCGACACCGAGCCGGAAATTATTACGCAGCTGCCGAAACCGCGGGCCTAACATCACGGCGTTTTATTTTTCTCTCGATGAGATACGGAGTATCGTGGTTTCGTCAGAGAGCTTTTTAACAATTTCAGGAGAGTTTAGTTGGCTACCACCGCAGATTTTAAAAACGGTCTAGTTATCAAGCACGACAATAAGCTTCAGCAGATCGTGGAGTTCCAGCACGTCAAGCCAGGTAAGGGTCCGGCATTCGTCCGCACCAAGCTGAAGGACGTTCTGACCGGCAAGGTTGTTGACAAGACTTTCAACGCTGGCGTCAAGATTGAGACTGCTACCGTCGACCGTCGCGACATGACGTACCTGTACCACGACGGTGAAGGATACGTCTTCATGGACGACAAGACCTACGACCAGATTTCCATCCTGGACGCTCAGATGCCGGAGGGTGCTAAGTTCCTGCTTCCGGAAACCACCTGCCAGGTGTCCTTCCATGAGGGCAACGTTCTTTTCGCTGAAATGCCTGTTTCGGTTGAACTGAAGGTTGAGCAGACCGACCCGGGTCTGCAGGGCGACCGCTCCACCGGTGGCACCAAGCCGGCAACTTTGGAGACTGGCGCTGAGATTCAGGTGCCGCTGTTCATCGAAACCGGCGACGTACTGAAGGTCGACACCCGTGACGGCTCCTACCTGTCCCGCGTCAACCACTAATTCCCTCATCTAGTTCACCCTTTTGTTGAGAGCGATACATACACATCCATGACTGAAAAGGATCACAAGTCCGTCGAGACCCCGGATGCGCAGGAGTCCGCGAAAGTTCGCGAACCTAACTACAAGCGCCACGGCGCGCGCTACCGTGCGCGCCGTCGTGCGGTAGATCTGCTATTTGAGGCCGAGCAGCGAGGCGTCGACGTCGTCAAGCTTCTTGAAGAGCGGCTGGAAATGGTCCGTAATCCCGATCTGGATGTGAATCCAATTGCGGAGTACACCGAGCAGATCGTGCGCGGTGTAGCTGCGGAAATTATCGGTATCGACTCGACGATTTCTTCGTACCTGACGGAGGAGTGGCCGCTGCGTCGCCTACCGGCAGTCGACCGTGCTATCTTGCGTCTTTCCACCTGGGAGCTGTTCTACAACTCCGACGTGCCTCCGCGTGTGGCCGTGGTGGAAGGCGTTGAGCTGGCATCGGAATACTCCACTGATGTGGCGGCACCGTACATCAACGCAGTTCTCGATGCCGAGGCCAAGATTGCCGACCAGGCACGCCTGGCAGCAGCAGCTGTTAGCACTTCGGTGGGCGAGTCCCAGTTCGACGAGGCTATTCAGGCACAGGCTGCTGCAAATGAGGAAGCTGACAAGGCACTGGCTGACTCCGATGAGATGGCTAAGATTACCGGCCTGGACATGAGCGATATTGCCAAGCTGGTGGCTGAAGACGTGGCTAAGAGCGAGAACGGGTCCTAGCCAATCAAAGCGGCCGGGCTCACTGCGAGCCGATCACAGTCGGTTCTCGCGGATTGTCTGAAACTCCAAGTCCCTTTTTTGGGGGCTTGGAGTTTTGTTGCATTTAGAGGCAATTTAAGTGTGAGTGCTATTCTGGTCAGCGGAAGTTTGCACCGCGCCCGTAGTTGCGAGTCATGCAAACTGATAATCAAATATCCACAATCAAGACATCCTTTAACGGACCGCACTGAGAGGCGGGGAAGGAGGTCACGATGAGCGAAGGAACGCCGCAAACAACCGAGCTGCTCAATGCAGACGAAGTTGCACGTACCATCGCGCGCATCGCGCACCAAATTATTGAAAAAACTGCGCTGGATAGCCCAAATGCTGGGCGCGTAGTTCTCCTCGGTATTCCATCTGGTGGCGTACCGCTGGCGGAGAAGCTAGCCGATTTGATTGAACAGTTCTCCGGCATTCGCCCGGAAACTGGATCGCTTGATATCACCCTGTACAGGGATGACTTGCGCAAGGGCCCGCACCGCGCCCTGCAGCCCACGAACATTCCAAACTCCGGAATCGACGGCACCACCGTTGTTCTCGTAGACGATGTCCTCTTCTCAGGTCGCACAATTCGTGCCGCACTCGACGCTATTGCTGACATCGGTCGCCCGCGAGTAATTCAGCTTGCAGTGCTGGTTGATCGTGGTCATCGTCAACTACCAATTCGCGCCGATTACGTCGGTAAGAATCTGCCAACTTCCCGCGACGAAGACGTCGATGTGCTGGTAGAGGCACTTGACGGCCGTGACGCGGTTATTCTCACCCGGGCGGAGGAACAGTGAAACACCTGATTAGCATTGCGGATTTGACCAAGGATGAAATTGTCGGCCTGATGGATGAGGCCGATCGTTTCAAGGAGGTCATCCGCGGTCGGGAAATTAAGAAGCTGCCGACCCTGCGCGGCCGCACTATTTATAACCTCTTTTACGAGAACTCCACGCGTACCCGCTCTTCTTTTGAGACTGCGGGTAAGTGGATGAGCGCCGATGTTATTAATATCTCGGCTTCCTCTTCCTCTGTGAAGAAAGGCGAAAGTCTGAAAGACACCGCGCTGACTTTGGATGCTATCGGCGGCGATGCCATGGTCGTTAGGCACCCATCGTCGGGCGCGGCACAGCTGATCGCCAAGTGGACTGAGGAATTTGGCAACGGCCCATCGATCATCAACGCGGGTGACGGAAAGCACCAGCACCCGACGCAGGCTCTCCTGGACGCGGTGACGTTGCGTCAGCGCCTCGGTGGAATTGAGGGGCGCAAGGTCGTCATCGTTGGCGATATTTTGCACTCTCGCGTCGCTCGCTCTAACGCCGATCTGCTAAGCAAGCTCGGCGCCGAGGTCGTCTTCGTCGCGCCACCGACGCTGCTGCCGTTTGGCATCGAGACCTGGCCGGTGCGTGTTGCCTACCGCATGGAAGACGAGATTCGCGATGCTGATGCCGTGATGATGCTCCGCGTTCAGCAGGAGCGCATGAACGGAGGCTTCTTCCCATCCCATCGCGAATACGCCACTCGCTACGGGCTGTCGAAGGCTCGCGAGAAGATGCTTCGCGACGACTGCATTGTGATGCACCCAGGCCCGATGCTTCGTGGCATGGAAATTAACGATGCCGTCGCTGATTTGCCGCGCACTGCCGTGCTGCAGCAGGTAGCCAACGGTGTCCACGTCCGCATGGCAGTTCTTTTCACACTGCTGACCTCAGGTGTTTCCGCCAACTTGGAAGGGCAGGCATAAATGTCGAATCGCAATGAGTATGACGAAGCCTCGTACCCCGAGGTAGGACCATTGGCAGCACCCGCACGGGGACAGCTGCTGCTGAAGGGTGTGCGTCCCTACGGTGAAGGCGAAGACGTCGACGTCTTGATTGAAGATGGCGTTATCGCTGAGATTGGAGAAAATCTCACGGCCGAGGACGGGGTAGAGGTCCTGGAGTTCGACTCCCTCGTTCTCTTGCCAGGCCTGGTTGACATCCATGTGCACCTGCGGGAGCCGGGCCGTGAAGATACGGAAACCCTGGCCACTGGTTCCGCTGCCGCAGCACGCGGTGGTTTCACCGCAGTGTTCACTATGGCCAATACCGCGCCGGTAACCGATGACCCCTCGATTGCTGAGTCGGTGTGGCTCAAGGGCCAGGCGCTGAACCTCTGCGACGTTCACCCGGTCGGATCCATTACTAAGGGGCTGAAGGGCGAGACGCTGACTGAGTTCGGCATGATGGCAGACTCGCAGGCGAAGGTACGCATGTTCTCCGATGACGGTAAGTGCGTTGACAATCCGCTGATTATGCGCCGCGCGATTGAATACGCCCGCGGCGAAGACGTATTGCTGGCGCAGCACTGCGAAGATCCGCGTCTGACCGCAGATGCATCGGCTCACGAAGGTCCGACCGCCGCACGACTCGGCCTGACCGGGTGGCCGCGCGTAGCTGAGGAGTCCATCGTGGCCCGAGATGCCATTATGGCTCGCGACTACGGCGGACGCATGCACATCTGCCACGCTTCCACCGAAGGCACGGTTGAGCTGGTCAAGTGGGCAAAGGAGCATGATATTCCGCTGACCGCCGAGGTTACCCCGCATCACCTGATTCTCACCGATGAGAAGTTGGAGACCTACGACGGCGTCTACCGCGTCAATCCGCCGCTGCGTGAGCAGCGCGACACCCTGGCTCTGCGTCAGGCTCTGATTGACGGGATCATTGACTGTGTCGCTACCGACCACGCTCCGCACGGCTCTGAAGAAAAGTGCTGCGAGTTCGAGCACGCTAAGCCCGGCATGCTTGGTCTGGAGACCTCGATGCCAATCATCGCCGAAGAATTCGTTTTGAAGGGCGATTGTGATTGGCGCTGGCTGGCCAAGGTCATGAGTGAGCGTCCCGCTCAAATCGTGAAGCTACCGGGGCACGGCCGTCCGATTGCTGTCGGTGAGCCTGCCAACCTGACCGTTGTTGACCCGGGCAAAAAGTGGACGGTCCGCGGCGAAGACCTGGCGTCGAAGTCTGAGAACACTCCATATGAGGAAATGGAGATGGCCGTGTCCGTGGCAGCTACCGTGCTGCGCGGTAAGGTGACCGCTCTTAACGGAGAGGTCGCTGGATAATATTCATGTCAACGCATAAACATTCACATGCGTCCCGTATGATTAATGTAAATTCCTCGCACGCTACCCAACTGAAAGGCAATAACGTGAGCAACGAGTCGCAGGCCGCGGCCGCTACAGCGGCAGTCCTGGTATTGGCAGATGGCCGAGTGTTCCGCGGACGCGGTTTCGGCGCCACCGGTACAACCCTGGGTGAGGCAGTTTTTACCACCGCTATGACGGGCTACCAGGAAACCCTGACGGACCCGTCCTACCACCGCCAGCTGATTGTGGCTACCGCACCACAGATCGGCAACACCGGTTGGAACGATGAGGACTACGAGTCCCGCGGAAACAAGATTTGGGCAGCTGGCTTTATTATCCGCGATTTGTCGCGCATTCCCTCCAACTGGCGCTCGGAGCGCAGCTTGGAAGATGAACTGAAGGCACAGGGCATCATCGGTATCCGCCAGATTGATACCCGCGCGCTGGTTCGCCATTTGCGCGACAATGGCTCGATTGCCGCTGGTATTTTTTCCGGTGAGGACGCACAGCAGCCCGTCGATAAGCTGGTGGAAATCGTTCGCGCTCAGCCTGCGATGAAGGGCGCGGACCTGGCTCGCGAGGTCAGCACCGATGAGGCCTATGTCGTGGAACCACAGGGGGAGAAGAAGGCACGTGTTGTGGCCTACGACCTGGGCATCAAGTCCAACACCCCGCGTGAGCTGGCTAAGCGTGGCCTGGAAGTCGTAGTTGTTCCGGCTAACACTCCGTACGAAGATATTAAGAAGGAATACCAGCCGGACGGTGTCTTCTTGTCCAACGGCCCGGGTGACCCGGCAACTGCTGATGAGATGGTTGCGGTCGCCAAGGCTGCCCTCGATGACGGCATGCCGCTATTCGGTATCTGCTTCGGTAACCAGATTCTTGGTCGCGCACTCGGCCTGAATACCTACAAGCTGGTCTTCGGTCACCGCGGCGTCAATGTTCCGGTGAAAGACCACCGCACTGGCCGTATTTTTATCACCGCTCAGAACCACGGTTTCGCACTTGAAGGCAAGGCCGGCGAGAGTTTCGATACCCCGTGGGGCGAGGCAGAGGTTACGCACACCTGCCTTAACGACGACGTCGTGGAAGGTGTCGCACTGAAGAACGGCATGGCCTTTTCTGTGCAGTACCACCCGGAGTCCGCAGCCGGCCCGCACGATGCGCACTCTCTCTTTGATGACTTCCTGGCGCTGATCCAGAAGGTCGATTTCAACAAGTCCGCAACCGGAAACTCGAACAAGTAGGAAAGGGCTAAGGGACCTAACACCATGCCACGTCGTACAGACATCAACCACGTACTGGTTATCGGCTCCGGCCCGATTGTTATCGGTCAGGCCTGCGAGTTCGACTACTCCGGCACCCAGGCTTGCCGCGTGCTGCGCGAAGAGGGCCTGAGAGTCACGCTGGTCAACTCCAACCCGGCAACGATTATGACTGACCCGGAGTTCGCAGACTCCACCTATATCGAGCCGATTGAAACCAAGTACATCGAAAAGATCCTGGCCAAGGAAGCTGCAGAGGGCAACCCGATTGACGCTGTCCTGGCAACTCTCGGTGGCCAGACTGCACTGAACGCAGCTATTCAGCTGGACCGCGAGGGCATTCTGGAGAAGTACAATGTCGAGCTGATTGGTGCTGATATTCCGGCCATTCAGCGCGGTGAGGATCGCCAGATGTTCAAGGACATCGTCGCCAAGATTGGTGGCGAATCCGCTCGTTCCCGCGTCTGCCACAACATGGAAGAAGTCCATGAGACTGTTGCAGAGCTCGGTCTTCCGGTCGTTGTTCGCCCGTCGTTCACCATGGGCGGTCTGGGTTCCGGTCTGGCCTTCAACCAGGAAGACCTCGACCGTATTGCAGGTGGCGGCCTGGCCGCATCGCCCGAGGCCAATGTTCTGATCGAGGAGTCCATCCTCGGCTGGAAGGAATTTGAGCTCGAGCTCATGCGCGATGGCGACGACAACGTTGTCGTGGTCTGCTCCATTGAAAACGTTGATGCCCTCGGTGTCCACACTGGTGACTCGGTGACTGTCGCTCCGTCGATGACTCTGACCGACCGCGAGTTCCAGACCATGCGTGACCAGGGCATCGCAATTCTGCGTGAGGTCGGCGTTGACACCGGTGGCTGTAACATCCAGTTCGCCATCAACCCGAATGACGGCCGCATCATCACCATTGAGATGAACCCGCGCGTCTCCCGCTCGTCGGCGCTTGCTTCCAAGGCAACTGGTTTCCCGATTGCAAAGATTGCTGCCAAGCTGGCTATCGGCTACACCCTTGATGAGATCACCAACGACATCACCGGTGAAACCCCGGCAGCGTTTGAGCCGGTGCAGGATTACGTGATTGTCAAGGCTCCACGCTTTGCTTTCGAGAAGTTCCCAGGTGCTGACGATACGCTGACCACCACCATGAAGTCCGTCGGTGAGGCCATGGCTATCGGCCGTAACTACATCGGCGCGCTCGGTAAGGTCATGCGTTCGCTGGAGAACAAGCCAGCTGGTTTCTGGACTGTTCCGGATGAGGACTTTGCAGGTGAGCGCGCAAACGATGTCAACGCTGTCCTTGAGGACCTGAAGCGTCCGACTGAAGGTCGCATCTACGACGTTGAGCTGGCTCAGCGTCTGGGTGCTTCCATCGAGCAGATCCACGAAGCTTCCGGCCTGGATCCGTGGTTTATCGCCGAGATGGAAAACCTGCAGGATATCCGCAAGGAGCTTATCGACGCTCCGGTGCTGACCTCCGACCTGCTGCGTGAGGCTAAGTACTGGGGACTGTCCGACGCCCAGATTGCTGCGCTGCGTCCGGAATTGGCCGGGGAAGACGGCGTGCGCGAGCTGCGCTGGCGCCTGAACATCCACCCCGTATTCAAGACTGTCGATACCTGCTCCGCCGAGTTCGAAGCACAGACTCCGTACCACTACTCGGCATACGAGCTGGACCCGGCTGCTGAGTCCGAGGTCGCCCCGCAGACCGAAAAGGAAAAGGTCATCATCCTCGGTTCCGGTCCTAACCGCATCGGCCAGGGTATTGAGTTCGACTACTCCTGTGTCCACGCGGCGCTCGAGCTCTCCCGGGTTGGGTACGAGACCGTCATGGTCAACTGCAACCCGGAAACGGTTTCCACCGACTACGACACCGCAGATCGCCTCTACTTCGAGCCGTTGACTTTCGAGGATGTCCTCGAGGTCTACCACGCTGAGAGCCAGTCCGGAAAGGTCGCAGGCGTCATTGTTCAGCTCGGTGGCCAGACCCCGCTGGGCCTGGCGGAGCGTCTGCAGGCCGCAGGTGTTCCGATTGTCGGCACTAGCCCAGAGGCAATCGACCTGGCTGAGGACCGCGGTGAGTTCGGCAAGGTGCTGGCTGAGGCCAAGCTGCCGGCGCCGGAGTTCGGTACCGCCACCTCCTTCGCAGAAGCTCGCCAGGTTGCCGCTGGTATCGGTTACCCGGTGCTGGTCCGTCCGTCCTACGTCCTCGGCGGCCGTGGCATGGAAATCGTCTACGATGAGGCCACTCTGGAGGACTACATCAACCGCGCTACCGAGCTGTCCAATGAGCACCCGGTACTGGTTGACCGCTTCCTGGACAGCGCCATCGAGATTGATGTTGATGCACTGTGTGATGGGGAAGAGGTCTACCTCGGCGGCGTTATGGAGCACATCGAGGAAGCCGGTATTCACTCCGGCGACTCCGCGTGTGCGCTGCCTCCGATGACTCTGTCTGCAGGCATCATCGACAAGGTGCGTGAATCCACCAAGGCACTGGCACACGGCATCGGTGTCAAGGGCCTGATGAACGTTCAGTACGCACTCAAGGACGAGACGCTCTACGTCATCGAGGCCAACCCGCGTGCATCTCGTACCGTACCGTTTGTCTCCAAGGCAACCTCAGTTCCGCTGGCTAAGGCCGCGTCCCGCGTCATGATGGGCGCTACTATCGCGGAACTGCGCGAAGAGGGCATGATTCCGTCCAACTTCGACGGTGGCTCTCTGCCTGCTGACGCTCCGATTGCGGTTAAGGAAGCCGTCCTGCCGTTCAACCGCTTCCGCGACTTCGAGGGCCGCGCTCTCGACAGCCTGCTGAGCCCGGAGATGAAGTCCACCGGTGAAGTCATGGGCTTGGCAGACAACTTTGGTGCCGCTTTCGCCAAGGGCGAGCTGGCCGGTTTCGGTGAGCTGCCGACCGAGGGCACGATCTTCGTCTCGCTGGCCAACCGCGATAAGCGCACTCTGGTCTTCCCGATCCTCACGCTGGCGGATATGGGCTTCCGCATCCTGGCAACGGAGGGTACGGCCGGTATGCTGCGCCGCAACGGTGTTGAGTGTGAGGTCGTCGCAAAGCGTACGACTGATTCCGATGCGCCGACGGACGAGCGCGACATCGTCGACATGATTCGCGACGGTGAGGTTGACATCATTATCAACACCCCGTCCGGTTCTGCTGGCGCACGCTCTGACGGATATGAGATTCGCGCTGCTGCTGTGAGCCAGGGCGTAACTTGTGTGACCACCGCTCAGGGGGCCGTCGCCGCACTGCAGGGCATTCTGGCACTGCGCAACGGTGAGATGAGCGTTAAGGCTCTGCAGGAACTCCACCCGGCAGAGTTGGCTGCTCAGGAGCAGGCCTAACATGACCGCGAAGGCTGAAGGTTCCGCAGTGCGGACAGTCAAAGGTTTCGGCGATCGCCTCAGCGAGGTTGTCGCCGAGCGCGGTCGGCTCTGCGTGGGCATCGACCCGCACCCGGGGCTGCTGGATGCCTGGCAGTTGCCGCATTCGGCTGACGGTCTAGAGCGTTTTGCCGCCACATGCGTCGAGGCGTTCGGTGACATCGTTGCCGTCGTCAAGCCCCAGGTGGCGTTCTTCGAAGCCTACGGTTCCAAGGGCTTTGCCGTCCTGGAGCGGACGTTGGCGGATCTGAAGGACGCCGGTGCGCTGTCGATTGCAGATGCCAAGCGGGGCGATATCGGTTCGACGATGGCTGCATACGCTGATGCCTGGCTGTCGGATAGCTCGCCGCTAGCCGCCGACGCACTGACGGTATCTCCGTACCTTGGGTTCGGTGCTCTTGATCCGGCGTTTTCGTTGGCGTTGGAGAACGGACGCGGCCTGTTCGTGCTGGCCGCAACGTCCAATCCGGAAGGTGCGTCCGTACAGAAGGCGACGGTTTCGGGTGAGAGTCTGGCTCAGACCATGGTCAACCAGGCAGCCGCTATTAATGCCCGCCAGATTGACGCTGGTGCAAAGGCGGGCAGCATCGGCGTTGTTGTTGGCGCAACGCTTGACGACGCCCCGGTGCTCAGTGACCTGCGTGGTCCCATTCTCATGCCCGGTGTGGGAGCTCAGGGTGGAACCCCGGCCGATGTAGATCGTCTGGCAGGGGAATCCAAGGGGCTTGCACTGCCAAATATTTCGCGTGCAATTCTCTCCGCTGGGCCTGATCCTGCTGCGCTGCGGCGCGCAACTATTGAAGCTGCGGCTCCGTTCCTATCCGAGAGTTAGCAGCGAATCGACAATTTGGCAGAGGCCCGCAGGGCGCACCTCATAGAACAGGTGCCCCTGCGGGCTTCTTCCGTACCTAGCTGCCGAGATTATCCTAATGAGCCTCAGGTGGCGGCGGAGTAGGTATAGGCAAGTTACTGTGACGATTCCTGGGAGATTTCGTACAAAAACCGTGGTCAATTTCCATTCTCCTGGGCAAACGGTGCTACAATCGCCGGAGTTGGTTGACCACGACCGAAAGGTGGGGCGGATAAAGCCCTGGTGTCATTTTTATCGACACCCCGTCAGCATTTGCCTCAACAACCGGTAAGTGCGGTACGGTCTCCAATCGTTAAGCACGGTGTCGTTGCCTGCCCTTGGTGGACGCGAGGCTCGTGCAAGTAAATAAGAAACTAACCAATCTATTTTTACGGAGGAACACGTGGCCCTTCCGCAGTTGACCCCGGAGCAGCGTGCAGCAGCACTCGAGAAGGCAGCTCAGGCCCGCAAGGTACGCGCAGAGCTCAAGGACAAGCTGAAGCGTGGCGCTATCGACCTGCCAGAGGTTCTCAAGCAGGCTGACGAGAACGAGATCATCGGCAAGATGAAGGTCTCCGCTCTGCTCGAGGCTCTGCCGAAGGTCGGCAAGGTCAAGGCACAGGACATCATGAATGACCTGGAGATTGCTCAGACCCGCCGCCTGCGTGGCCTGGGTGACCGTCAGCGTCGCGCTCTGCTGGAGCGCTTCGGCTACGCAGTGGAGGACTAGTCGCAGTGGCCGGGAATGAAAACGGTCAGCTGGTAGTCCTTGCCGGCCCTGCCGGTGTGGGAAAATCCACTGTTGTCAGTCGGCTCCGTGCCGAGGTTCCCGGACTGTACTTCAGCGTTTCCATGACCACCCGCGCCGCACGGCCGGGTGAGGTCGATGGCCGCGACTATTTCTTCGTGACCCCGGAGAAGTTCCAACAGCATATTGATGCAGGAGAGATGCTCGAGTGGGCTGAAATCCACGGTGGTCTGCAGCGTTCTGGAACGCCGCGTGGCCCGGTGGATAAAGCTCTCGCCGAGGGACGTCCGGTACTCGTTGAGGTGGATCTGGCGGGAGCCCGCTCCATCCGTAAGGTAGCGCCGAATGCTCACCTGCTGTTCTTGGCTCCGCCAAGCTGGGAGATTCTCGTCAGCAGGCTCACTGGTCGTGGCACGGAAACCGAGGCGCAAGTCAAGCGTCGCCTGGAAACCGCGCGAGTGGAAATGGATGCTCAGCACGAATTCGATGAGGTTGTTGTCAACGACAATGTCGATGATGCTGTGGCGGCCATCGCTCAGGCGCTGACTACTGGCAAGTAACAGGGCGACTCCACATCATCGATAGTAGAAATCGTTTCCAAGCAATGGTGTTTCTATTGCTCCGACGGTTTCTATTGTCACCCCAGTAACTCACGTTCTATTGAGGAAAGATTTCTCGTGACCCAGGAAAATACCGCCACCGAGGCAGTGTTCGACCCGCCAATTGGTATTACCAATCCGCCGATCGATGAGCTGCTTGGTAAGGCTTCTTCGAAGTACGCTCTGGCTATCTTCGCTGCCAAGCGTGCACGCCAGATTAATGACTACTACCAGCAGATTGACGAAGGCATGCTGGAGTACGTTGGCCCGCTGGTTACTCCGGGGGTCGCTGAGAAGCCTCTGTCCATCGCTCTTCGTGAAATCAACGCTGGTCTGCTGGACCACACTGAGGGCTAGAGCATTTCCTTAAGGGGAGATATCTGTATGCATGCCGCCGGTAATGCTGACGTATCCGAATGTTTAAAGGTTGTCGTCGGGGTTGCCGGCGGCATCGCTGCATATAAGGCCGCACACGTTGTTCGTGGCTTCAAGGAACTCGGTCACGATGTTCGCGTCGTTCCCACCGAGTCCGCATTGAATTTTGTAGGTGCGGCTACTTTCGAGGCGCTGTCGGGGAACCCGGTGTCGACTACGGTTTTTGACGCAGTCGATGAAGTTCAGCATGTCCGCGTGGGGCAGGAGGCCGACCTCGTCGTCGTGGTTCCCGCGACTGCCGACTTTATGGCGCGTGCCGCACACGGGCGTGCCGACGACCTTCTCACCGCAACTTTGCTTGTGGCGACCTGCCCGGTGGTTCTGGCTCCTGCCATGCACACTGAGATGTGGAACCATCCAGCTACGCGCGATAATGTCGCGATTCTTCGTCGCCATGGCACTATTGTCCTCGATCCGGCCCATGGCCGTTTGACTGGTAAGGACACTGGTCCAGGTCGTCTGCCGGAGCCAGAGCAGATAGTTTCGCTGGCATTAGCGGCAGTCGAGAATCCGCGCCACTTCCGCCGCGACTTCGAGGGCGTGCGCTTCATGATTACTGCCGGTGGCACCCGTGAGGCTATCGACCCGGTACGTTTTATCGGCAACCACTCCTCAGGGCGTCAGGGCTTCGCGCTAGCTGAGATGGCAGCACAGCGTGGCGCTCAGGTCACTGTGGTGGCAGGACATACAGATCAGTTGCCGACACCGCTGGGCGCGAATGTTGTAAAGGTTGATTCCACTTTGGAGATGGCCAAGGCCGCCCACGAACACTCCAAGTTGGCCGATGTCTGCATTTTTGCCGCTGCCGTCGCCGACTTCCGTCCGGCATCGACCGCTGGGGCCAAGATGAAGAAGGGCGTCGCAGACGACGCTTTGAGCAACATCCAGCTCGTAGAAAACCCTGACATTCTGGCTACCACTGTGGAGCGGCGTAAAGCGGGCGAGATTCCGGCAACCACGACGATGGTGGGCTTTGCGGCTGAGACCGGCGACGAGACGACGACGCCACTCGAGCTTGCGAAGCAGAAAATTGTGCGCAAGGGCTGCGATTTGCTCATGTGTAACGACGTCTCAGGTGGGCAAACTTTCGGTGCGACGGACAATGTCGGATGGTTGTTGTCTCTCGATGGCGAGCAGTGGGACGTGCCGCGGGGCTCAAAATTCTCGGTGGCCGGTTCGATTTTGGATGCAGTTTCCGAGCTGCGACAGGAACCTCAGCCAGCGGAGTAGCGGAGGCCTACTACGGCGACTGAACCGCTTGGTCTATAATTATCGAATCAAACGAAAACCCACGCCGCAGCGACACCGCAGGCGTGGGGAAATGATCTAGAAGAAAGTTGTACTGCTCGTGGCCTCTAATCTTCGGCTGTTTTCCAGTGAATCTGTTACCGAGGGGCACCCAGATAAGATTTGCGACTCGATTTCGGACTCCATCCTTGACGCTATGCTCGCGCAGGATTCTGCATCGATGGTCGCCGTTGAGACTGTGGTGACTACCGGTTTAGTCCATGTTGTTGGCGAAGTTCGCACGAAGAGCTACGTTGACATCCCCGGTATTGTCCGGAGTCGACTGAAGGAGATCGGTTTCGATTCTTCTGAAAAGGGCTTTGACGGCAAGACCTGCGGCGTCTCCGTTTCGATCGGTGAGCAGTCCTCAGATATTCACGACGGTGTGCACACTTCTCTGGAAGCACGCAGCTCTGATGGCGAAGTCGAAGCAGAAGATCTCAAGGGCGCTGGCGACCAGGGGCTGATGTTCGGCTACGCTACCAACGAAACTCCGGAGTACATGCCGCTACCGATTGCGCTGGCACACCGCCTGGCTCGCCGCTTGACGCAGGTACGCAAGGAAGGCATCGTCCCATCGCTTCGACCGGATGGTAAGACTCAGGTCACCTTCGCTTACGACGAAGACAATAACCCGGTGTACTTGGACACTGTTGTGGTGTCCACGCAGCACGACCCGGATGTGACCCAGGAGTGGATTACCGAGCAGATTAAGACTCACGTAGTCGATTGGGTGCTCGACGACGCTAACTTGCGCGAGCGCTTTGTTACCGAAGAATTGAAGCTGCTGGTCAACCCGTCTGGCCAATTTATTATCGGTGGGCCGATGGGCGATGCCGGCCTGACCGGCCGCAAGATTATCGTCGACACTTATGGCGGTATGGCTCGTCACGGTGGCGGCGCATTCTCGGGTAAGGACCCGTCAAAGGTGGACCGCTCCGGCGCTTATGCCACCCGTTGGGTTGCGAAGAATGCCGTGGCTGCGGGTCTGGCTGACCGCCTGGAGATTCAGGTCGCCTACGCTATCGGCCGCGCTCGCCCGGTAGGCCTTTACGTCGACTCTTTCGGCACCGGTCACGTTTCGGACGACGCCATCCGCGAGGCTATCAACAAGGTCTTCGACCTTCGTCCGGCCGCTATTATTCGTGACCTGGACTTGCTGCGCCCGATTTATGCGCAGACCTCCACCTACGGTCACTTCGGCCGAACTGACTTGGACCTGCCGTGGGAGCAACTCAACCGTGTTGAAGAGCTCCGCGCAGCCGCTGGCCTGGGATAAACACCACCCGCCAGCATGACCCTGGGGTGGGGAAGTAGAGTAAGACTCTATGACCGACGCCCCTTTCGCACCCGCCGCCGCAGCTGAGAAGCTGCCTGTCGCGCGGGTGCTTCCACTTTTGGGGCTGCCGCAGTTGGATCGCCCCTTCGATTACCTGGTTCCGCGCGCGCTAGCGGAGGAAGCGGTTGTCGGTTGCCGGGTGCGGATTCGATTCCACGGCCAATTGGTCAATGCGCTGGTGCTGGAGCGCTGTGCCACGCCCACTCACGACGGCAAACTGTCCTATCTCAAGGATGTCATCAGCACTGAGGTTGTCTATCCGCCACAGCTTCGACGGTTGGTGGATTCTCTGGCGGAGTATTACGGCGCAACACGCTCAAACATCATTCGATCCGCCATCCCAACCCGTCATGCACGGGCCGAACGTGCCCGCAAGGAGAAGATGCCCCCAACGTGGGAGGAATTGGGAAAGCTTGCCACCGAGGATCCGGACCTTTCCGCGTGGGGCAACTATGTCTTCGGCGAATCCTTTGTCGATTCCGTCCGCAAGGGCGCCCCGGCACGCGCAGCGTGGCAGCCAGTTCCAGGGGAACAGGTGGCAGCCATGCTCGCCGCGCTCAGCGTTTTGGTCGCCCGCGATGGTGGCGGTGTTCTCATCATTGTGCCGGACGCACGCACGCAGGCACGCTTCGAGAGCGCTTTTCGCGAGCTCATTTCTGCCCGTCAGCTCACTCTTCTCGGGGCTGGTCTCGGTCCCGAGCCCCGCTATCGCCGCTACCTGGATATCCTGCACGGCCAGGGGCGCATAGTCGTCGGAACGCGCTCGGCAGCGTACGCCCCAGTGCAGAATCTGCGTTTAGCAGTGATTGTCGATGATGGCGATGACAACCTCGTAGACCCCCGCGCACCCTACGTCCACTCTCGCGAGGTGCTGGTCACGCGAAGTGCGCAGGAGGGATGCGCTCTTATTTTTGCATCGTATAGCCGTACAGCAGAGGTGCAGCTGCTGGTCTCCTCAGGTTGGGCGCACAATCTGGTTGCAGGCGCCGACGCCCTGGCTGAATCCATGCCGGAGATGATTGCCTCCACGGACACTTCCGAAGACCCGGATGACGTCAGTAGGGGACGCCTTCCTGCCATCGCTTTTCGACGGGCAAAAGCCGCGCTGCGCGAAGAGCTTCCGATTCTGGTCCAGGTACCCCGCAAGGGATATGTACCGACATTGTCGTGTCGTTCCTGTGGTGCTCCTGCGCGCTGTCGCTGGTGTAACGGTCCACTGGGAATTCCACCGTCCGATAACCCGGACGATCCGGCGCCGCCGACCTGTCGGTGGTGTGGCCGCATCGACATCCACCACCGTTGCCATAGCTGCGGTTCCACCAAGATTCGGCCAGTCGTGGTCGGCAGTGAACGTACGGCGGAAGAGTTTGGTCGTATTTTCAGTCCATTCCCAGTCGTCGCTTCCTCTGGCGAACGGATTGTTGACGACATTCCCGAAGGCCCGAGGGTCGTGGTGGCCACGCCGGGAGCCGAGCCTTATGCGCCGGAGGGCTACGGTGCAGTGATGCTGCTGGACACTTGGGCGATGCTCGGCCGGCAGGACTTGCGCGCTCATGAAGAGGCCTATGCGCATTGGTCTCGAGCTGTCACGCTTGCGCGACCGCGGGAGCGAGGAGGGGCAGTGGTTATCGATGCGGATGCTGCAGTCCCGACTGTGGCCGATCTTCTGGCATGGGACGCGGTAGGCGCTGCGAACAGGGAATTGGCCGACCGTACAGCCGCCACTCTGCCTCCGGCCTTTCACGTGGCAGCGGTGGACGGGACTGAAGAGGGCCTGCGTAACTTCATGGAGTCCCTGGAGGTTCCATCGGGCGCGGAAATCCTGGGGCCGGTAGACCTTCCCCGCAACGCCAGACCACCAGCAGGCGTGGAACCGGGTACACCTATTCAGCGGATGTTGGTGCGCTGTGACCGTCGGCAAGCACGGGCGGTGGGAGCGGCGTTGAAGGCAGCACAGGTCGTTCGAGCGACCAGGAAGGACCCGACGCCGGTGCGCGTTGTCGTCGATCCGATTAATTTCGGCTAGCTGCTAAAATGAGCGCGTTATCGCTTGATTCACACCAGTTTTCTTGGAGGCTCTAAGTTCATGGCAGTTCGTGAGGTACGTCTTTTCGGCGATCCGGTGTTGCTGTCCAAGGCGGATACCGTCACTGATTTCGACGCGACGCTGTCGCACCTGATTGATGACATGTTCGACACGATGGACGAGCAACAGGGCGTCGGGCTCGCGGCAAACCAGGTCGGCGTGCTGCAGCGCGTTTTCGTCTACGACTGCAACGGCACCCGCGGGCACATCGTCAATCCGGAATGGGAAGCCATCGGCGACGAGACTGTCCACGAAATCGAAGGATGCCTATCTATCCCGGGTATTAATGGACCCGTGACTCGACACGCACGTGTGCGCGTTACTGGCCAGGATCGCCACGGCACACCGGTGAGCTTCGAAGCTGATGATTTGCTGGCTCGCTGTGTGCAGCATGAAAGCGACCACCTGGATGGTGTGCTGTTTTTGAAGCGTCTCGAGGGCGACGAGCGCAAGACCGCGATGCGTTCTCTGCGTGAGCAGGACTGGTTCCTCAACCGCGGTTAACTCACCTGCGCCTAGACCCCTGGGTGTGGCGCCCCGAGTTTCATCACTAGATTAACTAGAACAACTAGGTCCACCAGGAAGGAATCCACTTACTGTGCGCCTGATTTTTGCCGGAACCCCGGAACCTGCTGTCGTTGCACTGAAGAAGTTGCTCGAAGACTCCCGTCATGAAATCGTCGCTGTTCTCACTCGCCCCGATGCCCGCCGTGGCCGCGGTAAGTCGCTTTCGCCCTCGCCGGTGAAGGCGCTGGCCTTGGAACACGACATTCCCGTGCTCACCCCGACGACCCTGCGCGATGAAGAGATCCAGCAGCAGATCCGCGAATTAAACGCCGACTGCATCCCGGTGGTCGCCTACGGCAATCTCGTGCCGGAGGAATTGCTCGATGTACCGACGCACGGCTGGGTCAATCTGCATTTCTCACTGCTTCCTGCTTGGCGAGGTGCCGCGCCGGTGCAGGCAGCTATCGCTGCCGGCGATGAAGTCACGGGTGCCAGTACTTTCCGGATTGAAAAGGGTCTGGATACCGGACCAGTTTTCGGTACCGTCACCGAAGCGATTCGCCCGACCGATAATGCCGACGACCTTTTGACCCGCCTGGCATACTCCGGCGCGGATCTTCTAGCCGCCACCATGGACGGCATCGAAGCCGGTGCGTTGCGTCCGACCGCTCAGCCAGAACAGGATGTCAGTTACGCCGCTAAGTTCGGGCCGGAGGATGCCCGAATCGTTTGGACTCAGCCGCGACATCTTCTTGACCGCCGCGCTCGTGCATTCACGCCTGCCCCAGGTGCGTGGACAACTCTCGACGGCGCACGTTTGAAGGTCGGAGAGCTCACCCCGCTTTCCGACGAGGACAGCGCCGCGGTCGACGAGGTGCGAAAGGCAGCTGCTCCGGAGGCGGCAGCCGCCACACCGGGTGAGTTGGTAGTGGAGAAGCACCGAGTATCTGTGCGTTGTGCCGATGGCTATGTGCAGCTGGTGAAGGTGCAGCCACAGGGTAAGAAGATGATGGATGCGTCCGACTGGGCGCGAGGTAGCCAACCCGGCGGAAAGGTCTGCGAGTAAATGGGCAACGACAAACCCCGCCACACCGGTGGCGGACGGCAGCGCGGCAACCGCAGCGGACAGAACCGCAATGACCGCAACCGTAACCGTGACAACAGAGGTGGGGACAATCGCGGTGGCATTGACCAACCGCGCAAGGTCGCACTGAAGGTACTAGCCGACGTTCGCGAGAATGATGCTTACGCGAACCTGCTGCTGCCCAAGTTGCTGAAGGCACACAAGCTCAAGGGTCGGGATGCTGCTTTTGCAACTGAGCTGACGTACGGCACACTGCGGGCGGAAGGCCTGTTGGATGCCGTGATTGAGGCATCGTCGTCACGTCCGTTAAGCGATATTGCTGGACCGGTGATGGACGTGCTGCGCCTGGGCACGTACCAGCTGCTGCGTACGCGCGTCGATGTCTACGCGGCGGTCGATACCTCGGTGCGGGCGGTGGCGAAGGTAGCGGGACCTGGTGCGCGCGGCTTTGTCAATGCCATTTTGAGGAAAGTTTCCTCGAAGACCGAAGGCGAATGGGTGGCTGAGGTCGCGCCGGATCCTGCGACCGATCCGATTAGCTACGTAGCGATGAAGCATGCCCACCCGCGCTGGATTGCGATGGAGTTTGCCCGCGCACTCGGTGCACAAGCCGGTGAGCTGCAGCAGGCACTCGCTGCCGACGATGCGCGCCCGGTGGTGCACTTGGTCGCTCGTCCGGGCGAGATTACTGCTGAGGAATTGGCACTGATCACCGGCGGTGAAGAGGGACCGTGGTCGCCGTACTGCGTGCGCTTGGATTCCGGTGCCCCAGGAGAATTGGAGCCGGTCCGACAGGGCTTGGCTGCGGTGCAGGACGAGGGTTCTCAGCTCATTGCGCGTGCCGTCACCATGGCACCCGTTGCCGGTGAAGACAGCGGCCGCTGGTTAGATTTGTGTTCCGGCCCCGGTGGTAAGTCAGCTTTCATCGGCGGCATCGCAGCTATTGAGGGCGCGAAGCTCGACGCTGTTGAGGTATCTGCGACTCGCGCAGAACTGGTGAAAAAAGCCACGGCCGGGCTGCCAGTGACTGTAACCGTTGCGGATGGTCGCGATACCGGGCTGGAGGCAGGCTTTGACCGCATTTTGGTAGACGCGCCGTGCTCTGGTTTGGGCTCGCTTCGCCGTCGCCCGGAAGCGCGCTGGCGGAAGTCGCCGTCCGATCTGAACTCCTTGACTGCGCTGCAGTTTGAACTGCTCAGTGAAGCTGTGCGTCTGGCACGGCCGGGTGGCATCATCGTCTATTCCACGTGTTCTCCGCATCTGCGGGAAACCAGGGGCATTGTCGATAGGGCAGTGACGGAATTGCCGGTGACGGAGCTGAATGCACACGAGTTGGTAGCGCCGATGACTGATGTCGGACCGTATCCATCTGTGCAGATGTGGCCACACCGCCACGGTACCGATGCGATGTTCTTCTCAGTTTTGCGCAAGAACGACTAGGCTCAGAGGTTATGAGCGCACCAATTATTGCCCCGTCCATTCTCGCTGCTGACTTCGCTCGCCTCGACCGCGAGGTTGAGGCTGTAGCCAATGCAGATTGGCTGCATATCGACGTCATGGATGGCCACTTCGTTCCCAACCTGTCCTTCGGCGCTCCGGTGCTGGAGGCCGTAGCTGCGGTGACGGACAAGTACTTGGATGTCCATCTCATGATTGAGAACCCGGAGAAGTGGGTCGACACCTACATTAAGGCGGGGGCGAGCTCCGTTATTTTCCATGTGGAAGCCGTCGACGATGCCATCGCACTGGCACGCCACATTCGTTCCCAGGGCGTGAAGGCCGGGTTCTCGCTGCGCCCGGGTACCCCAATTGAGCCGTGGCTGGATCACCTCGCCGAATTCGACGAGGTGCTGGTCATGAGTGTCGAACCCGGTTTCGGGGGCCAGTCCTTTATGCCGGATCAGCTAACCAAGGTCGAGAAGCTGCGTCAGCGCATTGATGCCGAAGGTCTGGATACTCTGATCGAGATTGACGGTGGTATCTCCGCCAAGACCATCGAATCCGCTGCCGCCGCCGGTTGCGACGCCTTCGTTGCAGGGTCGGCCGTTTTCGGCGCTGATGATCGTGCGGCGGCTGTCGATGAGCTGCGCGCATTGGCCACTACTGCTGCAACTAAGTAGACGGCGGTGAAGCACGGTGGCACAGTTTCCGGATCTCGTCTCCGCACAGCCGCTGACTGACGCTCAAGCTATGGCATTGGCCATAGAAGCCGGCCAGCGAGTTCGGGGCACCACCTATCCCAATCCACCGATTGGTTGCGTCATCCTCGATACCGCAGGGATTGCGGTAGGAGTGGCCGGAACTGAGCCGGTAGGTGGCCGACACGCAGAGCCACAAGCATTAGAAATGGCGGGGGCACGAGCTCAGGGCGGTACTGCAGTGGTCACACTAGAGCCGTGCAATCATATCGGCCGTACACCACCGTGCACCGAGGCACTTGCGGCAGCCGGAGTTTCCCGCGTCATATTTGCGGTCGCCGATCCTAATCCCGTGGCCGCTGGCGGCAGCGAGTGGTTGCGATACAAGGGAATCGACGTGGTCGAGGAGTTCCAACGCAATCGTGTGGCGGATGGCTATCTGCGTCCATGGTTACACTGGCAGCGCACTCGGCGCCCACACATCACGCTGAAGACGGCGGGCACGCTGGATGGTTTCGCCGCCGCTACCGACCGCACCTCGCAGTGGATTACGGGGGAGCAGGCGCGGGCACGGGTACATATCGATCGTGCACGTCGGCAAGCGATTGTCGTCGGAACGGGAACAGTGCTCGCTGACAATCCGCGATTGACCGCGCGCACACCAGACGGCGAGGAGCTGTCAACGCAACCCCTGCGCATCGCGATCGGCACCTCGGAGGTCGCCGCCGATGCGAATATCCGCGGCGATAACTTCCGCCACATTCGCACTCACGATGTGGAAGTGGCGCTGGAGACAATGGCGGATATGGGACTTATTGACGTGCTGGTAGAAGGCGGCCCACGGCTCGCCAGCGCTTTCTTAGAAGCCGATGCTGTCGACGCGATTGAGTCTTACATTGCCCCGGCGTTTCTCGGAGCTGGTCTGCCGGTGACATCGGCCAACCATGAGACCACCATCACTGACATCTCGCGCTTTCGTACCGTCGCGGTCGAGACTCTGGGAGATGACATTTTGATTACGGCTCTCCGCAGTGGCAAAGATCGCGGGTAGACCGGCTAGAGTTAATTTTGTAAAAATCTTTCAATTTATAACAAACGGTAAAGGATTTTCCTGACCACTATGTTTACGGGAATTGTTGAGGAACTCGGCGAAATTCGCGAAATCCACCGCGAAGCCGATTCCATTACTCTGACCATTCGCGCGACCACCGTGCTTGACGACGTGCACCACGGTGATTCCATTGCTGTCAATGGCGTTTGTTTGACCGTCGTGGAGTTTGGCGATGATTTCTTTACCGCTGATCTCATGCAAGAGACTCTGGTTAGGTCGAGCCTCGGCCAGGTTGAGGTCGGCTCCAAGGTCAACCTCGAACGTGCAACCGCAGTCGGTCAACGCCTCGGCGGCCATATCGTGCAGGGACATGTCGATGGCACCGGCGAGGTTATTTCGCGCACGCCAGGGGAGCGCTGGGAAGTAGTGCGGATTTCGCTGCCGGAGCATCTCTCCAAGTATGTCGTGGAAAAGGGCTCAATTGCCGTGGATGGTACTTCGTTGACCGTCTCTGCAGTAGGCGAGGGGTTCTTTGAGGTCAGCCTGATACCGACGACGCTGACGGACTCCGTTATTGGTTCGACCGCGGTAGGCGCCAAGGTCAATTTGGAAGTCGATGTGCTAGCCAAGTACGTCGAGAAAATGTTGGAAAGATAAGCTACAAGACTGTGATTAAGTTCGATTCTGTAGAGCGGGCCATTGCGGACATCGCAGCCGGTAAGGCCGTGGTCGTCGTCGACGATGAAGATCGTGAGAACGAGGGCGACATCATCTTCGCCGCCGAGAAGGCAACGCCTGAACTTGTTGCCTTTATGGTTCGCTATTCCTCTGGTTACATCTGCGCGCCGCTGACCGCCGAGGACTGCGAGCGTCTGAATCTGCCACCGATGGTGTCAGAGAATGAGGATGCCCGCGGTACCGCATACACAGTGACCGTGGATGCCAACACCGGTACGACCGGTATTTCCGCCACAGATCGTGCGAACACCATTCGTACTCTCGCTGACCCCACGTCGAGCCCGCACGATTTCACCCGACCAGGACACGTGGTCCCGTTGCGAGCTCGCGATGGTGGCGTCCTAGTCCGTGCCGGCCACACCGAGGCTGCGGTCGATCTCGCCCGCCTGGCAGGGCTTCGTCCTGCCGGCGTGCTGTGTGAGGTTGTCTCCGAGGAAGACCCGACCGGTATGGCGCGCGCGGAGGAACTGCGTCGCTTCTGCGACAAGCACGATTTAGCGCTGATCTCCATTGAGCAGCTGATCGAATACCGTCGCCACAACGAGCACTTGATTGAACGCGTTGTCGAAACCAAGCTGCCGACCGACTACGGCGAGTTCCGTGCCATTGGGTACCGGAGCCTTATCGACGGTGTCGAGCATGTCGCTCTCGTTGTGGGGGATGTGTCTTCCAACGATGGTCAGGACGTCCTCGTGCGTGTGCACTCCGAATGCCTCACCGGCGACGCACTGGGATCTCGCCGCTGCGACTGCGGTCAGCAGCTGCACAACTCCATGCGCATGGTTCACGAAGCGGGGCGTGGCGTCATCCTCTACATGCGCGGTCACGAAGGCCGAGGCATTGGTTTGATGCCGAAGCTGCAGGCCTACCATCTGCAAGATGAAGGCGCTGACACCGTTGATGCCAATCTCGCGCTCGGTTTGCCGTCGGATGCCCGTGAGTACGGCACTGGTGCACAGATCCTGCAGGATCTTGGAGTCACCACTATGGCGCTGCTGACGAACAATCCGACCAAGCGTGCCGGCCTAGGTGGTTATGGACTGGAGATGAGCCGCCGGGTACCGGTGCCAGTTGAGGTCAACGAGGATAACTTGAAATACTTGTTGACAAAGCGCGAACGCATGGGCCATGAGCTCCCTTGGTTGGATGAGTACATGGAGACCCACGGCATTTCGACAGAAGGAGCACAGTAGATGAGTGGCGCAGGTCTTCCTGAAATTTCCGTTCCCGATTCCACTGGTGTGACCGTCGGTCTGGTCACCTCTCACTGGAACGAGGAGATTACTGGACAGCTTCGTCGTGAAGCGCTGGCCCAGGCCGAGGAGGTCGGCGCTGTAGTTACGGATGTGACTGTCGTCGGTGCTCTGGAGATTCCGGTTGTGGTGCAACAGCTCGCCCGAACTCACGACGCCGTGGTGGCGCTGGGGTGCGTTATCCGCGGTGGTACGCCGCACTTCGACTATGTCTGCGACTCGGTGACTGAGGGCCTGACGCGGATCGCACTGGACTGTGAAACGCCAGTTGGCAATGGTGTGCTGACCTGCAACACTGAACAGCAGGCAATTGATCGTGCCGGCGGTAAGGGCGCCGCGGAGAATAAAGGTCGCGAGGCCATGGCCGCAGCGCTGCACACCGTCGCAGTGTTGAAGTCCCTTCGTGAAGGTGGAGCTGAGTAAGAATGGGTAACTCCGAACGCCACAGCAATTCGACTGCCGTCGACACCGGTAGCGAAGACAAATGGCTGTTGGAAATCACCTCGCAAAAGCTGCGTCTGTGGGCGATTATCGCTGCAGTTGTGGTTTTCGCTATCCATATCTTCATGGGTATCGTGGTGGACTTTGGTAACACCGGAGCTTCGGTGACCGCTATCGACCAGCTGGCTTTCCCAATGATTGGTTTGATCATCGCCGGGGTAATCCTGCTGCTGACTCGGGCTCGCGTTCGCGTAAATGCCAGGGGTGTGGAAGTCCGCAATCTACTCAATGCGAAGTTTTACCCGTGGGTCGATATTTACGGCCTGAGTTTTCCAAAGAAGTCCCGCTGGGCTCGCTTGGAGCTGCCTGACTTTGAGTTTGTGCCGATGCTCGCGATCCAGTCGGCCGACGGCAGCCGCGTCGTGGAAGACATCCGCCGGTTCCGTGAACTTGAAGACGAGTTCATGCCGGAGGACTAACCCAAGGACACGTTTTAAGGACACCGTAAGTGACTGACCCTTCTCAGTACCGTCCCGCCCCCGGCACCATTCCCACGGAGCCGGGGGTGTACCGTTTTCTCGATTCAACCGGGCGCGTTCTCTACGTCGGCAAGGCGAAGAATCTCCGTGCGCGTTTGTCTAACTATTTCCAGGACTTAACTCGGCTTCATCCCCGCACCCGCCAGATGGTGCAGTCCGCTTCGAAGGTGACGTGGACTGTCGTCCACAATGAAGTCGAAGCGCTGCAGTTGGAGTACACCTGGATCAAGCGCTTTAATCCGCGGTTCAACGTGATGTACCGCGACGACAAGTCGTATCCGATGTTGGCCGTCAGCGTTGGAGAGCTGTACCCGCGGCTCTTTCTCTACCGAGGACCGCGCCGGAAGGGCGTGCGTTATTTCGGGCCTTATTCACACGCGTGGGCTATCCGAGAAACGCTCGACTTGCTTACACGAGTTTTCCCAGCCCGCACCTGTTCAAAGGGAGTCTTCAACCGGCAGCAAGCCCTGGGGCGGCCCTGTTTGCTCGGCTATATCGACAAATGCTCGGCGCCTTGTGTCGGCCGTGTCAGTGCCGAGGAACACCGCGAAATTGTCCGTGGTTTTACCAGCTTCATGTCGGGAAATACGGGCCCGGTCACGAGGCGCTTAAAAAAGGAAATGGAGGAAGCTGCCGGCGAGTTAGACTTCGAGCGCGCCGCTAGTCTGCGCGACAACCTCGCTGCCATCGACAAGGTCATGGAGCGGCAGTCAGTCGTGCTTTCCGACGCCGCCGATGCCGACTTTATTGCGCTAGCAACCGACGAACTGGAAGCGGCCGTGCAGATTTTCCATGTTCGGGCGGGACGTATTTACGGTCAGCGCGGCTGGGTAGTGGAGAAGTCCGGCGAGTACGCGACTACGGAGTTTCGAGAGGGAGAAACTGACCCCAGCTTGGGTGGGCTGCTAACGCAGTTCCTGACACAGTTCTATGGCGACGCCGCCAAGCACGCGGATGTCGACGGCGATGAATCAACCACTGCCGCCCAGGTTGTGCCCCGCGAAATTCTCGTTCAGGCCACGCCCGACGATCTTGACGAGGTTACTGCATTTTTGGCCGATATTCGTGGCACCAATGTAGATATTCGCGTCCCACAACGCGGTGACAAGCGGACGCTCATGGAGACCGTGCAGAAAAATGCAGCTGAAGCGCTACGCCAGCACAAGCTAAAGCGAAGTGGAGATCTAACTACTCGATCGCAGGCTCTCTCCGAACTCCAGGACGCGCTATTTATGGATGAAGCGCCGCTGCGCATCGAGTGCACTGACATCTCGCATATTCAGGGCACCGATGTGGTGGCCTCGTTGGTGGTCTTCGAGGATGGATTGCCCAAGAAGTCCGACTACCGCCGCTACCGAATCAAAGATGCAGCGGGTGACGGTCGCTCGGACGACGTCGGTTCTATCGCTGAGGTGGTGCGCCGTCGTTTTCTGCGCCATAACGAGGACAAGCTCGCCATGCCCGATGATGCAAGCGAGATGTTCGTCGAAGAGACGACTGATGCCGTCGATGAGCAGTCGCGGAGTAACCGCAAGTTTGCCTACCCGCCACAGTTGTTCATCGTCGACGGTGGTGCACCGCAGGTCGCAGCCGCACAGGCGGTCCTCGATGAACTCGAGGTCACCGATGTGACGTTGGTGGGAATTGCCAAGCGCTTAGAAGAGCTGTGGATTCCCGACGATGATGAGCCGCTAATTCTGCCGCGTAATTCGGAAGCGATGTACCTAATCCAGCGAATTCGTGATGAGGCGCACCGCTTTGCCATTAATTATCACCGTCAGCAGCGATCTAAACGCATGCGCTCGTCGGTGCTTGATGGCATTAAGGGGCTGGGGCCAGCACGCCGCAGTGAGTTGGTCAAGCACTTTGGTTCCGTTGCGGCGCTGAAGAAGGCCAGCGTCGAGCAGATCGAAGAAGTGGCTGGTTTCGGGCCGATGCTCGCGAAAACTGTTTACGATTACCTCCATCCAGACGAGAAGTCGTCAGAGCCAAACTCGGATGTCGGTCCGGGAGAGTAGGCGTAGAAGTAGGTAAACAAGTGGCTAAAACCGCACTTGAAACAGTGCTAGGGGGTTTACTTCCGCTAGTAAAACCGAGAGCGGTTGGGCGGAATTGTATTAGAGTGATGGCATGATTACTTCGGGTTATTCCCCTCAGGCTGAAAAGTCACTTGTGTTGATTACCGGCATGTCCGGTTCCGGACGCAATACGGCCGCCAGCGTCTTGGAGGAGATGGGCTGGTATGTCGCAGACAACCTGCCCCCGGAGTTGATTATGCGCATGGTCGAGTTGTCGTTTGAAGCGGACTCTCCAGTAGAGCGCCTCGCTATCGTCACCGACGTGCGCTCGCGCGCGTTCGCCGGCAGTTTGGGGGAGGTGCTCGACGGACTCCGCAATGAGGGGCGCCAGCCCTATGTCATCTTCTTTGATGCCAACGACGACACCCTCATCGCCCGCTACGACTCTGTCCGCCGCACCCATCCGCTGCAGGAAAATGGCACGCTTTCACAGGGTATTGCCGCTGAACGTCAGATGTTGCTGCCAATAAAGGGCATGTCGGATTTAGTAGTGGATACCTCTGACATGAGCGTGCACGATTTGCGCCGTGAGTTAGAGCATCAGTTGTCGGATACCGCTAGCAAGATTCAGCAGATCACCATCGAATCATTTGGGTTTAAGCACGGTGCGCCGCGCGATGCCGACATGCTTTTCGACGTCCGTTTTCTCCCCAATCCCTATTGGGTACCTGAGCTGCGTGCGGGCCGCGGTACCAACAAAGCCGTGGCCGACTACGTGCTGTCCCAACCTGAGTCTCAGGGGTTTTTGGACAACGTCACAAACTTGATTGAATTGGTTTTGCCCGGGTACCGCCGTGAGGGCAAGGGTTTTATGACTATCGCTGTGGGATGCACCGGAGGCCATCACCGAAGTGTGGCCATGTCGGAGGCGCTGGCTAAGAAGCTCGAGGGAGTTTCCGGGATCAACGTCAACGTCGTCCACCGCGATATTGACCGCAACTAGCGGTTTTCGTGGAGGTGTAGAAATTGACATCAATTACCAGTCTGGGTGGCGGTCATGGTCTATTTGCCACGCTGAGAGCTGACCGTCAGGTTGCGGACCATGTCACAGCGGTGGTCACAGTTGCCGACGACGGCGGATCCTCGGGTCGCCTTCGTCGTGAGCTGGGGCAGATTCCCCCTGGAGACCTTCGCATGGCACTCGCCGCGCTTTCCGCAGATACGGAAAAAGGCGATCTGTGGGAAAAGACACTGCAGCACCGCTTTGGCGGAACTGGCGCACTGGCAGGGCATGCGATTGGCAATCTGATTATCGCTGGCCTCACCAGTGTGATGGGAAATGAAGTCGACGCGCTTGACGAAATTGGCCGGTTGCTGCAAATCCGGGGTCGCGTCGTGCCCATGTCGCCGATCCCGCTAGAGATTGAGGCCGAAGTCGTTGGCTTGGAGCAGGATGCTCGCGTTGTGCGCCAGGTCCGTGGCCAGGTCGCAGTGGCCACGACACCTGGCCAGGTGCGCCGAATCCGGCTGATTCCTGAGACTCCGCCGGCATCCGAGGAGGCCATTGAAGCTATCCTCAATGCCGATTTGGTGACGCTGGGTCCGGGTTCGTGGTTTACTTCGGTTCTGCCACATCTTCAGGTGCCCGGGCTGCGGGATGCTCTGCAAGAAACCAATGCCACAACCGTCGTGGTGCTGAATCTTGTCGCCGAGCCGGGGGAGACCGCCGGTTTTTCTTCCGAACGGCACATCCATATGCTCACGCAGCATGCACCTAACTTGAAGCTCAATTACGTGCTTGTCGACGACAACACGCCGCTCGCGGATACCGAACGAGAATACCTGCAGCGAGCGGCGGATAGCCTAGACGCGCAGGTTGTCTTCGCCGATGTGCAAGAAGTTGATGACCACGGAGCTTTGACAGGTCGACATTCGCCGGAGAAGCTAGCTGTCGCACTTCGTCAGTTCCTCTAAAGCGTCCTGTCAATCGAGGGTTTTTATGCATTCTCCTGCGGGGATGCAGCAGGCAATCAACTAATTGCCACTCGATTGGTACCGGATACTATCCTTGAGGTTTATTGCTAAAGCTCAAATGGGGTTAATTTCACCTAAATTAACCAGGCCCAAACCCAGCTCGTACACATGAAATGAGGATGGACAGCATCGTGGCATTGACGGCGAAGGTCAAAGACGAACTAGCCCGCGTGTCAGTTTCGCAGGAAAGCGCTCAGGCAGCGGAGATTGCGACCCTGTTCCGCTTCGCAGGAGGACTCCACCTGGTGGCAGGTTCGATTGTGCTGGAGGCGGAGTTGGATTCCGGCGCTGTCGCACGCCGCCTGCGCTCCATGCTGGCCGAACTCTACGATGTCAAAGCCAGCCTCAATGTCTTGTCTCCCGGTGGCTTGCGAAAGACCTCGAAGTACATCGTGCGGGTAACCGATGGCGCGGAACTCGTCGTTAGGCAAACTGGCCTGATTGACTCTGCAGGACGTCCCGTACGTGGGCTACCACGCAAGCTGATCATGGGGCAGAAAATTGATCAGGAAGCTGCATGGCGGGGTGCTTTTTTGGCACATGGTTCACTGACTGAGCCGGGGCGGTCCTCAGCTTTGGAAGTCACTGCTCCCTCTGCTGAAGCGGCACTCGCATTGGTGGGATGTGCTCGTAGGCTCGGAATTACGGCTAAGAGCAAGGAGAATAAGTCCCGCGGTGGCGATCGCGTAATCATCCGGGAGGGCGATGCAATCGGTGCGCTGCTGACGCGAATGGGAGCCCAGACTACTCGCCTGCAGTGGGAAGAACAGCGTATGCGTCGTGAAGTGCGAGCGACGGCCACTCGTTTGGCAAACTTCGACGATGCCAACCTGCGGCGCTCGGCTCGTGCGGCCGTTATTGCAGCAGCGCGAGTAGAGCGTGCTTTAGAGATTCTCGGTGACGATGTACCAGACCATTTGGTGTCTGCAGGACAGCTGCGCATCGAGCACAAGCAGGCTTCATTGGAAGAACTTGGGCAGCTGGCCAATCCGCCAATGACCAAGGACGCCGTCGCAGGACGCATCCGCCGTTTGCTCTCCATGGCGGACAAAAGAGCAAACGAACTCGGAATTCCCCCCACAACTGCAGTCGTTACAGACGAACTTTTTGACAAAGAAGTTGACGAGTAAAGCACCTGTTATGCCTAGTCAGGTGCGTAATTTTTGATAAATCTCCGTTTATTTGGGATTTTCGCACCAAACCACCGCTGCGCGAATGAAAAACCCAACGTACACTTCTGTAGTGAACCTGTTGGAGCGCAATCAGCGCCCTGACAAGTGGCATCGATTCGCCAATCCATTAAGGAGATTATTGTGACGGTTCGTGTAGGTATTAACGGTTTTGGTCGCATTGGCCGCAACTTCTTCCGCTCCCTGCTCGCTGCGGGCGCTGACCTGGAAGTCGTTGCTGTAAACGACCTCACTGATAACAAGACCCTGGCTCACCTGCTCAAGTACGACTCCATCATGGGCAAGCTTGACGCAGAGGTCACCTACGACGATGAGTCCCTCACCGTCAACGGCAAGCGCATCGCGGCATACGCTGAGCGCGACCCGAAGGACCTGCCGTGGGGCAAGCACGAGGTCGACATCGTCATTGAGTCCACCGGTTTCTTCACCGATGCCAACGCTGCCAAGGCTCACATCGAGGCTGGCGCCAAGAAGGTCATCATCTCCGCTCCGGCTAAGAACGAAGACGCAACCTTCGTTGTCGGTGTTAACCACACTGACTACGACCCGGAGAAGCACAACATCATTTCGAACGCTTCTTGCACCACCAACTGCCTGGCTCCGATGGCTAAGGTCCTGGACGACAAGTTCGGCATCGAGCGCGGTCTCATGACCACCATCCACGCATACACCGGTGACCAGCGTCTGCACGACGCTCCGCACAAGGACCTGCGTCGCGCCCGCGCTGCTGCACTGAACATTGTTCCGACCTCCACCGGTGCTGCAAAGGCAGTCGCTCTGGTTCTGCCGCAGCTCAAGGGTCTGCTGGACGGCTACGCACTGCGTGTTCCGACCCCGACCGGCTCTGTCACCGACCTGACCTTCACTGCGAAGAGCGAGGTCACCGTCGAGTCCGTCAATGCTGCCATCAAGGAAGCTGCTGAGGGCGAGCTCAAGGGTGTTCTGGGCTACAACGAGGACCCAATCGTTTCCAAGGACATCGAGGGCGACCCGCGTTCCTCGATCTTCGACGCACCGCTGACCAAGGTCATCGGCGATCAGGTCAAGGTTGTCTCCTGGTACGACAACGAGTGGGGCTACTCCAACCGCCTCGTCGACCTGGCTGTCTACGTCGGTGAGCGCCTCTAATAACTCACCTGGTTAATCCCAGACCCCGAACGGGCCGGGGTGGTTGCGCCTGAGTAGGGCACGCCACCCACGGCCCGTTTTTTACACACTTTCACAAGGATTTCATTGAGATGACTGTTAAGACTGTCAAAGACCTGATCAACGAAGGTATTGAAGGCCGTTACGTCCTCGTCCGCTCCGACTTTAACGTTCCGTTGAAGGACGGCGTTATCACCGATCCGGGTCGAATCGATGCTTCGCTGCCCACCCTGTCCGCGCTTGTCGAGGCCGGCGCCAAGGTCGTTGTTATGGCTCACCTGGGTCGCCCGAAGGGCGAGGTTAAGTCCGAGTTCTCCCTGGCCCCGGTCGCTGAGGCGCTATCTGAGCGCCTGGAGCAGTACGTCGCGCTCGCCGGTGATGTCTCCGGTGAGGACGCGCACGAGCGCGCAAATGGTCTGACCGAGGGCGATGTACTCCTGTTGGAGAACGTCCGCTTCGATCCGCGCGAGACCTCCAAGGACGAGGCAGAACGCGCCGAATTCGCAGCCGAGCTGGCCGCACTTGTTCCGGACGGAGCATTTGTTTCCGACGGTTTCGGTGTTGTTCACCGCGCCCAGGCTTCCGTCTTCGACGTCGCTAAGAAGCTGCCGCACTACGCCGGCAACCTGGTTCAGGCTGAGCTTGAAGTTCTGCGCAAGGTCGCAGAGACCCCGGAGAAGCCGTACACCGTCGTGCTCGGCGGTTCCAAGGTTTCCGACAAGCTGGGCGTTATTGAGGCTCTCGCGCCGAAGGTTGACTCCCTGGTCATCGGCGGCGGCATGTGCTTCACCTTCCTGGCTGCCAAGGGCTACGACGTTGGTGCGTCCCTGCTGCAGGAAGAGATGATTGACACCTGTAAGGATCTGCTGGACCGCTACGGCGAAAAGATTGTTCTGCCAACCGACGTAGTCGTGGCCGACAAGTTCGCTGCTGACGCTGAAAACAAGGTCGTCGATGCCACCGAGATTCCGGAAGGCTGGATGGGCCTGGACATCGGATCGGCTTCCGCTGAGGCATTCGGCAAGGTGCTGGCTGAGTCCAAGACTGTGTTCTGGAACGGTCCGATGGGCGTGTTCGAGATGGAGGCTTTCGCAGCTGGTACCCGCGAGGTTGCACAGGCCATCATCGATGCCACCACTAACAACGGTTGCTTCTCCGTCGTCGGTGGCGGCGACTCCGCAGCAGCAGTACGTACTCTGGGGTTGAACGAGGACGGCTTCAGCCACATCTCCACTGGTGGTGGCGCTTCGCTGGAGTTCCTCGAGGGTAAGACTCTGCCGGGCGTCTCCGTCCTGGAAGACTAAGATTTTTCCACCACCGGATTTTCATCGCTTAAAAATCCGCTAATTGATAGGGAAGTGAATTCCACCACTATGGCACGTACACCATTTATTGCTGGTAACTGGAAGATGAACCTGAACCATCTCGAAGCTATCGGTGTGGTGCAGAAACTCGCGTTCGCTCTGCCAAAGGAGTACTACGACAAGGTTGACGTCGCTGTCATCCCGCCGTTTACCGACCTGCGTTCGGTCCAGACTCTGGTTGAGGGCGATAAGCTCGGCGTCACTTACGGCGCGCAGGATGTCTCAGTCCACGAGTCCGGCGCTTACACCGGCGAGATTTCCGCATCGATGCTGGCAAAGCTCGGCTGCACCTGGGTCGTCGTCGGTCACTCCGAGCGTCGCGATATGCACGCAGAGGACGATGAGCTGGTCGCAAAGAAGGCCAAGGCAGCACTGCGCGAGGGCATGAACCCAATCGTCTGTGTCGGCGAGCCGCTGGAGGTCCGAGAGGCCGAAGAGCACGTCGAGTACGTTGTCTCTCAGGTCAAGGGCTCCCTGGCTAACCTGACCAACGCTGAGCTGGCCAAGACCGTCATCGCTTACGAGCCTGTCTGGGCTATCGGCACCGGTAAGGTCGCATCGGCTGCAGACGCGCAGGAAGTCTGTGCAGCTATCCGCGAGACCGTCGCAGAAATTGCGGACGAGAACATCGCAAAGGAGATGCGCATCCTCTACGGTGGTTCCGTCAAGGCCGAGAACGTCGCTGAGATCGTCGGCAAGCCCGACGTCGACGGCGGCCTCGTCGGTGGCGCTTCGCTCGACGGTGAAGCATTCGCGAAGCTCTGCGCACTTGCTGCAGATGCCGCTCAGAACGCCTAAGTGCATATAAATTCAGAACAACTGATAAGATAGGCGCCATGCGCGACCCCGGATTGGTTTTATTGATTCTCATAAAACCGATTCGGGGTTATTGCCTTTAGGCGGACTCAATCCAGGCACACCGACTGGCAATGTTTTAGCGCGATACATTTCCCGAGGCTTTCCACTTGGAATGCCCGGCAATTTTCAAAGGACGTGCTCAATGAACGAACAAGTACATGGTGACACTGACCGACACACTGCAAGCAATGAGCAATCCTCATCGACCGCTACCGCGAAGCAGCAGGACTTGCTCTGGGAGGATATTCGCCACCTGGGTCGAATTCTTGGGCAGGTAATCCGCGAGCAAGAGGGTGACGAGGTCTTTAACCTGGTCGAAAATGCTCGCCGTGCAGCCTTCGAACTCCATCGTGGCGATGGCGACATCGAGAAGCTCACCGGCCTCTTCCGCGATATTGACCCAGCCGAGGCAAGCCCTGTCATCCGTGCTTTCACGCACTTCGCACTTTTGGCCAACCTCGCTGAGGATTTGCACGAGGAGCTGGGCATCGAGGCATCTCTCGATGCTGGCGATCCACCGCAGGACTCCACGCTGGAGGCAACATGGCAGAAGCTTCGCGACGCCAAGGTTTCCGGCGGCGCGATTGCGGACATGATGGACCACATTGAGGTCGTCCCGGTTCTGACCGCACACCCAACGGAAACTCGTCGTCGCACAGTGTTCGATGTGCAGAAGCACATCACGGCCGCAATGCGGCGCCGCCACGAGATCCAGGCAGCCCCGATGAATGCGCGCACCGCGGACCGACTCGCTGAGATTGATGCCGATATCCGTCGCCGGATCCTGACGCTGTGGCAAACGGCTCTGATTCGCATGAACCGCCCGGATATTCGCGACGAGGTCGAAGTTGGTCTTCGCTACTACCAGCTTTCTCTGCTGGAAGCTGTGCCACAGATTAACCGAGACGTCGTCAAGCACTTGCGTCAGCTCGGCGGGGACAAGTTGCCGGCTAACCCAACGATTCGCATGGGCTCGTGGATTGGCGGTGACCACGACGGCAACCCATACGTGACAGAGGAGACGCTGCGCTATGCCTCCGATAGGGCGGCGGGTACGATCCTGCGTCACTACTTCTCGCAGCTGCACCTGCTGGAGCGCGAGCTCAGTCTCAGCGACCGCCTGACCAAGGTCACCGTGGATTTGGTCGCTCTGGCCAGCCGCGGCCACAATGACGTTCCTAACCGCGAAGATGAGCCGTACCGTCGTGCGGTTCACGGTATCCGCGGTCGCGTGGCGGCAACAGCGGTGAACTTCTTCGACGAGTCCATCATCGAGGGCGACTGGTCGGAATTCACTCCGTATGACAGCGCCGAGGAGCTACTTGAAGAGCTCTCGATTATCGACGACTCCCTGCGGTCCAGCCACGATGACCTCATCGCCGATCACCGCCTGCGCGACCTGATGGATTCAGTGGAGGTATTTGGTTTCCACCTGTACTCGATTGATATCCGCCAGAATTCGGACTCTCATGAGGAAATCCTCACCGAGCTGTTCTCCGCTGCCGGTGTGGTGGACAACTACGCGGGATTGAAGGAAGCTGACAAGGTCGAGCTGCTGACCAAGGAACTGCAGTCCTCCCGTCCGCTGGTTTCGACTTCCGCAGATCTTTCCGAAGCTACGGCTCGCGAGCTAGGCATTATGCGTGCGGCATCTCGTGCGGTGCGCAAGTACGGTCACGACGCGGTACCGCACTGCATCATTTCGATGTGTACATCGGTCTCCGACCTGCTGGAGCCGATGATTCTGCTCAAGGAAGTCGGTCTGATTCGCCCGAATGGCTCCCAGCCGACCGGTTCTGTTGACGTCATCCCGCTGTTCGAAACCATCGAAGACCTGCAGGCTGGTGCCGACGTGCTGCGTGCTGCGTGGGACATTCCGGTCTACCGCGCATACGTGTCCGCACGCGGAGATCTGCAGGAAGTCATGCTCGGCTACTCCGACTCCAACAAGGACGGCGGGTACTTCGCTGCAAACTGGGCGCTTTACGACGCGGAGGTCGCAATCGTGGCAGCCGCGAAGGACAACGACATTCGCCTGCGTCTCTTCCACGGCCGCGGAGGTACTGTCGGCCGTGGTGGCGGTCCGTCCTACGAGGCAATCCTGGCGCAGCCTTCCGGCGCAGTCCAGGGGTCGGTGCGTATCACCGAGCAGGGCGAGATTATCTCTGCCAAGTACGGTCACCCTGCAGCGGCACGCAGGAACCTCGCCGCGCTGGTTTCGGCAACGATTGAGTCGACTCTGCTCGACGTCGATGATCTGAAGAACCCGGCTCGCGCCCACGAGATTATGTCGGAGATTTCCGACCTGTCTCGCGAGGCCTACTCGAAGCTCATGCACGAGGACCCGGGCTTTATTGACTTCTTCACGTCGTCGACCCCGGTCGATGAGATCGGCAGCCTGAACATCGGTTCGCGTCCGACCTCACGCAAGCAGACCCAGACCATTTCTGACCTGCGCGCAATTCCGTGGGTACTGTCCTGGTCGCAGCAGCGTTCTATGGTGCCGGGCTGGTTTGGTGTCGGCTCTGCACTGCAGGAGTGGATCGGCGAGGACGAAGACGGTTCCCGCCTGGCTGAGCTCCGTCAGCTCAACGAGATTTGGCCGTTCTTCAATTCGGTGCTGTCGAACATGGCGCAGGTCATGTCCAAGGCTGACCTCAACCTGGCGCGCGCCTACGCTAGCCTGTGCCAAGATAAGGCCGACGGTGAGCGCATCTACGGCATCATCAATGCTGAGTTCGACCTGACTTTGGAGATGTTCCTGAAGGTAACCGGGTACAAGCACCTGCTGGAGGACAACCCGCTGCTCAGGCGCTCGGTGGACATGCGCTTCCCGTACCTTATGCCGCTGAACATCATCCAGCTGGAGATGCTGCGTCGTTACCGTGCCGGCGATAATCGCGACAAGGTGCGTCGGGGCATTCAGCTGACCATGAATGGTCTGGCAACTGCACTGCGCAACTCCGGCTAGGAATTCGCCTAGGGATACGGCTAGGGATACCTAGCCAGCGGAGCAATTGCGCTAGTATAGTTGGAGTTCTTAAAGAAGCGACGTTTCAAAAGGAAGTGCGCGTGTACCTCGCCATTCAGATTGTCCTGGTCATCACATCAATCCTGATGACGCTGTTCATCCTGCTCCACAAGGGTAAGGGTGGCGGACTGTCCAGCCTCTTTGGTGGCGGCATGCAGTCGAATCTGTCCGGTTCGACTGTGGTGGAGAAGAACCTTGACCGCGTCACTATTGTGACCGTGATTATCTGGTTGCTCTGCATTGTCCTGTTGCTGCTGTTCAATACTTTCGGCTGGTAGGTTCCGCACGCAGCACGCCCCACCGCAGGCCTTTAAGGGCTCTTCGGAATTTTGGGTGTAGATGGGTTTGGTGATCGGGGTGTGTTGAAGTGGTCGGACGCGATTGATAGAGTAAGCCCGGACTCATTACGGAAGTTGGAAATCCCACATGCTCAAAAGCTGGCTGTTACTGATCGGGGCGGTTGTTGCCGAGGCGCTTGGCACCATGTGCCTGCGTGCAGCCGTTGATCAACCGCTCTATGCCATCGGGGTGGTCATCGGATACATCATTGCTTTCACCCTCTTGGGACTCGCCCTGGGAAGAGGTATTCCAATCGGCATTGCCTATGGAATTTGGGCAGCAGCCGGAGTTGCCCTGGTCGCGGTTCTGGGTGCCGTGTTATTCCATGAAACGCTCAGCTTAACGGCGATCATCGGCATTGTCACCATCATGGCCGGCGTCTTCATTGTCCAAACCGGCCAGCGCGATCCAGGCAAAGCTGAGGTGTTGGAATCATGAGCTGGCTGTTTCTGTCCTTTTCGATCGTTTCTGAAATTATCGCTACCCTGAGTCTGCGTGCTTCGGATGGCTTTCGGAAGAAAATCTGGATCCTGCCACTCGTGGTGTTCTACGGGCTCGCTTTCTTTTTCTTAGCGGTTACTATCTCCTACGGCATGCCGGTGGCCATTGCCTACGGCATCTGGTCAGCTATCGGTGTCGCGCTCATCGCAGTGCTGGCGCGGATCATCTGGAAAGAGCCGTTAACCCCGCGCATGATCTTGGGACTGGTGCTGATCATGGCGGGGGTGGTGCTCGTCGAACTGGGGTAAGCGCTATTGGGCCCGAGCGGCGCGAACCTGCTGCTGGATAGTCTCCATGACCGAAGCATCGGCCAAGGTTGTGGTATCACCAATCTCGCGGTCTTCGGCGAGATCTTTGAGCAGACGGCGCATAATCTTACCCGAGCGGGTCTTGGGGAGGTCAGTGACCACGGTGATTGATCGCGGTGTCGCAATCGGTCCGATCGCGGCACGAACATGATCACGCAGGACCCCGACGGCGTCGTCGAGTTGCTGAGCGCTTTCGCGCAGAATCACAAACGCCTCGATCGCCTGCCCGGTGGTTTCATCTTGGGCCCCGACCACAGCGGCCTCAGCAACCATCGCATGGGCGACCAACGCCGATTCAATTTCTGCCGTCGACATCCGGTGCCCGGAAACATTGAGCACATCATCGACCCGGCCCAGGACCCAAATATCGCCGTCCTTATCGAATTTCGCGCCGTCACCGGCAAAATATACGCCAGGGTACTGTGACCAGTAGGTTTTCTGATACCGTTCCTCATCGCCCCACAGGGTGCGCAGCATGCCGGGCCACGGTTCGGTGATCACCAGATAGCCACCGTTGCCGGGTTCTACCGGAACGCCGGCTTCGTCATAGATATCGGCCGTAATGCCGGGCAGGGCGCGCATCGCGGCCCCGGGTTTCGTGGCGGTCACCCCGGGTAGCGGGCTGATCAGAATATGGCCGTTTTCGGTCTGCCACCAGGTGTCCACGATCGGTGCGTTATTGCCCCCGATGTGCTCGCGGTACCACATCCACGCTTCGGGGTTGATCGGTTCACCCACGCTGCCCAACAACCGCAGCGACGACAGGTCATATTCGGCCGGGATATCGCGACCCCAGCGCATGAACGTACGGATACTGGTGGGCGCACAGTACAGAATCGTCACGCCGTATTTCTGCACGATCTCCCACCAGCGCCCCCGATGCGGAGTATCCGGGGTGCCCTCATACAGCACCGAGGTGGTCGCATTGGCCAGCGGCCCGTAGACGATATAGGAGTGCCCGGTGACCCAGCCGATATCGGCGGCCGTCCAGTAGATATCGGTTTCGGGTTTGATATCAAAAACCGCCCAGTGGGTGTAGGAAACCCCCACGAGATATCCGGCTCTTCGGAATTTTGGGTGTAGATGGGTTTGGTGATCGGGGTGTGTTGAAGGCGTAAAAAGAGTCGAGGTCTTCCGAAGATGGAAGTGACGAAACCACACATCTGAAGAAAGACCTCGACATGCACCAGCTTACCTTCTCGCGCCCAGATCTTGATGCCTTTTGCCTGCTGAGCAATTCCGGCGTCACCGTGACCGGTCAACACGTCACCGCCGAGCAAGCCGTGCTGGAATGTCGAGTCGTGGAGGCCGATCAGTTCTGTCGGCATTGCGGTGCTGAAGCCACAGTGCGAGGCAGTGTGGTGCGCAAAGTCACGCATGTGCCGGTGGGTTGGCGGCCCACCCACTTGCATGTGCGGTTACGCCGCTACCGGTGCGATACCTGTGCCCGTGTCTGGCAACAAGACACCACATCCGTGGTGGCTCCGGAGGCCAAACTCTCGCATGCTGCCGCGTTGTGGGCGTTGAAATCGGTAGTCATCGACCGGTTATCCATTGCCCGGGTGGCGGCCAATCTGGGCGTGTCCTGGCATACCGCCAACGACGCGGTGCTGACCACGGGTCGGCGGTTGCTCATTGACGATCCCAACCGGCTCAATGGGGTCAGAGTGTTGGGGGTCGATGAGCACGTGTGGCGCCACACCCGCTGGGGTAACCGGTATGTCACCGTGGTCATCGATTTGACCCCCGTGGCAGACCGCACAGGCCCGGCACGGTTATTGGATATGGTCCCGGGCCGGTCCAAACAAACCTTCATCACCTGGTTAGAAGCGCAAACCAGCGCGTTTCGGGCCGGCATTGAGATCGTGGCCATGGATGGGTTCACCGGGTATAAAACCGCAGCAGCTGAAACCCTGCCTGAGGCCACCACGGTCATGGATCCCTTCCATGTGGTGGCCCTGGCCGGTCAGGCCGTGGATAAGGTTCGACAACGCATCCAACAAGCCACCCTGAGCCGGCGTGGTCGCAACGGGGACCCATTGTATGGGATCCGCAAAGTGCTAAAAACCGGCAAAGAGTATCTGACCGAACAACAACAAGCCCGCCGGGATGCCGTGTTTGCCAACCCGGACCATGCCCCGGTCAAGACCACCTATGACATCTACCAAAAGATTGTCGCCGCCTACCGCAACCCCAACAAGAAGCAAGCCAAAAAACGGTTCCGCAAACTCATTGCTTCCATCAGCCACGGGGTCCCCAACACGCTCAAAGAGCTGCAGACGTTGGGCCGGACGATGAAACGCCGGGCTGATGACATCTTGGCCTACTTCGATCATATCGGCACCAGCAACGGTCCCACCGAAGCCATCAACGGCAGAATCGAACACCTGCGCGGTACCGCCCTAGGCTTCCGCAACCTCACCCACTACATCACCAGAGCACTGCTGGACACCGGCGGATTCCGAACCAAAATACACTCATTTTTACGATGAGCCCCTTTAAGCAATAAAAATTCCCGTCGATAGCATTTCGCTTATCGACGGGAATTTGCTGGTTCTGGGCTGTTAGCGGTGAAGCGGAAGCCTAGAGCTGCGCAGCCGCAGCATCGTCAACAAAGACAACGGTTTCCTGAACACCGCGAACCCCGGCCGCCGGCCACTGCGCTGGGTCGTCCTGCTGAGCGATAGCTGCAATTGCCTCAGCCTTTTCGCCGCCCGCTACAAGTAGCCACACACGCTGAGAGCTGGCGATGGCCGGCATCGTCAGCGTGATGCGGGTCGGCGGTGGCTTCGGGCAGTTATGCACGTCCACGACCAAGCGTTCCTGCTCAGCCAGCGCTGCGGTATGTGGGAAAATCGAGTTGATGTGTCCCTCTCCGCCCATACCGAGAAGGTGAAGGTCAAAGCCATTTGGAGCCTTCTCCCGAACGATCGCTTCGTAGCTTTCGGCGGCCTCCGTGGTGGTCACGCCGCTGTCGGCAGCGGCAAACTCGAAGATGTTTTCCTCCGGCACGCCGACAGGGGACAAGAGACGCTTACGAGCAGCCAACGCATTGCGATCTGCCGAGTCGGCAGCGACAAAGCGTTCATCTCCGAAGAACACCAGGACTCGGTTCCAGTCGATGTCTCCGGAATCGTCGGCAAGCGCACTGAGCAAAGCGGTACCCGCGCCGCCACCGGTGAGAACGACGCGTACGAAACCGTCATCGGTGACCGGAGAGGCGTTGCCATGGTGGACGGCGACAACCGCATCGATGAAGCGCTGACGTGCAGCCTCGACGATGCCCGCCTGGTCAGCGGCGCGGTGGAACTGAGGGGCAGGGACGGTATTCGAGGCGTTATCGGTGGTCACTTGTCAGAGACTCCTGGTTCGTTAGCGAAGCTAGTTGTTGTGGACGTCGGAGATTGCATTCCCACCGTGTGAATCTGACTGAGGCCACGCAGGGCACGTCCGTAGGCAGTATCGTGGTCGAGGTGACGCAGCTCCTCTGCCAAACATTCGGAGCGTGTTGGACGCGATACTGCAACCTTGAACGGGGGCTTTTCTCCGTTGGTGACCGATGCAGTGGTGGCGCTTTCAATATCGATACGCAAAGTCTGGCCATTTTCACGCTCAAAGGCGACGGAGGTCACCGGTGGCTTGGCGCGGCCCTTTTCGTCCACCGGAATCTTCTTCTCACCGGTGGAGTAACGGTTGACCGGCAGCCCCAGGCGATCTGCCAACCATCCGGCGGCGACCTCGACCGATGGCGAGTCCTGTGGGCCGTAGATGGACACGGAGGTCACCGGCGAGTGCGGCGGCAAGTCGAAAGCGGATGCCAACACACCGCGCCAGTTCGTCAGCCGCGACCAGCTCAGGTCGGAATCGCCGGGCGTGTAGCCCGTACGGCGCGTGTAGATAGCGTTGCTATTCGGGTCACAGAGTGAATCGGTGATACGGCGCTGGGCAATCCGGCCGATTGGTGTCGCCGCTGGGACCTGCGGCGCCTCAGACGGCCACCACGCCACGACCGGCGTATCCGGTAGCAACAGGGGAGTCACCACAGAGCTGTGGTGCTGACCAATCTCACCGGACATATGCATAACGACGATCTCAGCGGCACCGGCATCACCACCGACGCGGAGCTCCGCGTCAAGGCGATTGTCCAGGCGTGGATCATCGGAGACCAATACCAGCACACGGGATGGGTGCTCGCGGGAAACGGAGTTGACCGTGGAAATAATGTTTTCCAGGTCGTCTTCGCTTTTGGCCAAAACAATCAGGGTGAGGACACGGCCCGTGGTGACGATGCCGCCCTGCTCTCGAAGCTGCACCAACTGACGAGCAATGCTCGCGGTGTCAGTGTCTGGCAAATTGACAATCATGAAAGTGTTCTTTCTGTCAGAAAATTCTTAAGAACTGAGAGGTCGGCAACCTATGGCCGTCGCCAAGCGCGACCGTCGCGCTCGAGCATGTGGTCAGCGGAGGAAGGCCCCCACGAACCTGCGGGGTAGCCCTCGGGACGACCGCGCTTGGCCCAGTACTCGATGATGGGGTCAAGAATCTTCCAGGACAGCTCGACTTCCTCATTAGTGGGGAAGAGGCTGGCCTCGTCGAGAAGCGCATCCAGAATCAGGCGCTCGTAGGCCTCTGGCGACTGCTCGGTAAACACCTCGGAGTAGGAGAAGTCCATGTTGACATCGCGTACCTCCATGGCCGAGCCCGGAACCTTCGAGCCGAAGCGCATGAGCACGCCCTCGTCTGGCTGGACTCGAATCACCATGGCGTTCTGGCCGAGAGCGGCAGTCATCGTCTCCGCAAAAGGCAAGTGCGGTGCGGACTTAAAGACCAGCGCAATTTCAGTGACGCGACGGCCGAGGCGCTTGCCGGTGCGCAGGTAGAAGGGGACACCGGCCCAACGACGAGAATTGATCTGGAGCGTACAAGCGGCGTAGGTCTCGGTCGTGGACTCGGGGTCGAATCCTTCCTCATCGCGCAGCCCCGGCACAAAGTTGCTGCCCTGCCAATCCGCGGTGTACTGGCCACGTGCGGTGTATTTCGAAAACGGACGCACTGGCTCGACGGCACGCAGAACCTTAATCTTTTCCGCCTGCAGCTCTTCCGGGGTAAAGGCGATGGGCTCTTCCATTGCCACCAGTGCCAGCAGCTGGAGTAGGTGGTTCTGAATTACGTCACGAGCCGCACCGATACCGTCATAGTAACCGGCGCGACCACCCAAACCGATGTCCTCGGCCATGGTGATCTGAACGTGGTCAATGTAGTGAGAATTCCACATCGGATCGAACAACTGGTTGGCAAAACGCATGGCCAAAATGTTCTGGACGGTTTCCTTGCCCAAGTAGTGGTCGATGCGGAACACGGCGTCTTCTGGGAAGACCGAGTTCACAATCCGGTTGAGTTCCTGAGCGGAGGCTAGGTCGTGTCCGAATGGCTTCTCAATAATCACGCGACGCCAATAATCCTCGCCCGACTGCGCCAGCCCCGAACGATCGAGCTGATGACAGACATCGGGGAAGTTAGCTGGCGGAATGGACAGGTAGTAGGCCCAGTTGCCAGCGGTGCCGCGGGAGCGATCGAGCTCCTCAAGTTGTGCGGCCAGGCGATCGAAGGCCTCGTCATCGGTGAAGGTACCGGTGACAAAGTGAATGCCCTCAGCCAGGCGCTGCCAGACACTCTCACGGAAGTCTGTGCGGGCGCCCTGTTCCACTGCGGTGCGCACATAATCCTCAAAGTCCTGTTTCGACCATTCGCGACGACCGTAGCCAACTAACGCGAAGGAGGCGGGCAGCAGACCGCGGTTGGCCAGATCGTAAATGGCAGGCAGAAGCTTCTTTCGGGCCAGATCGCCCGTCACTCCGAAAATCACCATGCCGCCCGGGCCCGCAATACGCGGCAAGCGTTTATCCTGTGGGTCGCGCAGCGGGTTGATGTATCCGTCGTGGTTGGTGCTGTCGTCTCCGTTGTGCGGAGAGCTGGCAGTAGGGGAGTTCGAATCGTTGCGTTGCAGAGAATCACTCACGGTTTACATAATGTCATATCGAGAAAAGTCCGGTGGAATCGTTTCCGATTCCTCCGATGGGGCCTTGACGGGTCCCTTTCTTCTGCCTTAGGTTTATGACCTAGGTGGTATACCCATAAACCATGGAGGTGTATATGCAGGCGAAGGAGGCGGACCCTCGGCCCATCTACGTCCAGATCGCCGAGGATCTGAAATCAATGATTTTGTCCGGGGAGCTCTCGGCTGAGGATCGTGCCCCTTCAACCAAGGAGCTCTCGGAGTTTTATCAGGTCAACCCAACCACGGCCGCCAAGGCCATGACGGAACTGTCGATGGTGGGGCTTGTGGAGAAGAAAAGAGGACTCGGAATGTTTGTCACTCCAGATGCCCGTGAGCGCATTCGCGCTGAGCGTCGTGAAGCGTTCCAGCGCACCTACATCGAGCCGTTAAAAGCGGAGGCCGGCATTCTCGGCCTCACGCTCCACGACATCATCGCCATGCTGGAGGAGGAGAAATGAGCATCTACGGCGTGATTGGCCCCAACGGCGCCGGCAAGACTTACTACCTGCGTACCCTCGCGCAGATGCCTACGGCGGCCCTGGCGAAGGCTGCACCCGACACCCAGGTCTTCGGTGCCACCCCGCGCGAATATTTCCAGATCCTGCGCACCGGCTGGGATCAGCTCGATGTGCCCCACGCGGAGTCCCTCCTCGATTTCCCCGCTGACACCCCTATCAAAAAGCTCAGCCTGGGCCAGCGCCAGCTGCTCATCGCCGCTGCCACCCTGGCATCGGGCAAGGAAGCATTGCTTTTCGACGAGCCCTTCAACGGCCTCGATGTCGAGCACCGCGCCACATTGCGCGGCATGCTTATCGACTCGGCCGAATCGGCCAACATTGTGGTCACCTCGCAGCACTCCCAGGATCTAGCCGGCCTAGTCGACACCTTGATTGTCATCCACAAGCAGGATGCGTACGGGCCCTATGACGTCGATAAGCTGCGCGCTAGCCATCCGGTGCTGCGAGGCCCTACGGATCTCGTGGCGCAGGTGGCCGGCCCAGTGCTCGCTAAGAAAACCCTCGGCGAGCGCTGCGAGGCAATCCTGGCTACAGAGCTCAGTTCGTCTGCCGCTGCGCATGCCCGCGCCCTCGGCGTTGAGGTGAGCTACCTCGACCCCGCGGCCCTCATCGACCTCGCAAGCACCTCCTCCTACATCGAACGGAGCAAGAAATGAGCACCGGAGCTTTCATCGCGACCAACAAGAAAACCTTCCTCGGTGTTGCCGCCGTGGCCATCCTGTACTCGGCCTTCGGGCGCATGCTCGTAGGCAGCGGAACCGGCAACACCTTGCTTGGCATTATCGCGCTGGGCATCCTCTTCCTCATCACAGCCCGGCGTTCGGTCACCCTGCGTGACTACGGCGTGAGCACCGCCCGCTGGGTACGCTCCGCAATCATCGCAATCTTGGGCACATCGTTGGTGGCTACCGCCTTCATCGTCACGGCGATGGTCATCGAGCAGAACAAGTCCGGTTACTACCGCGGATTCGATAGCTTCATTGTCACCTCCGGACCGGCCCTGTTTCCGGACACTAACGGGGAGCTGTACATGATTGAGGATTCCGGGCAGAACTACACCACAGTTCTGCTCACCGCGCTGTGCGTCTTCTTGAGCTTCCTCATGACTACCGTGGCGAGCACCGCAGTCGGCACCGTCGCCGGCGCGAAGGGCACTCGTGCAGGATCAATTACCATTGGCCTGGCCCTGGCCACGCTCTTCCTCTTCAGCTATCTGCTGGACGTGACCGACTCCGTACCGGGTGCCCCCTGGCCGGCTGTGCCGATCTTTGCCTCAATCATCGCCGTAATCTCTGCGTTCGTGATGGCCTGGGCTTTAAAGGAAGACAAACGCCCACTGCCCTCTGTGCGTCCCACCTTCGCCACGTCCTAGCACCAATAGAAAAGCTCCCCGCGCAGGGGAGCTTTTTCATGTCCAACGTTGAACATGCGGGTTAAGTAACACAACAGGCGAACCGAAACTGACAACCCCAAAAGTTACGGGCTGCAGATGTGAAACTGTGCAAGTTTATGACACCTTCAGGCTATTTTTCGGGCCGTTTTTGACATAACCGCAGTCAGTAACTCGGATCGCCAGGCGACCTGCTGGCGCCAGCCAGAAACGCAGCCACTACCAACAGGCACCTAGATAATCAGCAGGCTTACTTCAGCTGCTCCATGCGCTGTGCAATCGACTCGAGCAAGGACTGCCAGGAGTCCACGAACTTCTCCACGCCCTCGCGCTCCAGGACAGCGAAGACGTCATCGAGGTCGATGCCAATCTCGCTGAGCTGAGTCATAACGGCATTGGCTGCGTCACCCTGGCCGCTGACGGCGTCGCGAACCTCGCCCTCGAAGCCCGCGGCAGCACGCAGCGTCTTCTCCGGCATGGTATTCACAGTCTGCGGTGCAGCCAGCTCAGTGACGTAGAGGGTGTCCGGGTAAGCCGGGTTCTTCACACCGGTCGAAGCCCACAGCAGGCGCTGCGGCTTAGCACCGGCGTTTTCCAGCTGTGCCCAGCGAATATTCTGCGCCGAGAAAGTCTCCTCGAACTTGGCGTAAGCTGCACGGGCATTGGCCAGACCAGCCTTGCCGCGCAGAGCCAGGGCCTCCTCGGAGCCGATCTTGTCCAGGCGAGCATCGATTTCGGTGTCAACGCGGGAAACAAACAGCGACGCAACAGAGTGGACCGAAGCCAGGTCCACGCCGTTGTCCTTCGCACGCTCAATGCCCTCGATGAACGCATCAATGACCTGCAGGTAACGCTCCACCGAGAAAATCAGGGTGACGTTTACCGAGATTCCCTCGGACAGAGCCTGGGTGACAGCCGGCAGGGAAGCATCGGTCGCCGGAATCTTAATCATCGCGTTCTGCTTGCCGACGCGCTCCCAGAGCTTACGGGCCTGCGCAATCGTGGCCTCGTAGTTGTCGGCGTAGCGAGGATCGACCTCGATGGACACACGGCCATCGACACCGTCGGTTTCTTCGGATACACCAGCGAAAAGGTCACAGGCATCGCGGACGTCGTCGATTGCCATCGCGAACACAGCATCTGCCGAGTTCGCACCCTCTGCAGTGAGCTGCGCCAGCTGAGAGTCGTAATCCTCACCGGCGGTCATCGCCGAAGAGAAGATTGCCGGGTTAGTAGTGACACCGACAACCCGAAGCTCTTCAATCAGATTTTTCAAATCGCCCGAGGTGAGGCGCTGGCGCGAAAGATCGTCGAGCCACGCCGAAGTCCCTACCTTGGCGAGCGCTTCCATCGTGGTGCTTCCCATAGTGTTTAACGCCTTTCTGTCAATACCGCTTCGTTGCCTAAAGACTTCGCTAAAAGTTGTATGTCCTTAAACTACTGTGCGTCACAAACAATACTGGCGCTACCGGAGCGCGGTACGGTTTTCACAAATCCCGTCCCGACAGCGGCCGATAGCGCCAGGTTTTAACAAACTTACTTAGCAGCCTCGATGGACTCCTTGGCGGCATCGACAACAGCCTCTGCTGTGATGCCGAACTTCTCGAACAGCTCCTTGTACGGAGCCGATGCACCGAAGTGCTCCAGGGAGACAGCGCGACCAGCATCACCCAGGTGGCGGTACCACGGCATTGCAATACCGGCCTCAACCGAGACACGAGCGCGGACGGACTTCGGCAGAACCTGCTCGCGGTAGGCATCGTCCTGCTGCTCGAACCAGTCAAGACACGGAACGGAGACAACGCGGGCGCTGACGCCTTCCTCAGCCAGCTTGTCAGCAGCTTCGACAGCGAGGTGAACTTCCGAACCGGTAGCCATCAGGATGACGTCCGGGGTCTCCTTGGCACCGTCGACAAGCACGTACGCACCACGACGGACGCCCTCAGCGGCCTTCTCCTTGGTACCTTCCAGGACCGGAACGTTCTGGCGGGTCAGAGCCAGAGCCTTCGGGCCTGCCTCTCCCTGAAGAACAGCGGCCCAAGCCTGAGCGGTCTCGTTAGCGTCAGCCGGGCGGACAGTGGACACACCCGGGATAGCGCGCAGCGAAGCCAGCTGCTCAACAGGCTGGTGCGTCGGACCGTCTTCGCCCAGACCAATGGAGTCGTGGGTCCAGACATAAATAGGGGAGATGCCCATCAGCGATGCCAGGCGGACAGCCGGACGCATGTAGTCCGAGAAGATAAGGAAGGTGCCGCCGTACGGACGGGTACCACCGTGGAGCAGAATGCCGTTGAGGATCGAGCCCATAGCGTGCTCACGAATACCGAAGTGCAGGTTGCGGCCGTACGGGTCAGTGGTCCAGGTGCCGGTGGTGATGGACTTCGGACCGAAAGACGGCTCGCCCTTCAGGACGGTGTTGTTGGAGCCAGCCAGGTCAGCCGAGCCACCCCACAGCTCCGGCAGGGTCTTGCCCAGTGCCTGCAGCGCAGCCTCAGAAGCCTTACGGGTGGCAACACCCTTCTCGTCCGGCTCCCAAGTCGGCAGCTCAGCGTCGAAGCCCTCCGGCAGCTCGCCAGCGGTCAGACGGTCCAGCAGAGCCTTGCGCTCCGGGTTAGCCGCAGCCCACTCGTCGAACTTGACCTGCCACTGTGCATGAGCCTCAGCACCGCGCTCAACTAGCTTGCGAGTGTGCTCAATGACCTCGTCAGCGACGTCAAAGCTCTTGTCGGTATCGAAGCCGAGAGCTTCCTTGATGCCGACAATCTCCTCGCCACCAAGAGCAGCACCGTGCGATGCGCCGGTGTTCATCTTCGTCGGAGCCGGGTAAGCGATCACAGTACGAACGCGAATGAAGGTCGGACGCTCCGTATCCTTCTTGGCCTCCTCGACAGCAGCCTCGAGTGCCGCGACGTCCTCGCCGCCGTCAACCTCAATGACCTGCCAGCCATAAGCACGGTAGCGGTCCGCGACATTCTCGGTGAAAGCAATGGTGGTGTCGTCCTCGATGGAGATGCCGTTGTCATCCCAGAAGACAATCAGGTTGCCCAGCTGCTGAGTGCCGGCCAGCGAGCCGGCCTCGGCAGTGACACCCTCCTGAACGTCACCATCAGAAGCGATGACGTACACGTAGTGATCGAACGGAGACTCACCCGGAGCAGCTTCCGGGTCGAACAGCCCACGTTCCCGTCGCGAAGCCATGGCAAAACCGACAGCCGACGCCAGCCCCTGACCCAGCGGGCCAGTGGTGATTTCCACGCCGTCAGTGTGGCCGTACTCCGGGTGACCCGGGGTGAGAGCGTCCCACGTACGCAGCGCCTTCAGGTCATCGAGCTCCAGGCCAAAACCGCCGAGGTACAGCTGGACGTACTGCGTCAGAGAGGTGTGACCACAGGAGAGAATGAAACGGTCACGGCCGATCCACTTCGTATCCTTCGGGTCATGGCGCATAACGCGCTGGTAAAGAGAGTAAGCCAGCGGTGCGAGGCTCATCGCAGTGCCGGGGTGCCCCGAACCTGCCTTTTCAACGGCGTCTGCGGCCAGCACACGGGCCGTATCAACGGCCTTCGTATCAAAGTCAGACCAGTCCGAGGGGTAGTTGCGCACAACCCGTGCTTCATGCTCAGTCGACAGTGTCACGTGAATGACTCCTAGTATCCAAATGGATTAGTAAAATTCTCCTCCATACTAACTAGGATTGCGCGCTCCGGGTTCAAACCGGGCCGAATAGCTGAGAGATAAGTCTCAGAGGGCGCGCCGCACATGCTTTACGACGGTCATTATTGGAACCGTTATGATTACCGGTAAACTGATTGCCTGCCCCTCATTTAATTTTGCGGAAAAACTCGTCGGGAACTTTCCGACCGTTACATCCGACTATCTGTAAACGGGGGGTTTGTTTATGGCGCGTGAAAGGGACATTGCTTTGTTGGAAACAGTCAAGGCGTATATTGCACTGACTAAGCCAAGAATTATCGAGCTCCTGCTCGTCGCGGCCATTCCCGCAATGCTTCAGGCTGATCGCGGTCATGTTCACGTTGGACTGATTCTTCTCACCTTGTTCGGTGGTTGGTTGGGTGCCGCAGCTGCGCACACCTTCAACATGGTCATGGATTACGACATTGACCAGAAGATGCGCCGTACTCGCCGTCGCCCGCTCGCGCGCAACCAGGTTAGCCGTCGAGCGGCAGCGATTTTCGGCACTGTCTTGATGATTGCGTCGTTCCTATGGCTGTGGTTGCTGTGTAACTCGCTGCTGGCCGCCGTTTTCATTCTGATTACGATTGCCTTCTACATCTTCGTCTACACGTTGTGGCTGAAGCGCCGTACTGATCAGAACGTAATTTGGGGTGGCGCTGCGGGTTGTATGCCGGTGATGGTCGGCTGGGCCGTGATCACTGACAACAACCCGGAGATTACGGGGCTGGCTCACTGGTGGCAGGCATTCATCCTGTTCCTGCTTATCTTCTTCTGGACTCCGCCGCACACCTGGGCATTGGGCCTGCGCTACAAGGAGGACTACAAGGCCGCTGGCGTGCCGATGATGCCAGTGGTCAAGCCGGCAATCGTCGTTTCCAAGCGCATTATTTACTACACCGCCGCGACCGTGATTACCACTCTGCTGTTGGTTCCGTACGCGGGTTGGATCTATCTGATTGGCGCCGTTGGCGCTGGTGCCTGGTTCCTGTGGGGCGCCATTGACCTGCACCGCCACGTTAAGACCGGTGGCAAGATCAAGCCGATGAAGCTGTTCTTCATGTCGAACAACTACTTGTCTATCGTCTGTGTGGCGCTTTCTCTCGATGCCGTACTCGGATTGCAGACAATTTCGAGCATGTTCTAGGGCAGCTGCTGAGCTCCTTTGAAGAGGCCCTTTCCGGTTGCGGGAAGGGCCTCTTTTTGTGTGTGGAGATGGGCACGGGCTGCAAATGTGAAACTGTGCGAGTTTATGACACTTTCAGGCCATTTTTCGCGCGATTTCTGTCATAAACATAGTCAGTAACTCGGATCGATAGGTGGGCAGACCGCCCCCTTGCACCGCCCGCGCAGCCCGCACCGCCCGCGCAGCCCGCTAGCCACTGGGAAACGCACATCCGAGCACACGGAGCCGAGCAGACAGCAGAACCGCCTAAACACGCACAACCAAAGCGCGTGTTTAGGCGGTTCAAGCAGGAATCAACAGCCGGTAACCACAGTGGTTAATACAGCCGCTGACCGGCAGCTAGCTACGCGGTAACCTCGACGTTCTTCTCCGAAGCAACAGTGGCGGCAGCCGCATCGCCTTCAAGCGAGCCAGTGACTTCTGCGCTCCCACCGACAGTGCGGTAACCGTGCTGGAAAAGTACTGCAGTCAAAGCGGTGCAGATACCAGATCCGGCAACGTGAACCGGCACCAATGCCTCCGGTACACCGGACCAATACTGAATCATTCCAACTACGCCCTGAGCCAAAATGAACACAACGAGTGCGATGGCAACCTTACGCACAGGTGCAAAGGCTTCCGAGGCCAGCAGACCGAAAATGAGGCCGATAACCAGGCCAAGGTAGAGGTACATAAAACCAGCGTGGATATGCGCCAGGTCAACAATCGGTAGCTGGAGGCGATCCTCCGGGAGCACCGAAGCATCTCCAGCGTGTGGTCCGGCACCGGTGACCATAGTTCCGGTAATCAGCGTCATCGTCAGGGCCAAGCCGGAGGCGGCAGCCAGATAGCGCAGATAGCGCGGGTACATGCGGGTAGCAGTGCCGTCGTCAGGCTCAGAAATCTTGACGAAAAGCATGCCAGCGAGCCAGACCAGAATCATCGAAGGCAGGAAGTGCAGCGCTACGGCGTACCACTTCAGGTCAACCCAAACGGAGATACCGCCGATAACAGCCTGGACGATAACGCCGAGACCGTTGAGGAAAGCCAGCAACTTGATTTCCTGACGGCGACCGACACGCATAACCGAAAGGAAGAGCAGAAGTGTCAGCGCAACCAGCACAAAGGTGAGCAGCCGGTTGCCAAACTCAATAATCTGATGGAGCATTTCTGCTTCCCCCGCGACAGGAACGAAGCTGCCTGGGTGACATTCAGGCCACGAAGCACAACCGAGACCTGAACCAGTAACACGGACGATAGAACCGGTTACCGCAATTGCCGCCTGCGCAATCAAAACCAGCAGGGCATAGAGCTTCTGGCGCCCGATTGGTGTCAGCGGCAAAAACGATAGGGGCAAACTTCGATCTGCAGTATTCACATTAAGAAATTCTACCCATGCTGGCGGAAAATGGTAATAAGCGAAACCCCTGCGTTGGGCTGCGCTTTTCTATGCAGATTCCCCGACAGATTCCTAGTCATTCGGCATATCAAAACGGAACCAGCGGGCCGCGAATGCAGCGACAAGGACGCCCCACACAAGTAGCACCCCGACAGCTGACCAATGGACGGACATGGCCAATGCCGCGGAGATCACGTCGGTAAGCGCGACGGACGGCAAGAGGTGCAGCAGTACAGAGCTGATGCCATCTAGCGACGGTGCGACGGCCACATAAGTAGTAGCACCAATAAGGAGGAACCAGATCAGGTTGGCGAGACCTAGGATTAGCTCGGCCCCCAACGTGCCGCCCATGAGCAAGCCCAATGAAGTAAAAACGAACGTTCCCAGAAGCATCCCCACATAAGCCAATAGCCAGCCGCCAATCGAGAGCTCTGCGCCAAGAGCGAGCCCCACGAGGCTGAACAGTATGTATTGCAACGTGACAGTAGTGCAGACCGACACAATCTTGCCTGCAATAATGCCCCACGGTGGCACGCCTGAGGCACCGATGCGCTTCAGGGCTCCGTAACGACGGTCAAAGCCCACGGCAATTGCCTGCCCCGTAAAACCTGCAGACATGACGGAAATCGCCAGCACCATGGGGAAGATGCGCTCGAGCGGATCATCGAGTTCCAACACAGGCACCATCACCAGTCCGATGAGCATCGCCAACGGGATAATGATGGTGAGGAGCATTTGCTCACCGTGCCGCCAGAAGAGCTTCGTCTCCAACCACGCCTGCGACATGACCAACGTCGCCATGTCGGAACGCTGCGGCTCCGGGGCGAAAGTGCCCTTAGCAAAGCGGGAGGCATCAGACCTCGGTGCGGTAGTCATTAGCTCCTCATCTCCGTTCCAGTGATCTGCAAGAAGACATCTTCAAGCGATTGCGTCGCCTTATTCAACGAGGTGATCAACACCTCTTGTCGCTCGCAACTCTGCGCCAATACAGTCAAGGCGCGCGGTGAAGCCTCACCAATCAGTGAGAACTCTCCACCGCCAGAACGCTGCAGACGCTGCGAAAGACCAGACTCGCTAAAGCTGCGGTTGACCTCTTCGAAGTCAAGGCTGCCTCGAACGCTGACCTTCATAGCAGTGCTTGACGACGTCCCATGGAGCGCCGATGCGCCTGCGCTAGTGATTTCCTCGGTGGTGCCGGCCACAACTAAATGGCCTCGGTCGATAATCGCAACGTCGTCGGCAAGCGATTCGGCCTCGTCCATCAGATGCGTTGTCAGGACTACGGTGACCCCATCCCGGCGCAGCGACGAGATGAGATCCCAGACGGCTAGACGGGACTGAGCATCGAGGCCTGCTGTCGGCTCGTCGAGGAACACAAGCTCCGGACGTCCGACCAGGGCACATGCGAGCGACAGTCGCTGCTGCTGACCGCCAGAGAGCCTGCGGTAGTTCGTCTTACGATGGCGTTCTAGGCCAACGATTTCAAGGAGCCAATCAGTGTCCAGCGGGTTTGCGGAGTAACTGGCAACGAGGTTCAGCATTTCGCCAACGCGAACACCGGGGTAGGCACCTCCGCCCTGGAGCATGATGCCAATGCGGCTGCGCAGTGCTGTGGTTTGAGTGACCGGGTCGAGATCGAGAATGCGAATTCGCCCTTCATCCGGCTTGATGAAGCCCTCACACATTTCAACGGTTGTGGTCTTACCAGCGCCGTTGGGGCCGAGGAGCGCAAGAACCCTACCTCGATCCAGGGAAAGCGAAAGGTCTGATACAGCCTCAACGTCATCGAATTTCTTCGTTACGTTCTCAAGGCGCAGAGCAGGAGAATTGGCAGCGTTATTCACGGTTAGTCAGTCTAATCTCACAGTTTTAATGAAGGCGAAATACCTTAGATCGCGTCGAGTACGCCAAGATGACGAACATGACTGCGACGAAGAATACCAACGCCAGTAGGTAAATCTGAGCGACGGTGCCCGGAGGCAACCCCAGGCCGCGTGGTAGTACTACAAAACTGAAAATTGCCGAGTACAGAACCACGGCAATGCGAAATTGTACCCGGTTGGCCCAAGCGGACAGGGGCACGATGGCCCATAGCAGGTACCAGGGGTGCACGACGGGGAAGAGGATTACTAGAGCGAACATCGCGAGGCCGTAGCCGCCGAGCGGGTGAATGCGCCCACGGAACGTCGCTAACAGCATGCGCAGGAGCCAGGCAGCCACCAGCACTACGCCAATGCCGCGGGTAAACAGCAAAGCACTGTCGCTGATATCGCCGAGCCCCAGAAGCCTGCCGAAGAAACCAGCGATGATCCCGAGCAGGGTAGTCAACGACATCCAACTGCGCACCGTTGCGGCGCCACCCTGCGCGGTGATCCAACCAAAGCCCAGACCAGTTCCTAAGGAAACAACGACTGCCGTGACGACGGTTATTGCGCCCGTCACTACCGCGGAAAGAGCAACGGCCTTCCAAGTGCTGCCAAACTTTCGGGCCAGCCACATGCCGGCAAAGCCGAGCGCCACGAAACCGGTGACTTTGACCATTCCGGCAAGGCTGATGAGCACGATACCGCCTGCATACAGCGCCCACGATCTACCTCGGCTTTGGTTCTCGTGTCCGATCGGTCCGGGTTCTGGCAGCTCATCGGGCACCATCGATTGCGCAGGGCCGTGGATAGCTCGCAGACACAGTTCGAGACCAACGAGCAGGAGAGCCAGCAGCAGGGCCTCATTGTGGATACCGCCCACCAGGTGCAGCAATACCAACGGATTGAGCGTGCCCAGCCAGAGGGTGAACTGAGAGCTAACGCCGCAGCGGCGACCAAGCTGCACCAGCGCCCAGGACACCACGAGAAGCGAAACAATGGCGACAAGTCGATGCAGAAAGACGGAAGCGATGACCCCGTCGCTGGTTATCTTGGCGATACCCCATGCCACTGCGAGGGCCGTGGGACCGTATGGGCTCGGCGAGTGCGACCAAATCAATGGCACCGATCGGGCAAGTGGGTCGTTGGCTCCCAATAGGTCAACAGGTCCTGCGAGGTAGGGATCCATACCCCGCTCCACAATTGCAGCCTGCGCCAAATAGGAATAGATATCCTGCGTAAACAGGGGAGCGGTAAACATCAAGGGCAATACCCATGCCGCGTAGGTGCGTATGAGCATCGGAGTAGTCACTGCGGTGACGCGAGTCCGCGCACCGGCCAGAACGAAAGCGCCGACACCCAACCAGGCTGTGACTAACATGCCAATGCCCACGAAGGTGACGATTGTCGTTGCCACCAACATTCGACCGAGGATTAGCCCAAGTGGTGTACCCCAAAACTCATTTCCAACCACCGGTGTCGCGCCTGCGCCAATCCCAGCGACCATAATAAAGATCGCACCGAGAGCACCCAGCCAACGCAGCCAGGTGAAGCGTCTGAGTTCGCGGTAATTGATGCGGTGTTGGAGCGGCTGTTCTGAGCCCTGGTGGAGGGTTGCCGACCTAGAACCGGCCAGACCAATTTTCGGAATGGCGTCACGCACCCCGAGAGCGTCGTCGAAGGCGGACGAGCGGCGCGGGGTAGGTCGGTTAGTTTTCACAAAGTCACATAGTAGACGATTCGACACGCCGAAAGGGCGTTCTAATCAGCGACGTTGCATTGATATTTAAATGCGTTGGACATTGTGGCCCAATTACGACACAATTATGTTGTCTAATACACCAGCGGCGCAAGTGGGATACTTGCCTCGCTGAGCCACCTAGACACCCATTATTATCCAGCAGTCCAATCGCAGGAGGTGACTCACCAGTCATGGCAGATCGGAAGCCGACAGTCAATGATGGTGATACGCGCAAGCGCATTCTCCAATTGCTTCTGGAACACAACCCGGCGTCCGCGACTTTTATCGCAGACACCCTGGGACTATCCGCTGCAGGCGTCCGCCGTCATATTGACATTCTGGTGGACGAAGGTCTTGCCGAAACCGCTCCGGCACCCAGCACCGGCCCCCGGGGCCGAGGCAGGCCAGCAAAGTCCTATCGCCTGACAGATCGGGGCCGCGCTAGATTCGGGCACGCTTACGACGATCTTGCCAGTGCAGCTCTGACCGCACTGCGCAAGGCCGGTGGTGAGCAGGCAGTTGCCCAGTTTGCCCGTCAGCGCATTGATGACATTCTGCTCGGCGTCACCCCAGTGGGGCAGGACGCAGAGAAGGAAGAGGTCGTAGAGGCCGTCGTCGATGCTTTCCGACGGGCCGGGTACGCGGCAACTATCAACCAGAACACTGGCGGCGTGCAAATTTGCCAGCACCATTGCCCAATTAGCCACGTAGCCTCCGAGTTTCCGGAGCTCTGCGCGGCGGAGCATGAAGCCGTTAGTAAATTATTAGGTCAGCACACCCAACCGTTGGCGACTATCGCTGATGGAAACGGTATCTGCACTACGAATATCCCACTCACTCCCGTAACAAAGACACTTACTGAATCGCCACAAGAAAGGAGCGGAGAATGACCCTCGCCCATGAGAACTCCACCGACGTGGCTGAATCCACGAAGGCTGCCACTCCGCAGACTGACGAAGAGATTATCGAGTCCATTGGTGCCTACCAGTTCGGTTGGCACGACCCGGATACCGCTGGCGCTTCCGCGAAGCGTGGCCTGTCTGAAGCGGTCGTTCGCGATATTTCGGCTAAGAAGAACGAGCCGGAGTGGATGCTTGAACGTCGCTTGAAGGCTTTGGAAATCTTCGACCGCAAGCCGCTGCCCACCTGGGGCGCGGATCTGTCGGGCATCGACTTCGACAACATTAAGTACTTCGTTCGCTCCACCGAGAAGCAGGCCCAGACCTGGGAAGACCTGCCGGAGGATATTAAGAACACCTACGACAAGCTCGGCATTCCGGAGGCTGAGAAGCAGCGCCTGGTCGCAGGTGTCGCCGCTCAGTACGAGTCTGAGGTTGTCTACCACCAGATTCGCGAGGATCTGGAGGCCCAGGGCGTTATCTTCCTGGACACCGACACCGCTCTCAAGGAGCACCCGGAGCTGTTTAAGGAGTACTTCGGCACCGTCATTCCGTCCGGTGACAACAAGTTCTCCGCTCTTAACACCGCAGTCTGGTCCGGCGGCTCCTTCATTTACGTGCCGAAGGGCGTCCACGTGGACATCCCGCTGCAGGCATACTTCCGTATCAACACGGAAAACATGGGACAGTTCGAGCGCACGCTCATTATTGTCGACGAAGATGCCTACGTGCACTACGTCGAGGGCTGTACCGCTCCGATTTACAAGTCCGACTCGCTGCACTCGGCTGTTGTGGAGATCATCGTGAAGAAGGGTGGCCGCTGCCGCTACACCACGATCCAGAACTGGTCGAACAACGTCTACAACCTGGTTACCAAGCGCACCAAGTGCGAAGAGGGCGCAACCATGGAGTGGATTGACGGCAACATCGGTTCCAAGGTCACCATGAAGTACCCGGCAGTGTGGATGACCGGTCCGCATGCCAAGGGCGAGGTGCTGTCCGTGGCTATGGCTGGCGAGGGCCAGTTCCAGGACACCGGCGCCAAGATGGTGCACATGGCTCCGCACACGAGCTCCAACATCGTGTCCAAGTCCGTGGCCCGCAACGGTGGCCGCGCTGCCTACCGCGGTCTGGTGCAGGTCAACAAGGGTGCCAAGCACTCGCACTCCAACGTCGAGTGTGACGCACTCCTGGTGGACACGATTTCACGTTCGGACACGTACCCATACGTGGATGTCCGCGAGGACGACGTCACCCTCGGCCACGAGGCAACGGTTTCCAAGGTCTCTGACGATCAGCTTTTCTACCTGATGAGTCGCGGCATCGAAGAAGAAGATGCAATGGCCATGGTCGTGCGCGGCTTTGTCGAGCCCATCGCCAAGGAGCTCCCGATGGAATACGCCCTCGAGCTCAACCGCCTCATTGAACTGCAGATGGAAGGTTCGGTCGGTTAATACCAATGACTACGACGATTAACAACGAAAACCAGGCTGCTCATAGCCGTCGCGTGCTGGCGAACAAGGGCGACGTTTTCTCATCCTTCAACGTGGAGGACTTCGCCGTGCCGCATGGCAAGGATGAAGAGTGGAAGTTCACGCCGCTGCGTAAGCTCCGCGGTCTCCACAACGGCACCGCAGCAGAGCCGGTTGCAGCCTCAATTTCGGTCGAGACTGCTGGTCAGGATGGCGTCGCTGTGGACGTCGTCAAGCGTGCCGACGAGCGTCTTGGTCGCGCCGGCGCCCCAACGGACCGCGTGGCAGCACAGGCGTACTCCAACTTCGACGATGCGCACATCGTGACCTTCGCGAAGAACTCGGTGTCCAAGGAGCCTGTCGTCATCGACATCGATGGTCCGGGCGAGGACAAGGTGTCCTACGGCCACATTGTCATTGACGTGCAGTCCCATGCCGAGGCCGTCTGCGTCATTAACTACCGAGGCAGTGGCACGTTCGCGGACAACATCGAGTTCGTAATCGGCGACGGCGCCAAGCTGGGCGTCGTGACCATGGTGAACTGGAACGAAGATGCCGTTCATGGTTCGGCGCACCACGTTCGTGTCGGCCGGGATGCTACGCTGCGCCACACTGTCGCAACGTTTGGCGGCGAGGTTGTCCGTATCGTTCCGCGCGTTGCTTTCACGGCACCCGGCGGCGACGTCGATCTGCTGGGCGTGTACTTCGCCGATGCCGGTCAGTACTTTGAAAACCGCATGCTGGTCGACCACGCTGTGCCGAACTGCCGCTCCAACGTGATGTACAAGGGCGCGCTGCAGGGCGAGCCGAATGTCGCTCATCGTGAGGCCCGCACCGCGTGGGTGGGAGACGTGCTCATTCGTGCAGAAGCTACTGGCACCGACACCTACGAGCTCAACCGCAACCTGCTGCTCACCGAGGGCGCGCGTGCCGACGCAGTTCCGAACCTGGAGATTGAAACCGGTGAGATTGCCGGTGCTGGTCACGCTGCCACCGTCGGCCGCTTCGACGAGGAACAGCTCTTCTACCTGCTCTCGCGTGGTATTCCGGAGCTGGCCGCTCGCCGTCTGGTGGTTCGCGGCTTCTTCAGCGAGGTCATCAACCTGATTCCGGTCGAGTCCGTTCGCGAGAAGCTTGAAAAGCTCGTTGACGAAGAGCTCAACACCGCTGGCTTCTAACCGCTTATCTTCTTTCTCACCCTTTCCGTCCTGTCACCCCGGAAGTGCCGGGGGACAGGCCACTTACACCGATTAAAGGAAAAGATTTCACTATGAGCACTTTGGAAATCCGTAACCTCCACGCGCAGGTGCTGCCGACCGACGAGTCCGCCGAGCCCAAGGAGATTTTGAAGGGCGTCAACCTGACGATTAAATCCGGCGAAACCCACGCTGTGATGGGGCCGAACGGCTCTGGTAAGTCCACCCTGAGCTACACCATCGCAGGTCACCCGCGTTACGAAGTCACCGAGGGCGAGATTCTCCTCGACGGCGAAAACGTGCTGGAGATGAGCGTCGACGAGCGTGCTCGCGCTGGCCTCTTCCTGGCAATGCAGTACCCGGTCGAGGTCACCGGCGTGTCCATGTCCAACTTCCTGCGCTCTGCAGCGACCGCTGTCCGTGGCGAGGCACCGAAGCTGCGTCACTGGGTCAAGGAGGTCCGTGAGGCAATGGCTGACCTGGAGATCGATTCGTCGTTCTCCGAGCGCTCCGTCAACGAGGGCTTCTCCGGTGGCGAGAAGAAGCGTCACGAGATTCTGCAGCTCGACCTGCTGAAGCCGAAGTTCGCCATCCTGGACGAGACCGACTCCGGCCTGGACGTCGACGCTCTGCGCGTTGTCTCTGACGGCATTAACCGCTACCAGGACGAAAACGACGGCGGCATTCTGATCATTACTCACTACCAGCGCATCCTGAACTACGTGAAGCCGGACTTCGTCCACGTCTTCCACGATGGTCGCTTCATCACCTCCGGTGGCCCGGAGCTTGCAGACGAGCTGGAAGAGCACGGCTACGAGAAGTACATCAATGCCTAACGCCGAACTACTCACCCCATCACTCCGCGAGGACTTTCCGATTCTGTCGCGCACTGTCCGTGACGGAAAGCGGCTGGTCTACCTGGACTCCGGAGCGACCTCGCAGCGCCCCAAGCAAGTCATCGATGCTGAGGTGGAGTTCCTAACCCACCACAATGCACCGGTGCACCGCGGTGCCTACGAGATTGCTGAGGAGGCCACGGACGCCTACGAAGATGCCCGCGAAGCCATCGCTGGCTTCATCGGCGCCGACTATGACGAGCTGGTCTTCACCAAGAACGCCACCGAAGCGTTGAACACAGTGGCATTCGTGCTTGGCGACGACCGCGCAGGTCAGTACCAGGTCGGCGAAGGTGACGAGATTGTCGTCACCGAGCTGGAGCATCACGCGAACTTGGTGCCGTGGCAGGAGCTGGCTCGCCGCACCGGTGCGACACTGCGTTGGTATGGCGTGACTGAAGACGGCCGCATTGATATGGACTCGCTGGAGCTCAGCGAGAAGACCAAAGTTGTGGCCTTTACCCATCAGTCAAACGTCACCGGTGCAGTAACCGATGTGAAGGAAATGGTGCGCCGTGCTCGCGAGGTCGGAGCGCTGGTAGTCCTCGATGCCTGCCAGTCGGTGCCGCATATGCCTGTCGACGTCAAGGAGCTCGATGTGGACTTCCTGGCGTTCTCCGGCCACAAGATGCTCGGCCCCAACGGGGTCGGCGCGCTCTACGGTCGCCGGGAACTGCTCGAGGCACTGCCGCCGTTCCTCACTGGTGGCTCGATGATTGAGGTCGTCACCATGGAGAAGACCACCTTCGCGGCGCCTCCGCAGCGCTTCGAGGCGGGTACCATGATGACCTCCCAGGTCGTCGGCCTGGGGGCTGCGGTGAAGTACCTGGATGCCATCGGTATGGATAAGGTAGCTGCTCATGAGCACCACCTGACCGCGCTCGCACTGGAGAAGCTGCAGGAAATTGATGGCGTGACCATCATCGGTCCGACTACTCCAGAACAGCGTGGCTCTGCAGTCTCCTTCAAGGTCGAGGGCATTCACCCGCACGATCTTGGCCAGGTTTTAGACGACCAGGGCGTGTGCATCCGCGTCGGTCACCATTGCGCGTGGCCAATTCACCAAATCCTCAACGCCCAGTCGACCGCCCGGGCATCCTTCTACATCTACAACACGGAAGAGGACGTTCAGGCGCTTGCCGACGCAGTGCGCCATGCACAGAAGTTCTTCGGTGTCACCCCGTAACTTTAAGAAAGGAGAAGGACATGAAGCTCGAGCAGATGTACCAGGAAGTTATCCTGGATCACTACAAGCATCCGCAGCATGCGGGTTTGCGGGAGCCTTTCAATACGGAAGTGCATCACGTCAACCCGTCGTGTGGCGATGAACTCACGCTTCGCGTCACTCTGAACGACGACCTCACCGTCGTCAATGACGTCTCCTATGACGCCGTGGGCTGTTCTATCTCGCAAGCCTCTACCTCAGTTATGGCTGAGGAGATTGTCGGCAAGACTGTCGACGAGGCCATGGCCAAGCTTGCCGAGTTCGAGAAGATGGTCACCTCCCGAGGCAAGATTGAGGGCGATGAGGACATTATCGGCGATGGGATTGCCTTCGCTGGAGTTTCTAAGTACCCCGCCCGCGTGAAGTGCGCACTTCTCGGATGGAAAGCTTTCCAGGCCGCAACCGCTGAGGCCCTGGCCAACGCTGCTGAAGGCAACGGCGTTGGTACCGCGACTGTAACCGTTACCAATGACGAGGAAGGCCATCGCCATGACTGAACCAATCGCTAATGACGCCACCTCGCCCGCACAGCCTGATGCTGTCGACGAGGACACCATGACTACTGGTGCTCCCATTGATGAGGGGGATGCGTACGAGTCCATCACCGTCCCGCCGGCACCGGAGCAGACCGAAGCCGATAACAAGCTGGCCATCCAGGTTGAAGAGGCAATGTACGAGGTTGTTGATCCGGAACTCGGAGTCAACGTCGTGGACCTGGGCCTGGTATATGACATCTGGATTGAAGAAGGCGACATTGCCGCTATCTTCATGACACTCACGTCCCCGGCCTGCCCGCTGACCGATATGCTCACCGACCAGACTGCCTCCGAGGTTATGAAGGTCGAGGGTATCCGCGACTTCCGCCTCAACTGGGTCTGGTCTCCGGCATGGGGCCCACACATGATCACTGAGGACGGCCGCGAGCAGATGCGCGCTCTCGGCTTCTCGGTCTAGATGATCAGTGACAGCGGTGATTAGAGAACCGCTACGTTAAAAGTGCTTGGCGACGAGCTCCTGGCTCGTTCAGCTAGGCACTTTTTCGTTTGTTTATGAGTTGCTGACTGCGTTTATGGCCGGGATCGGTAGGGCGATGCGAGTTACTGACTGCATTTATGTCAAAAATGGCTCAAAAAATGGCCTGAACGCGTCATAAACTTGCACAGTTTCACATCTGCAGCCCGTATTCACACGAGCATCCCCGCAATTTTTTCAAGCTGTCCGACTCGGAGTTAAAAACGACCCCACCTGGCACTGAAAAGTGCCAAGCGGGGTCGCTATTGTCTTCGACTGCTAATCCAAGTTGTGAGAGTTAGATGCGAGATGCATAGCTACTCGCATCTATTCACAGCCCTTCGCAGCTATTCGCGAGTCATGTCTGCGGTGGCCGGGTCAACGAGCTTGGAGCCCGTGACCTTCTTATGGATGAACCACAGCAGGACGAATACCGGAATACCCAGGTACGGAGTGAGGATAGCAAAGATATTCTCGCCAGTACGGATCGGATCAAGTGCCTGTCCTGCCACCACAAAGAAGCACATAATCAGTGCCAGCACAGCACCGGCGGGGAAAAAGTTCGCCTTGTAGGGAAGCGAATCCAACGGGATATTTTGGGCTTTCAGACACTTGCGGAAGCGGTAGTGGCTGAAAGAGATACCAAACCAGGTGATAAAGCCCGCGAGCGCAGACAGCGTCAGCAAGAAGGTGTACGCCACACCATCGCCTACCAATGAGGTAATGAAGCCAGCCATACCGATGACAGCGGTGGCAATCAGAGCGCGCAGCGGAACGCCATGCCCAGAAAGCTTGCCAAAGTAACGCGGAGCGTGTCCCTGACGGGCCAGGGAAAACAGCATACGAGTGGACACATACATACCGGAGTTACCCGCGGACAACACCGAAGTCAGAATGACAGCGTTCATCAGGCCAGCGGCAATCGCGATACCTGCGCGTTCAAAGACCAGGGTGAACGGTGAAATGGAAATATTGTCCTCGGCGGCATTCAGAAGATTCGGGTCCGTGTACGCAATAAGGAAACCAATAACAGCGATGGCACCGATGTAGAACAGCAAGATACGCCAGAAGATAGTGCGAATCGCGCGGGGAATCGTGCGCTCAGGATCTTCAGCCTCACCTGCTGCTACACCAACCATCTCGGTGCCCTGGAAGGAATAGCCAGCTACGACGAAAACGGCCAGCAGTCCCATTCCGCCATTGACGAATGGGGCGTCGCCCGTGGTCCAGTTTTCGAAGCCGGGGGAGGCCCCACCCAAGATGCCGAAAATCATGCCGACACCAAGAACGAGGAAGACGATGACGGTAATGACCTTGATGGTCGCAAACCAAAACTCACCCTCGCCGAATGCACGTGCGGACAGGGCATTCAGCCCGAATAGAATCGCGAGGAAGAGCGCGGACCAGATGATTGAAGGCACATCCGGGAACCAATAGCGCATCACCAGCGCAGCAGCGACGAGCTCTGCGGCCACAGTAATCGCCCAGTTAAACCAGTAGTTCCAGCCCATGGCAAAGCCGAAGGATTCTGAGACGTATCGGCGACCGTACTCCTGGAAGGAACCGGGCACCGGCAGGTAAGCGGCCATCTCGCCGAGAGACTGCATAACCAGCCACACCATGATGCCGATAAGAGCGTAAGCGATAAGCGCACCGCCTGGACCGGCCTGCGAAATGGTCGCACCGGAGGCAACAAACAGGCCCGTACCAATGGCACCACCAATGGCAATCATGTTCAGGTGGCGAGCTCTCAGCCTGCGCTGAAGCTTATGGTTTTGTGAGGAAGTCTCCTCAGATTGCGTCGAAGTCATTCATTTATCATAAGCGTTTGTACTCCGGTGAATGCAAAAACCACACCGCTTTAATTGTTGGTATCACCCCACAAATCGGCTGATGTATATGCTCCCGGTCAACGAGTTCTCCATCTCCCAGGTCCCCGCACAAACCCAGCGATGAGCTTTCCGCACGTACGCGGACTCATTTTCAGCAAAGGCACGGCCACTTTCGCCATAGCGCGAAGCGTCGTCAGTGGGGATGTCCCTATCAAATAGGCAAAAACGTCCTTCTCCGGCAACGAAAAGAACGCCCGGAAAAACGTACCCGTCTGTCGTGCATCGAACCCCAGCAACGCCGCGAGCCCACGTTCGCGTAGCCATCGCTGCAATCGCATGCTTAACGACGTCCCCAGCGTCCGGCTTCCCTTCTTTTCCATATCGGCCAAGAAGCGGTCGACATCTTCGATAACCGAACCCACCGAGTAACCAGTGGCAGGATGCATCCAACCACCAGCAAAGCCGAAGAGAGTGCCCATGGATGGTCCACTGTGCGTCACGTCACCGCGGCGAGAGGGAAGGTTTGCCAGTAGGGGAAAGGACACCACTTCTTCGTCGATGGCCAGATCTTCCGAAAGCCCCAGGGACTTCAACCGTACACTTTGGCGTCTACGCAACAGCGCTAGAAGTACGGAGTCATCGGCCTCACCGCCGCTGCCGACTGGCGCACCGGCTTCGCCACGATACCCGTCAACCATAGGAGTCGGAGTAGCGAGGATAGTCTCTTCAATGAGGAAGGTCCTGTCATCCAAGAAAATGCGATAGGAGAAACTAGCCGGCTCTGTCGCTGGGGCAACCGGTTCGGCCGGAGTGAAGTCCATGAGGACTGCGCGGCGGTGGGCGCTGGGGACGTCGTCAAGCGAAAAGATGTGCCCGATGGCGAGCTGCCGTACCTGCCCACCTCGCCCGACTGCGGCGTGCGTGCGCCCGGTGGTGACAATTGTGATGTCAGTACCCGTGGTTTCGGAATCGGTGAGCGCGCGGCGTTCGATGTGGAAACCGCCCAGTTTTTGCAGGCAGTCCTTGTTAACAACGCCGTAGTTGCGGGCGAGCTGACGTTCGGTGCCGTCGGCAAGAATGACGCTGGGTTGAAAAGTGGCGGCAAGGAAGTCGCTGGGCAACCAGTCGGGGAGTTGGTCGCACCAGAGACCAATCGTCGAGGGCAGTGTGCCACCGGCTGGGTCATAAGCGGTGACATCCCAGCCGCGAGCGGATGCACGGTGGGCGGCGATTCTTCCGGCGGGCCCGAGGCCGACGACGGAGGCGGTCACGGGAAATGAAGTCATAACTGGTAGGCTACTCGTTCGTGATTGTGACCCATGACCTTGAAGTCCGAGTCGGCGCCCGTACCCTGCTCACTGCTCCGGGTGAGCAGCTGCGCGTCCAGCCGGGAGACCGGATTGGACTCGTCGGGCGAAATGGTGCTGGCAAAACGACGACTATGCGTATTCTCTCCGGTGAAACTGAACCCTATGGCGGTTCAGTAGTGCGCTCTGGCTCGATTGGTTACCTGCCACAGGACTCGCGCGAGGGCAACATCGACATCTCCGCCCGCGACCGTGTGCTGTCGGCGCGAGGTCTTGACCAAATCCGCCGCAGCATGGATCGCCAACAGGAGATCATGGAGACCGCGACCACTGACACGAAACGCGATGCGGCGATTCGGAAGTTTTCGCGTCTCGAGGAGCGCTACCACGACCTCGGCGGCTACGAGGCGAACGCCGAGGCAGCCCGCATTTGCGACGCGCTGGGGTTGCCGGAGCGCGTACTCGACCAGCCGCTGAAGACGCTTTCGGGTGGTCAGCGCCGCCGCGTCGAGCTTGCTCAGATTCTCTTCGCCGCTACCGAAGGCTCGGGCAAGTCCGCCACGACGCTGCTTCTCGACGAGCCGACGAACCACCTCGATGCGGATTCGATTACCTGGCTGCGCGAATTCCTCAGTAAGCATGAGGGCGGCTTGATCATGATTTCGCACGATGTCGAGCTGCTCGAGGCCGTGTGTAACAAAGTCTGGTTCCTCGATGCGGTGCGCGCCGAAGCTGATGTGTACAACATGGGCTGGAAGAACTACCTGTCGGCACGCGCGACCGATGAGGCTCGACGTCGCCGTGAATTCGCTAACGCGGAGAAGAAGGCCAGCGCACTGCGCAAGCAGGCCGAGAAGCTAGGCGCGAAGGCGACGAAGGCTCGTGCGGCCAAGCAGATGGTGGCTCGTGCTGAGCGCATGATGGACAGTCTCGACGAGGTCCGCGTCGAGGATAAAGTCGCCCACATTTCCTTCCCAGAGCCGGCCCCCTGTGGCAAGACTCCGCTCAACGCCACGGGACTGACCAAGATGTATGGCTCGTTGGAGGTCTTCGCCGGTGTTGATCTTGCGATTGACAAGGGTTCCCGCGTGGTTGTCCTCGGCTTCAATGGTGCTGGTAAGACGACGCTGCTGAAGCTACTCGCCGGTGTGGAGCGCACCGATGGCGAAGGCGGCATTGTCTCCGGCCACGGCCTGCGCATCGGCTACTTCGCCCAGGAGCACGACACGATTGATCCGGACAAGACTGTCTGGGAAAACACCGTCTACGCCTGCCCTGACGTCAACGAGCCGGAGCTGCGGAGCCTGCTCGGTGCCTTTATGTTCTCCGGCGACAAGCTGCAGCAGCCAGCGGGAACCCTCTCCGGTGGTGAGAAGACGCGTCTGGCGCTGGCGACGCTGGTTAGCTCCCGCGCAAACGTCCTGCTTCTCGACGAGCCCACTAACAACCTCGACCCGCAGTCCCGCGAACAGGTTCTCGATGCACTTCGCACTTACACCGGGGCCGTCGTTCTGGTTACCCACGATCCAGGTGCGGTCAAGGCGCTAGAGCCCGAGCGCGTCATCGTGCTTCCCGACGGCACCGAAGACCTCTGGAGCGACGACTACATGGAAATCGTCGAGCTGGCTTAAGACGGATCCATTGGCCCTGGCAGGTAACCGTCCTGCTGAGCGAGCCTATACATCTCCGACTTGTTAAGGCTGTTCTCGGCCCGGCCAGCTGCCGCATACTTGGCTCGAATACGACCCAAGTAGTCCAACACGGTGTTCGGTGTCAGCCCTGTCATCGACGCGACTCGCTTCGTCGACTCACCGGAGGCGTAAAGCTCCAGTACCTCACGCTGGCGTTCTGACAAATCGACAGAGTCGAGCAGGGGATCAGAGTCAACTACCGATGCCCATTCTGTAGTCAGCGCACCCTTGCCAAGTGCCGCCAGCCGTACTGCAGACACGATTGTCTCCGGGGTTTCCGATTTTTGCACAACCCCCATCACTCCGGTACGCACTGCCTTTCGGACAAGGTATGGGCTTTCAGCTGACGAGAGGATGAGCACGTGATCGGTAACCAATTCCAGCGACAGAACGTTCTGCGCTGGATCTGAATTATCCGCCAGCCGTAGATCCAGCACGACCACATCCAGGCGGTCATCGGTGCCCACATCGGCCAGTAGCTCCGGCACAGTTTGATAACAGCCGACGAGCTCAAAGTCTGGCTCTGCAGAAAGCAGGGTTTCGAGCCCCTGCAGAGTCAAGGCATGATCATCAATCGCAGCAACGCGAAGCAAACGATCCGACTGCACGCTGTAATCTCCGATGTTGTCGGAGTCAATTGCAGCCGAGACGTCGATGGAAGCATTGCTCATTCCCGCAATATTCTCCCTAGTCACGTGACATCACTATCCTCTCACCGGCTTCATCAAACCTTTGCACTCCATTGTCATCAGAAATAGATGCAAATGCACGTCTGCCCGGGGGCAATAGGCGAATTGTTACCGATCCTTCTTCGGCGTTATCGATTGCTTCGAGGAAGTTCGGCATCAACTTGGCCACCGCGAAATCGTCGTCGACAAGCGGAATACGGCGCACATCGGTGCTATCGGAAACGGCCTGCGTGTGATTGCGGTCATCGAGGAGCCGGACATGAACACCTCTTGCGCGGGCATCCCAAACAGCTTGGTGAAGGGACCCAACATTTAGATGCGGCGAACGTAGGACGTCTCGGAGAAGCTGCTCTGTAAGCCGCGCACGCAACTGCAGTCGCGGGGTCGGTTCTTCCAAAACTGCAGCGGCGCTAAAAATGGGGCCGACCCGGCGCTGCAGCCATTCGTAGTTACTCTGGCTGCTAATTTCGTACTCTTTTGCGGCCCCGGCAGCGTACAGCGCACGATTATAATCCTGAATAGACTGCGGAACGGTGCGCATAAAAAAGCGGACCATGATGGACGTCAAAATTCCCGCGACCAACATCACGGAGCGAACTAACAGGTCAACTCCAGAGATACTGATGTGGGTCGTATCCGAGGGGGCAAAGGGGAAGAACTTGAGAAGCTCCACCATGATCGCGCCACCGAGCACTGAATTCAGCGCAACCCAGGGGCGGCCGCGGATGGCGAGCAATGCAGATGCAAAAGAAATTAAGCTAAAGTGCCAGAAATACGACCATTCCAAATTATTTGGAATGGGCTGGTAGAGCCCCACCACAGCTAATACAACGATCGCGACACCAGTTACGATTGCACGGGCTAACGGCAATTGTGAATGGCGGCCATACATAATCAGCCCGAGAAGGCCGATCGCTAATGCCAGACTGATTTGCCCGGCCGCGGTAAATAATTGTCCATTACTGACTAGAACCATGAACAACACGCCGACGATCGCGCCGTAGAACTGCCAGGAAAAAACAATTGACATTCCCATGAGGTCATACAGCGATGTCGTGTGAGCGGAGGAATCGACTACATCTTCCTCTTCCACAGGAGAGGTATTACCGTGCCATTTGAGAATAACCTGAGTACCTTTCCCAGGCTTTGAGTTAACGAGAGCATCTCCACCGCGAAGGGCCTCCATTCGCCCTTTAACGCTCAACCGGATACCTGCACGATGCGGGTCAATTCCCTCGGGGTCGAACCCGGTGCCATCGTCACGAAAATCAATGGACACCTCTCCCGAGGCAACACGAATGTGGCATTTCTTTTCCGCTGCGGCACCTGCGTGACGCTTGGCATTATTTGCCACCTCGGTTGCGGCTAATAGGAACGTGTTAGCAACTTCTCCTGGCAGCCGAACTGGACCGCCTTCTTCGCTGGTGTCTAGCGTTACCGAAATGTCGGGGCTCACCGACATCAATTGCGCCCGTACAGCCTCAGCAAAAGTTCTACCGCTTACTGTTTGCCGAGGCGAGAAAAACAGCCCAGTCTGCTCGTCTAGCGAGAAGTCAATCTTAGAGCCCTTACCGATTGCAGACAGTGCGGCCAATACATAGTCATGGACATAGGCGTTGAAGCTGCTCATCGCCTCGCCGCGGACACGCATACGCTCCGCTCTCTCATTGACCTTCCGAGAGTTCTCGTAGGTGAAGTCAATAAGCCTTGCGACGGGTTGTGCAGAGCCTGCAATAATCACAAATGGAAAAGTGTTGATGAGATTGAAACCAACATCCGACAACATGTCGAGCCAAAAAGTGTGTCCCAGCAACCACGAATTAATGACCGCAATAAGTCCGGGAACAAATACCATCACGGACAAACTGATGTGGAGTGGCACTGTCAGAGCAAATGCAGCGAGGGCTAAACCTGAAAATGGGCTATACCAGAGCGCATTTCCAACGAGGTTATGAGGGAGATCCCAATAGGTTGAAACCAACATCAGGAAAACCAACATGATGTACATCGGCACACGCAGTGCGGTAATAAGGCCTCGCCGCGTATTATTAATCACAGCCCAAATCAGCAACATATCGCTGAGAATGAATATGAGCAGTGATGCAAAAGGGAACCAGTGGCTCAGAAAGTTTTCAAAGGGGACAGAACGAACAGCCGATTCAACCTGCCACAAAAAGCCGGTGACGGCAATAATAATCGCGCCGGATCGCAGCACAGACATTTCAATTGATGGTGACTGTCCGGCAAGTGCCGAATCGGGATTCCACCTCTCCATGCGACAATCACATTCCTTTTGCTTATTGCCACTAGATAAAACTAATTAGTCTCTACATGCGGTATGGAGCCGAGCGAAATTCTGAAGAATACGCCCACTTCGAGCAACATCCAACTGTCGCGCGGCCGACACCGCTTTAAGATCTGTTCCTGGTAAATAGTAGCCCTCATTTGCGTAAATCTGGAGACGCTGGGCAAATGTGTTGGCATCTAATTCCGGGTGAAACTGCGTCGCATATGCATTGCGGCCCAACCGAAACATCTGTACGGGGCAGTCCTTACCAGTTGCCAACAACGTAGCGTCGCCAGGCAGTTCTTCGATGGCCTCCTTGTGGCCGACGATGGCGTGAAAGTGGGCCGGTAAACCATCAAGAATTGGATCTGATTCGCCATCTGGAGTTGCAGCTACTTCGATTACAGCTGCCTGCTCCCCGTGCTTGCGGGAGACACGGCCATGGCCAGCAGTACCGAGCAGGCCGACGCCATAACAAGCTCCGAAGAAGGGGAAGTCTCGTTCGAGCACTTCTGCCAACAAATCCTCGAACCAGGTCTCGACTTCCTTCTGTAGATAGCTCTTATCGTCATCAGAGGCGTTAAAGGGTCCTCCGCCAACGATTACGCCCGAGTAGTTATCTAGATTCAGATTCCCCGGACGAGACTGTTCCAGGCGAATTTGATGCAACTTTGCCGGCGCCAATGCACACCTCCTGGCAAATGAGAGATGTTCAGCGTGAGCTGCGGCATCTTCGCCGCGTGTGGAAAGCAAGAGGAAGGGCTTGGCGGAGGTAGACATTTGCGGGAACAAATTTCGTGAAAAAGGGAGCTAGAGGGGGACGGAGACTACTGCACCACTAGCAGGCTCGGATTGGCTGCATGCGTACATACGTGCATAAATCGGGGGATGATTGACGAGACGGCCTGGAGGTCCACATCAGATACCTTTAGTCGAATCGCGTCGACTTCCAACGGGTCAAAGTAACCGACGTCGGTGTAGAAAGACATTCTGCGGAGCAGTCCGTTAGCATTCATCTCCGGATGAAATTGGGTAACCCAGTTATTCGATCCGATCGAGTACATCTGCACCGGACAGGTTGGACCTGTGGCAAGCAAAGTTGCGTGATTGGGAAGTTCCGCAACGGATTCCTTGTGGCCAGTCAACGCATAAAAAACCGGAGGCAACACCGAAGCTATTGGATCTTGAGTGGCGGCTTCGGTGAGCTCTACCCGGGTAGAACCCGCTACTTCGCCGTGGCGCAGGTTAACCAAACCACCCGAAGTAAAGGCTGTGTAGCTAGCGCCGTAGCAGATAAGCAGTGCGGGGACAGGACTCCTAAGTACGTCGTAAAGCACATCGTGCGAATACTTCTGCAAACCCGAATGCTCAAGGTCGGTGATGTTAAATGGGCTGCCTCCGACAAATACGCCGTCATAGGAGGTCAGGTCGGGCAACTTAGCGCCGACAGCGTCGATGGTAAACAGATCCAACTGGCTGGGCTCAAGCCCGGTGGAATCCAGAAAGTCCTGGTACTCGGCTTGCCCCGCACCATCTGCGGGGCGGAGCGCCACCAACAAAAACTTACCCACACTCATAAATAGACAGCTTAGTCCATATTGAGTGAAATCTATGCATCTTCACCGGTCAAACGGGGTAAATGCACGGCAGAAAGCCGAAACCCGCTCCCGTATTAGGGGAGCGGGTGGTACGTAACGCTATCAGGCCTAGCCTGAGTGGCTAGTCCTTGCGCCGTAAGCTGTCTTCAACTAAATCAAGCACGGAATCCAATTCGTCGACAGTGCGACCAGATGCCAGACGAACGATGATGCCATCGAGCATCAGCTCGAGAAAAAGCTGCATCGTGCGAACCGAATAATCCGACCGTAGGGAGCCGGATGAGGATGTCTGGGTCAATCGGTGGGCAACAGCGTCATCCAATTGATCCTGATGGCCCAACCATTGGCCCTTAAACTCCGGATCGCTGCGAAGGCGACGGGCAATCTCAAGGCGAGTTCCCAGCCAGCCATGCTTGTCTGGGTTCGCCACGATGTCACGCATTACTTCCACTAAGCCGGAAGCCTCCGCGACTTCCGCCATATTTGCGGCATCTTCTTCGGCCAATGCTAAGAACAGACCTTCTTTGGATCCGAAGTGATGGAAAATAGCACCGCGAGACTTACCGGTAGCGGACTCCAGACGAGAGACCGTTGCGCCGTCGTAGCCGAATTCTGCAAAGCACTGCCGAGCGCCGTCGAGAATTTCGTGCCGCCGTTGAGCTAAATCCTGGTTACTCACTTTTGGCATAAGGAAACTCTTTTCTTGCCGGCGACGCCCAGGGACATGTTTCACTGCATGACGTGGCAGCGCCATTCCTATACTTCCCAAGCCTCATTTTGGTTGGGGTAGAGAAACCCGAGGCCGGCAGGGCGCTAGCCCGTGGGGTATGAATCCGCGGGCTAGCGCTACCTACCGGCCTCTAGAAGCGCTGCTTGTAACAAGCCCTAGCGCGCACGAGTCAAAGGGAAACTAGTTGCCCTTGATCATGTTGCGCAGGACGTACTGCAGAATACCGCCGTGGCGGTAGTAGTCAGCCTCACCAGGGGTATCGATGCGGACCACAGCGTCGAAGTCGAAGGACTCGCCGTTTTCCTTGGTAACCGTAACCTTGACGGTCTTCGGGATGGAGCCGTTGTTCAGCTCCTCCAGACCAGCGATGTCGAAGGTCTCAGTGCCATCGATGCCCAGGGACTTCCAGGACTCACCCTCCGGGAACTGCAGCGGAACAACGCCCATGCCGATGAGGTTCGAGCGGTGGATACGCTCGAAGGACTCAGCGATAACAGCCTTGACGCCCAGCAGCAGGGTGCCCTTAGCTGCCCAGTCACGGGAGGAACCGGTGCCGTATTCCTTACCACCAACGACGACCAGCGGAGTGCCAGCCTCCTTGTAGTTCATGGCAGCGTCGTAGATGAAGGCCTGCGGGCCACCCTCCTGGGTGAAGTCGCGGGTGTAGCCACCGGTAACACCGTCAAGCAGCTGGTTCTGCAGGCGGATGTTAGCGAAGGTGCCGCGCACCATGACCTCGTGGTTACCACGACGGGAACCCAGGGAGTTGTAGTCCTTGCGCTCAACGCCCATGGAGTCGAGGTACTGAGCAGCCGGGGTGCCCGGCTTAATGGAGGAAGCCGGGGAGATGTGGTCGGTGGTCACCGAGTCACCCAGGGCAGCAAGGACGCGAGCGCCCTTGATGTCGGAAACCGGTGCCGGCTCCATTTCCATCTCGTCGAAGTACGGTGCCTTGCGGATGTAGGAGGACTTGTCGTCCCAAGCGAAGGTCTTGCCCTCCGGGGTCGGCAGGTTCTGCCAGCGCTCGTCACCAGCGAAGACATCCTTGTAGTCCTCGTCGTACAGCTCGGAAGAGATGGAGGCCTCGATGGTTGCTTCGATCTCTTCGGTGGACGGCCAAATGTCGCGCAGGAAGACATCGTTGCCCTCTGCGTCCTGACCCAGGGCGTCGGTTTCAAAGTCGAAGTCCATGGTACCGGCGATCGAGTAGGCGATAACCAGGATCGGGGAGGCCAGGTAGTTCATCTTCACGTCAGGGGAGATGCGGCCTTCGAAGTTACGGTTACCGGACAGAACCGCGGTAGCAGCCAGGTCGGCCTCGTTGATGGCGGAGGAAATCTCAGCCGGCAGCGGACCGGAGTTACCGATACAGGTTGCACAACCGAAGCCGGACAGGTAGAAGCCCAGAGCCTCGAGGTCCTTCCACAGGTCAGCACGCTTGAAGTAGCCGTTAACAACCTGGGAGCCCGGAGCACAAATGGTCTTGACCCACGGCTTAGCCTGCAGACCCTTCTCGACTGCCTTGCGTGCCAACAGACCAGCACCAATCATGACCGACGGGTTGGAGGTGTTGGTACAAGAGGTGATGGAAGCGATAGCGACCATACCGTGGTCGAGCGTGTACTCGCCGCCCTTCGGGGAAGTGACGGTAATCGGGGAGCTCGGGCGACCTTCAGCGCCGTTAGCGGCGGACTCGCCGTGGCCCTCGCGGGACTCGTTGTAGTCTGCGGCCAGCTCGGAGGTCGGTGCGGAAGCCTTGACAGCGCCCTTAATCTCGCCGTCGGAGTAGTTGTGCAGGTCCTTGCGGAACTGCTCCTTGGCGGAAGCCAACTCGATGCGGTCCTGCGGGCGCTTCGGGCCAGCGATGGACGGAACGACGGTGGACAGGTCCAGCTCGAGGTACTCGGAGTACTCAGCCTCCGGAGTGTTCTCGTCCAACCACATGCCCTGAGCCTTGGCGTAAGCCTCGACGCGCTCCAGGGTCTCCTTGTCACGGCCAGTCAGGGCCAGGTACTTGACGGTCTCATCGTCGATCGGGAAGATTGCGGCGGTGGAACCGAACTCTGGCGACATGTTACCGATGGTCGCACGGTTGGCCAGCGGCAGCTTGGAGACGCCAGCGCCGTAGAACTCTACGAACTTGCCGACGACGCCGTGCTGGCGCAGCATATCGGTGACGGTGAGCACAACGTCGGTTGCGGTAACACCCGGCTGAATGTCGCCAGTCAGCTTGAAGCCAACGACGCGCGGAATGAGCATGGAGATTGGCTGGCCAAGCATTGCGGCCTCAGCCTCAATACCACCGACACCCCAGCCCAGGATGCCCAGGCCGTTCTGCATGGTCGTGTGAGAGTCAGTACCAACACAGGTGTCCGGGTATGCCAGGCCGTTGTTCTCGAAGACGACGCGAGCCAGGTACTCGATGTTGACCTGGTGGACAATACCGGTTCCCGGAGGAACAACGCGGAAGTTGGAGAATGCGCCAGTACCCCAACGGAGGAACTTGTAGCGCTCATCATTGCGCTGGTACTCAATTTCGACGTTCTTAGCCAGAGCGTCTTCGCTACCGAAGGCCTCGATGATGACCGAGTGGTCGATGACCATCTCTGCCGGGTTCAGCGGGTTAACCTGATCCGGGTCGCCGCCGAGAGTCTTAACAGCCTCACGCATGGTAGCCAGGTCAACAACACAGGCGACGCCGGTGAAGTCCTGCATAATAACGCGAGCAGGGGTGAACTGAATCTCGATCGACGGATCAGCCGAAGGAACCCAGTTGGCGACAGCCTTGATGTGCTCCTCAGTGATGTTGGCGCCATCTTCGTTGCGCAGCAGGTTCTCACCGAGAACCTTCAACGAGTAAGGCAGCTTCTCCATACCCGGCACGGCGTCAAGAGCGAAGTAGTCATAAGACTTGTCTCCGACCTCAAGCTTGCGCAGGGCGTTGAAAGAGTTCTTGCTTTCAGCCACAGTCAGCTCCATTTCTATTCGGGTGAATTGTCGCCTTAACTGAAGAGTCCGGCACTCGAATTTCGGCTCTCCACAAGGCATAGGTGCGATCACGCCGCCCCTTATCAACCAATTAAAGCAATAATCACGACGCGGGGCACACGAGCCCACACACACGTTTTTAAGGAAGCGTTACCGTCCTTGCATTAACAATAACAGTACGAACGTTCTGTATGTAGATTGCTCGCGGCGCGCCGAGTCACGCTACCCCCGTTCACATCCAGAGCAGGCCATTATAGATAGGACAAACGAAGCAGCATCTCCGCCAAATTGGGGCGCGTGGAAACCATTCTCACGCAAAACAGGAGCACGATACGGAAGGCAGTTAATGCATACGCCAGCAGATTCACAGGCAGCGAAAGAAACCGTCGAAAAGGCGGTCGCTCAGCTACGCACCGACAACATCGTGACAAATAACCCACAGCTCCGAGAAGCAGTCCAGCCAATTGTCGACGATGCAGCAAATCGGGGGGTGCCCAATTTCAATATCATCTACCTAGATAGCGAGAAGATTTACCCCGTCGCCGAACAAAAGAACACCGACATCTTTTCCTTTGCCCGCCAAGTAGCGGACCAAGTCGGCGGCACCACTGTCGTGCGCACACCGGGCAATGTGGCCACCGCATCTGCCGATTTCCCCCGCGCAGCCATTGAACGCGCCGACCACGCAATGATGGAGACTCCACGAGACTATCCGGCGGGTCTCGATGCCTATTTGCACGAGCTCACTAACTACGTCGTTCCGTGGACTCTTTACAGCCTCATCGCAGGCGTCGTTATCGTCGCACTCTTCGTCGGACTGACGTTCTACTGGCTACGCACACGCCCAACCGCCTAAGAGTTCGCTTTACGACGGACGCTGAAGCTAACGGTCTCACTGAATACATTCACCGTCCCCGGTTTTCCACCCCCAGGCGAAAGACAGGGCAAATGCCCCAAAAACTGGTAGCAGTAGAGAAATCAGCCACTATCTGAATTGGATAACACTGTTGCAGCCACCGTAACCGTGTCAACGATTTTCACAAAGGTCAAGCATTAAAGCTTGACCTTTTCTTATGTCCGGCACCCCAGGTAAAGGCCTACGACACTCCGGCACGCCGATAAGTCATCTAATAGTGACATAATTCACATAGAAACCTAGGGCTCACCATAACCGCAGGCCACGACATATAACGAAACGGTCACAAAGTGGGGGACAGTTGGTAATTTTGTTACTTATGTTTTTTTAGAGCTTTTTGACCCGTAAAGTGCTTCGTGATGCCAATAGTGGACTCAAGGGTCCAGTATTGACCGAAGAAAACTCGCGGGAGCGCCGCTGTTGCTTTTGGTTCTGGTTTCGGTTCGACGTTTTTCGAAGTTCCACTCAAGACCTGGAGGCAACAACAGGAAGATATCCAACGATGGGGAAGTCGCTGGTGTCGATTCTGAGGCGTGAACGCACCCATAGGAGAAATGTAGGAGTAACGCGGTGCCGAGTAATCGCAAAGTCCGTGCATCATATTGGACTCGTCCAATTGCCGGTATTATCACGGCGGGTCTTCTGGCGACGAACACTCAGGTCGCAGCTGCACAACCACTAAATCCGAGCGACGCCCAGATCCGTCAAGCGCGCGAGGCGGCCTCTAACGCCGAGTCGTACTTGCAGTCCCTGGTCGCCGAGGTAACTTCCAGCGAGCGCCGGGTATCTGACCTCGAGCTACGCATGGGCACTCTCCGCGAGGATGTCAACAAGGCCATGGTAGACCTTGAGAACGCTCGAGATGCCGCTAACCGTGCGCGCGAGGCGGTCGACGAGGCACGGATCCAACTCGACCGTTCCCGCGCTGAGCTCGCTAGTGCCCAGAAGCAGTTCGACGAGCTAGCACGCACCATCATGCGCCAGGGACGTTCCAGCGGCTCGATTCTCGAGGGTGCGCGAGATGCATCCGAGGCTATTAACCGCCTGTCCGCTTTGCGTCGCGAAGCTGATCGTCAAGAGCAGACCGTTGACTCTCTGGATAAGAATCGAACCGAGGCTGCTAACCAAGAGTCCACGCTTCGCAAGAAGAGTGACGAGGCTCAGCAGGCGGAAGCCACCGCAAACCAGCGAAACACCGATGCTCAGAACGCGTACTCCGAGGCAAACGAGGAGCTTCAAAAGGAGCAAGCTGATTACCAGCAGGCTCAGGTCGATCGCGATGCCGCAAAGGCATCTTTGGATGCAGCCCGAAACGCGGTCAACGAGCTGAACTCCCAGCGCCAGAATTATGAGAACGAGCAGGCCCGCAAGGAAGCGGAAGACGCCGCTGCCAAGAAGGCCGCTGAGGAAGCCGCAGCTAAGACTCGCGCCGAGGCGCAGTCGAACCAGACTGATGAGGATTCCTCTTCTGAGTCCACAGATGAAAGCTCTAGCACCACTGGTTCTACGGGCTCGACTGATTCCACTAGCTCTACCGACTCGACTGGTTCTACGGCCTCCACTGGCTCTGACAGCTCCACCGGCTCCACTGGCTCTAGCAGCTCCACCGGCTCCACCAGTTCCTCTGAGACGACCGAATCTTCGGACTCCTCTGAGTCCACCGAGACTTCGGAATCGTCTAGCACCGGCAGCTCGTCGTCAAGCGGCACCCCGGCACAGACTGTGGCGCCAACGAATCCGGAGACCGGTCAGAGCACCTCGGGTTCTTCCAGCCAGAAGGTTGAGACTGTCATCGCACGTGCGATGGGGCAGCTCGGTGTCCCATACGCATGGGGTGGCGGCAACGCCAACGGCCCGACCAAGGGCATCCGCGACGGCGGAGTAGCTGACTCCCACGGCGACTACAACAAGATTGGTTTCGACTGCTCGGGCCTGACTCTGTACGCCTACGCCGCTGTCGGCATTGACCTGCCTCACTACACCGGCTACCAGTACCAGCGCGGAAAGCACTACCCGGCATCTCAGATGAAGCGTGGTGACCTGCTGTTCTGGGGCCCGAATGGTCATGGCCACGTCGCTATCTACCTGGGCGATGGCAAGATGATTGAGGCACCGCAGTCCGGTTCTGTGGTTAAGATCTCGCCAGTCCGTTATAACGGAATGACACCGAACGTTGTCCGCCTCGTCTAGTTTCTAACGACGTGTTCTACAGGTCGGGCGACCGACCTAAAGAAGGGTTTCTCTGTGACCTACCCAACGCCCACTGACCACACGGACCTCGAGCGCGCATACGCGGAGCTGGGGAAGATTGTGGTTGGCCAGGAGCACCTGATTAAGCAGCTCTTCATCGCGATGCTCGCAGGAGGTCATGTCCTGCTCGAAGGTGTTCCGGGTGTTGCGAAAACTCTGGCAGTGTCTACTTTTGCCACAGTGATGGGTGGGTCCTACTCCCGCATCCAGTTCACTCCGGATTTGGTGCCATCAGATATTGTCGGCACCCGGATTTTCCGCCAGGACACCTCGGAGTTCATTGTCGAGCCCGGCCCGGTCATGTCAAATATCGTGCTCGCTGATGAAATCAACCGCGCACCGGCGAAGGTGCAGTCGGCTCTGCTGGAAGTCATGGCAGAGCACCAGGTGTCCATCGCAGGGGAGTCCACGCCAGTACCGGAGCCGTTTTTGGTTCTGGCCACGCAAAACCCAATCGAAAACCAGGGTGTCTACCCACTGCCGGAGGCCCAGCGGGACCGTTTCCTATTTAAGGTCCTCGTGGGTTACCCCACTCCGGCGGAAGAGCGGGAGATTGTCTACCGCATGGGAGCCACCCCTCCAGTCGCGCAGCAGATTCTCACCCCAGAGAGTGTTCGGGAACTGCAGCGCGCTACCCGCGAAGTCTTTGTCCACCACACACTGATTGACTACATCGTGGCCGTCATCGAACTCACCCGCAATCCGATGCGGGCGGAGTTGAAGGATGTCGACCGCTGGCTTTCCTATGGCGCATCACCGCGTGCAACTCTTGGTGCTGTCGCGGCTGCCCGCGCCCACGCGCTGTTTTCCGGTCGCGACTATGTCGTGCCGGACGATGTGGTTTCCGTGCTTCCCGACGTGCTGCGTCATCGCTTGGTCCTGTCCTATGAGGGCCTGGCCGATGGCGTTACTCCCGAACGGATTATTGACATCGTGTTGTCTCACGTGCGCCTTCCCCAAGGCGCGAGCACTGGCTCCGATGAGGGCACTGCCTCCTAATGTCAGCTCGTGAAGACGATCTTCCACGCGTCCTGGCGTACTTAGAGCTAACTGTTACGCGTAAGCTCAACGGACTTTTGCGCGGCAGCTTTCTCTCCACCGCTACTGGAGATGGCTCTGAGCCGGTTGGCTCCCGCGAATATGTCATCGGCGATGATGTTCGCCAGATGAACTGGGCAGTGACAGCCCGTACTGGAGTGCCGCATGTTCGCACCTCCGAGGCCGAGCGCGAGCTGGAGTGCTGGATTGTCGCCGAACCCGCCGCACGTCTGTCCACGGGCTTGGCCGATACCACCAAACGACATCTGCTCACCGCCGCTGCCGGCGCTGTAACGATGCTTAACGACGCCCCGGGGTCCCGAACTGGATTAATCGCCGGCGGCACTCCAGTGCCCGCGGGCCAGGGCCGTGCCCACAGCTTGATGCTGCTCAAGCAGTTGGCTGACGCGACTGCTGAGCATAACCTCGCAGCGGATATTGACACAGTAATGACTCAGGCTCCGCGCGCTGGGCTGTTGGTTGTCATCTCGGATTTCCTTGGATCACTCGATTGGGCGCGCCCGCTGCGCGTTGCCTCGGCCTCGACAGAGATTATGGCGATTCGCCTGGTAGATCCAGCCGATGAAGCCTTACCCGGCGAAGGCCCGGTGGTCATGGCGGATTCAGCAACCGGCGAGACCATTGAACTCAACATCAACGACAAGACCCGCGCCGAGTATGCGGCTCAGGCTCGTGCCCACCACGAACGTGTAATCAATGAACTGCGCAAATGCCGTGCTCGCGTTATTACCTTGCGTACGGATTCCGATTGGGTACTGGATTTTGCTCGACAAATTGGCCAACATTAGCGTCTGAGTAACCGTTTGTTAGTGCTATCTTTTTTGGGCCACCGACTAACCGGCTATAGCCACTGGTTTATACGCGGCTGTTTAGGCGACTGGATGTGAGGAAACTGATACCGCGATGACGTTCCTAAACTCAACTTTTGCGCACCCAGGGTGGCTGCTCGCACTCGCTCTGCCTCTCGTGGCAGCCGTGGCCTATTGGATCAGCACTAAGCAGCGAAAGCAACGTGCCATTGCCTTTGGCAACTTCACCATCGTTGGGTCACTGGGGAATAAGTCGTCGGCACGCCTGCGCCATGTCGTGGCTATCAGTGCGCTGTTGTCGCTAGTTCTGGTCATCATTTCATTGGCTGGTCCGATTTCGGAGACCAAAGTCGCCCGCAACCGAGCGACGGTCATGCTGGTGGTCGACGTTTCGCTGTCTATGTCGGCGACAGATGTTGCGCCAGACCGCATCACTGCCGCTAAAGAAGCCGGCCAAGAGTTCGTGGAGAACCTTCCCGACGACCTCAATATCGGCCTGGTGACGTTCTCTGGTCGCGCTCGCACTGCTGTTAGCCCGACTACCAACCATGACACCGTGAATCGAGCGCTCCAGGCTGCTGAGTTAGATCAGGCGACTGCGACCGGTGATGCCATCGCAGCCGCGCTCGATGCCATCAATCAGTTCAGCGACTCAGTTCAGGGCGGGGGAGAAGGCGCCCCACCAGCTACAATCGTGCTGCTTTCCGACGGCAAACAGACCGTCCCACAAGAACTCGACGATCCCCGCGGCGCATATACCGCCGCCGCCGAAGCCGCCAAGGCCGGGGTGCCAGTCAACACGATTTCGTTCGGTACCGCGCAAGGCGCAATCACGGTTCAGGGCGAATTAATTCCAGTGCCTAACGACGACGATTCGCTGCGAGAAATCGCCCGTCGAACAAAAGGTGAGTTCTTCAGCGCTGGCTCCCTCGAGCAGCTCCGCGATGCCTATGGCTCACTGGAAGATGACATCGGTTACGAACTCAAGCGGGCCGAGAATCCGAGGCCCTATCTGATCGCAGCCTTCGCGATGCTGCTAGTGACCGTGGGCTCACTGCTTGTGACCAATCGTCGAATTCCGCAGTAGGGCTGGGTTAGGGTGCCGTCGTAAAGCGATTTGTATGGAACCCGATTGGCAGGAGACGCCGGGGGCATTGAGCAGTCGTCTTATGGAGTCCTCAGACTGCGCTACTAACATGATTAGCTATGTCTTCTGATAATTTTGACGCTATTTTGCTGTTGTCTTTCGGCGGTCCCGAAAAGATGGCCGATGTGCGTCCCTTCCTGGAGAATGTCACCCGCGGCCGCGGAATTCCGCCGGAGAGGTTGGACGAAGTCGGTGCTCACTACGCGCACTTTGGCGGTAAGTCCCCGCTCAACGATTTAAACCGCGAAATTGTCTCCAACCTTAAGGCTGAGCTCACTCGCCGTGGCTATGACTTGCCTGTTTATTTCGGCAATCGCAATTGGCATCCGATGGCTGAAGACACCGCGGCAAAGATGGCTGATGACGGTGTTAAGCGAGCGCTCGTTTTCGCCACTAGCGCCTGGGGCGGCTACTCCGGCTGCCGCCAGTATCACGAAGACATTGCTCGGATGCGCGAATCTCTGGGCGACCGTGCTTTTGACATGGAGAAAATCCGGAGCTTCTACGATCATCCGCTCTTTATAAAAGCCTATGCAGACGCAGTGCGTGAGGCGTTTGCCAAGCTACCGGATGACCGCCGTGAGGACGCCCGGCTTATTTTCACCGCTCACTCTATTCCGGTCTCGGCGGACAAGGCATCCGGGCCGGTAGAGCTCGGCGGAAATCTTTACTCCCGCCAGGTCAACGAAGCAGCACGGCTCGTCGCCGACGCAGTGGGTATCACCGACTTTGACGTCGTCTGGCAGTCCCGCTCTGGCCCGGAGCACGTGCCGTGGTTGGAGCCTGACATCGTCGACCACGTTGAAGCGAAGGTCGCCAACGGCCTCCGATCCGCAATAGTGTGCCCGATTGGCTTCATCTCGGATCATGTTGAGGTCGCCTGGGATTTGGATGCTGAGCTTCAGGATGAAATGGCTCATCACGACATCGTCATCGAGCGGGTCGCAACGCCTGGTCCGACGGCTACTTTCACTGACATGCTCGTGGAGCTCATCGAAGAGCGCATCGCAGATGTCAAGCCCCGCCATCTGGGAAGTGAACCGCTACTCGGCTCGGCCTGCAACGGCGCTCCCTGCGCCGCATCCTGTTGTACCCCGGCAAAGCGCCGCCCACACTGATTCCTTTGGTTTCAATCGGGCCTCGGGGCAGGGCAAATCTCTAGCGGGTCCACTCCTGAATCGCGTATTCCACCGCGCTCATCCGCGCCTGCCGGATCTTTCGCCACAGCGGGATGAGCTGCGCGTCAAACGCGGCGCTGCCGTGCCCGGACTCGCTGCCCTGTGCCACCGCCAGAATCGACGACACCCGATCAGCTCTGGCGAGCACTCCCAGTGCACGGCGCGGCACATCATCCGGCACAAAGGCCATGTCCAGGTGGTCATCGAGCATGCCGACCATCAGCCGGGGATCCAATTTCGGGGCACCACTGCTTGGCGACGTCAGCGGTGAACGCGGCATCGCCGCAATCGTGGCAGCCGCAACCCGCGCCGCATCTGCCAGCTGTAAATCCGCCTCGCCAGGGGAGAGATAGGCCGGCTCGGGAATGTGGCCTTCCAGTGTGTACCAATGCCACTGCGGTAGGCCTGGCACCGGCGTTGTCACTGGTATGAGCACATGGTTCCAGCCCGGCTCCGCATCCGCAATCACAATGGCCGAGCCTGCTGCGCGTGCAGCTTCAGCGGCGTCGGTTCCCGCAGGCAGTGCAGGTGCATCACCGGGCCCGGAGAGAATGAGGCGGACGAGGGGACGGTGGTCACTGTGCCAATCTCCCGCTTCAGTAACCGCTCGAAGAAGGCGGAGCATGTCGCTTCGATCGAGATCAGCGTCGCAATCGATGACATTCGGAACCGTGGCGTCGGCAAGCACGAACGTCCCCGGAACTGACGTGGGTCCGCCGAGCGAGTCTAGCGCGTCGAGGAGATGATCGTAGTTTTCCAAACCCGACAACCACGCGCCCAGCCAAAGGGCGATGTGCTGAGTTGGACTCCAGACCTGGTCGAGAACACTGCGCTGCATAGTGCAGCTCATCCTAGTGCAGCGTGTCGTTGGTCCCGTAACCGATGCTGTTAATCTCAGTACCCATGAGCTTTCAAGACCCGTACCGCAATCAGGACGTGTTCGCTGGCGCACGTGGCCACCGCCGTCGTATCCCACAGCCGGCACGCGAGGTGACAGCAGAAAATGGTGTTGTCGTCGAGGCGTCCTATGACGGATTCGTCGGTGCGATTATCGGGTTGGAGAAAACTTTCGACGGCTGGTGCGTCCGGCTGGAGGACCGCCACGGCAAGTCGCGGCTATTTCCCATGCACGAGCGCGGATTTCTCATCGACGGCAAACCTGTGACTCTGGTGCGTCCGAAGGCACAACCCAAAAAGCCCTCACAGGATCTATCGGCATCGGGCTCGCGCAAGGTTCACAACGTCAAGGCGAAAGTTGCTCTCCCCAGCCGTATTTGGGTCGAGGGTATTCATGACGCGGCAATTGTCGAGAAGGTATGGGGCCACGATTTGCGTGTCGAAGGCGTAGTCGTGGAGTATCTGGAGGGCTTGGACAACCTTCCAGAACGCTTGGCCGAATTTGGTCCGGGTCCGAAGCGCCGCGTCGGAGTCCTGGCAGACCACTTGGTGGAGGGCAGTAAGGAAAGCCGCATGACTCAGCAGCTCGGCCCGCACGTGATGGTCACAGGCCACCCGTTTATCGATGTCTGGCAAGCGGTCAAACCCTCGTCGGTAGGCATCGAGGCATGGCCGGAAGTTCCCTACGGGGAGGACTGGAAGACAGGAATCTGCCGTCGCTTGGGCTGGGGAGACGACCCCAAGGAGGGCTGGCGACGTGTCTACGCAGGTGTACACACCTACCGTGATCTGGAGTCAGATTTGATTGGCGCAGTTGAGCGCCTGGTCGACTTCGTAACTGAGCCACATATGCAGTACTGACCCCGGAATACTGGCTCCACTCGCCCCACATTTGTTCTGCAAAGTAGGTAGGGTGAGGGCGTGATTCCTCTCCTTTGGCTCGGAGCAAGCCTCCTACTGGTTCTCGGTGAACTCGCAGTCGGAGATTTAGCACTGTTAATGCTCGGAGGTGGTGCACTGGCAGCGTCCGGTGCGAGCCAGCTTGGAGCGCCGCTTTGGCTATCAGTGGTTATCTTCGCCGTTGTGTCCGCCGCACTTGTGCTGACAGTTCGCCCTGTGTTGCGCAAAAAGATGGCAAAACCGGACAAGTCCGCCGAACTGGAGTCGCGTCCGGAATTGCTAGCGGGCCGTCATGCTGAGGTCATCGAGCCAGTTTCCTCGTCAGCGGGTCTGATTAAGGTCAATGGCGAGTTGTGGAGCGCGCGCAGTCTTCTGACTGCGCAGACCTTCGATGCGAAGGAAAGAGTCACGATTGTAGAGATTTCGGGCAATACCGCAGTAGTGGACAAGCTGCTCTGAGCAGCCAACTCACTTAAAGGGCGCTCGGAGCACTCTTAGTTACTGACCATTAAATAACTGACCACACAGTTTCTAGCTACGAGGGAATCCCATGGAAGGCTTTATCATCCTCGTCGTTTTCATTCTCGTGGTTGTTACCTTGGTTCTCAAAGCGATTGTCCTGGTTCCTCAGGGTGAAGCGGCAATCGTAGAGCGACTGGGACGATACACGCAGACACTGAACAGCGGCCTGAACTTCATCATCCCGATCATTGACCGAGTGCGCGAGAAGGTCGATACCCGTGAGCGTATGGTTACCTTCCCGCCACAGGCAGTGATCACCGAAGACAACCTGACTGTGGCTATCGATACCGTCGTGACCTTCCAGGTCAATGAACCGGATCGGGCAATTTACGGTATCGATGACTACATCTTCGGCGTCGAACAGATCACCACCGCAACGCTTCGCGACGTCGTGGGTGGCCTGACACTGGAAGAGACACTGACTTCCCGTGACTACATCAACCGCCGTCTGCGCGGCGAGCTGGACGAGGCCACTGCCAAGTGGGGTCTTCGTATCGCTCGTGTGGAGCTGAAGGCCATTGAGCCGCCACCGTCGATTCAGCAGTCGATGGAAAAGCAGATGAAGGCCGATCGCGAGAAGCGCGCCATGATTCTGACTGCGGAAGGTACCCGCGAAGCCGATATTAAAACTGCTGAGGGCCGTAAGCAGGCACAGATTCTGGCCGCCGAAGGTAACAAGCACGCAGCAATTCTGGCTGCTGAGGCTGAGCGTCAGGCAACCATTCTGCGCGCTGAGGGTACTCGCGCCGCTACCTACCTTGAGGCACAGGGTAATGCTCGCGCTATCCAGAAGGTCAACGCAGCTGTTAAGGCTTCACAGTTGACACCTGAGATTCTTGCCTGGCAGTACCTGGAGAAGCTGCCTGAGCTGGCAAATAAGGACGGCAATACTGTTTGGATGATTCCGTCGCAGTTCGGCGACAGTCTCGAGAGCTTCGCTAGGGCTTTCGGCAAGAAGGATGCCGACGGTGTCTTCCGCTACGAGCCTCCGGCCGTGAGCCGAGAGACCAAGGAAGAGGCTGAGCAGGGCCGCGACGAGAACTGGTTCGACATGTCGACTAACCCGGAGTTGGCTCGTGCAGTTGCCGCGGCGAACGAGGTCGCTAACCGCCCGGTTGATGATCCGGTAGCTGCAGCAGCTGGTAATACCCCTGAGAGGAAGAAGAATCGCCGCGCTGATTCGGCTCAGCCCGCTCAGCCTGAACAGTTGGGTGGCCAGAACGGCCCGGCAGCGGTTGAACCTGCGACACCGGCTGCGCCCGCTGCGCCGGCCACACCGGCTGCGCCGTCAGTTCCTTCCGGCAAACGTGACCTGCCCTCGGCTCCTGGCACCGGCAATACCAATGCAGGCGGCGGTACACACTCCGCCGAGCGTCCAGATTTTTCAGGATGGTCACGTGACCCTTACGCCCCAGAAAATGGGCAGTAAGCTTTTATAACTCATCAGCTCGCTGAAGCAGGTGGACGGCCAGGTTCCATCCGGCCAGCTCCGCCTGCCAGCCAGCTGCTGCGAGGCGCTGATTGACGGCCTGCTTTGAAACTCCCAATTCTTCCGCGGCCTCTACCTGTGAATAACCAGCGCGAACCAAACCAGTTGCCTCGCGGCCTTCGGGGGACCTGCGAGAGATAACGTGGTGCAGCAATGTGAATGCTGCACCAATATCCTCCGAGTAATCCTTACCACGCGGATTGTTAGTCCGAATGCGGGTTTTTACCGTGCCGGCCCTGCCTCCCTTACCGATGACTGAGCTCGATGCCAGATGCGCTTGCTCAATGTCGTCCTGAGGACAAACACCGATACCTATCGCCCAGTCACCTGCGGCCAATAGCGCCAGCACAAGCGTGGTGACTCCCACAGCATTTTCAGGAGCTGCGCGAAGCTCTTCGATACCTGCAACCTCAACAGTTCCTACGCCTTCCAGGCCGGAAAGTGCCTGCGCAGAGGCCTGAACGTGATCTGCCCTGCGAGTAGATCGACCGCGATACCTGGCAAAGACTGAATACATACGCTCTAGTCTAGCCCCACCCCTTGACAGTTGGGCTAAGACACTTTCCTTCCCTCCGCACACTCACGGGCGCCCCACACCAACTCGCCGAAAACTCACGTCTAGCTCAAGAGCGCCAAGCGGTGTTTTAACGTTTCGAAGAACCGGTTACGACAGGGAACTTGGCGTCCGCAAGAAGTCCCAGCAAGCCAAGCACGAGCAGAATTCCCGTGGCCACCGCAAAGCGCACGTCGAAGCCGACCAACAGCGCGTCGCCAAGCAGAACGACGGCGAGTGTGTTCGGCGCCGAACCTAGGGCAGTGGCGATGATATACGGCACGATGCGTATCGACGACAGTCCACAGGCGTAGTTGAGAAACGAAAATGGCACGCCAGCAATCATGCGCAAGCTGAGCACTGTGAGCCAGCCGCGTTGCTCCAACCGATGGTCGAGACTGAGAAGACGGCGGTTGGTCAGGTGCGTGCGAAACCAATCGCGTCCCAAAAACCGCACAATGCAGAGGGAGAGAAGGGCAGAAACCGTCGTCGCAGTAATTGCCAGCAGGAAACCGAGCACTGGCCCGAAGAGAATTCCGGAAGCCAAAGTGAATACGGTGCGGGGGATTGGGAACTGAGTCAGTGCAACGTATGCGAGAAAGTAGAGGAGCGGGAACCAGTCACCGGCATCGATGGACCACTGCCGGATGGTAGCGACCGTGGGAACATCGACGTACAGCGTGACGACGACCCCCACACCTACGGCTAGCACCAGTAGAACCTTTTTGAGTGTAGGGGTAATTCGCACATCGGATACGTTCACCCATTTGAGGTTACCGGGGATTGCGGGGAAGCGTGTGACCTGCGCATTGGAGGCTCTGCGAGGAGGGCTAGTCAGCGGCTAAAGGCGTTTGCCCATTATTTCACTAGGATGGGAATCAAGGTCACTATGCCTTGGCTCGAGCACTTGACGTGCCCGTCAGCACAAAACCGAACGTAAGGGTATTGCACAAATAGCTGAAAAGTTCAGTGCATGGACACTCGGGTGAGTCTTAGCGTCTGACTAGTGGCTCTTATTGACTATTGGAGGAAGCCAACGCCTTTAGATCCCTTTCCGTCGCGGAGAATTCGGAAGTTGTCGCAGCCGAATTTCCTCGGTCATGGATTGATAGAGGCGTTGCTTAGAACATGTAAGGGAGAAGGTCTGTCGTGACTGACCGAACGACCCCCGAATCACCTTCCACGCTGCCACCAAACTTCGAGGAATTGCAGAATTCCTGGTATCAGGGCGTGGCCAAGGTATTCGCGCGGGTGCACAAGCAAGACGTTGCAGATGTACCGCTCGATATTTGGAAACGACTGATTCAGACCACCTATGACGGTGTCGATGTTCGCCCGCTCTACACCCGCGCGGACGAGCTCGCGGAAAGCCCAGCTCCGGGCCAGTTCCCATTCGTCCGTGGCGCAAAGGTCACTTCGGACAACACCAACGGTTGGGGCGTTCGGGAAACCTTCGGTCGCCAGTACCCAGGTGAGGATGCACTTGACCCAAAGGCCGTCAACGAGACTCTGCTGACTGCCCTGGAAAACGGCACCACGGACATCCGCCTGGACTTCACCGGCTCCCTCGAAGCCGCTGATGTGCCGGCTCTGCTCAACAACGTCTACGTCGACCTTGCTCCGATTGCCGTGCATGCTGGTAAGAAGACTGCGCAGGTTGCGGAAGCACTGACGTCCTACATCGAGCAGGCGAACCCGACTAATCCGGATAACATCGCAGTCGAGCTTTCTGCAGCTCCGCTGACCTCCGCTTTTGCCGGTATTGACGATGTCTCTCTCGACGAGGCCACTCAGCTGGCCGTCAAGGCGGCTAAGCAGCCGGGCGACGTCCGCGCCCTGCTTGTCGACGGCGTTGTTTTCTCCAACCTGGGTGCAAACAACATCCAGGAGATTGGCTACAGTCTCGCCGTTGGTGTCGCCTACTTGCGTGCGCTGACCGAAGCGGGCTTGAGCGCTGAAGAAGCCCTCGGCCAGATCGCTTTCCGCTTTGCCGCTACCGACGACCAATTCGACACCATTGCGAAGTTCCGCGCCGCTCGCGTTCTGTGGGCCCGCGTTGCTGAGGTTATCGGCGCCCCTGAAGCTGGCCGCGCTCCGATGCACGCTGTGACCGCCCCGGTCATGTTCAGCCAGCGCGATCCGTGGGTCAACATGCTGCGTGTGACTGTCGCCTCCTTCGCCGCAGGTGTCGGCGGTGCCTCCTCAGTTGAGGTTCTGCCGTTTGATTACGCAGTTGTCGGCGGCATGCCGAACGTCTCCAAGACTTTCAAGGCTCGCATCGCTCGCAACACCAACCTGTTGCTGCTGGAAGAGTCTCACCTTGGGTACGTCGCCGACCCAGCAGGTGGCTCCTACTTCGTCGAAGACCTGACCGAGGAAATGGCCGACAAGGCGTGGGAGATCTTCACTGCCACTGAGGCCGGCGGCGGTTTCGCCTCCGCGCAGGCCGATATTCGCACCGCCCTGGACGCTACCTGGGAAAAGCGCCGCGCCGACATCGCACACCGCCGCACCAAGGTCACCGCTATCAACGAGTTCCCGAACCTGGCTGAAGCCCCACTGGCTCCCGAGGCTCGCCCGGAGGGCGACCCGATTCGCCGTTGGGCCAGCGACTTCGAGGCACTGCGCAACCGCTCCGATGACTTCCTGGCTGAAAAGGGCAACCGTCCGCTGATTGCCATGCTGCCGCTGGGTCCGCTGGCCAAGCACAACATCCGCACTGGTTTTACCTCCAACCTGCTGGCTTCCGGCGGTATCGCCGTCGCCAACCCCGGCCAGGTTGTGCCGGGCGAGGCCGGTTTCGAAGAGGCAGTGAAGGCCTCACCGATTGTCGTGCTGTGCGCAGCCGACAGCGAGTACGAGGCCTCGGGCCAGGACGCTGTCAAGGCCGCCCGCGCCGCCGGCGCTAAGGAGGTCTTGGTGGCCGGCTCCGAGAAGAGCTTCGCCAATGCCGCTGAGGACGCTCGCCCCGACGGATACCTGAACATGACCATCGATGCTGTCGCGGAGCTGTCCCGACTGCTGAACGAACTGGGAGCGTGAAGGAAGTAATGACCACCATCCCAAATTTCGCTGACATCTCCCGCAACACCGACGACGCGGCCGCTGCCACTAACAAGGCAGCTGCCGCGGAAGCTGGTGAAGTGTGGACCATTCCAGAGGGCATCGATGTCAAGCGCGTCTACGATCGCGCTGACCGCGACGCCGCTGCCGCCGAGGGCCACCCGGTAGATTCTTTCCCGGGTATCGCCCCATTCATGCGCGGGCCGTACCCGACCATGTACACCAACCAGCCGTGGACTATTCGCCAGTACGCTGGCTTCTCCACCGCAGCTGAGTCCAATGCCTTCTACCGCCGCAACCTCGCGGCCGGCCAGAAGGGCCTTTCGGTCGCTTTCGACCTGGCTACCCACCGTGGCTACGACTCGGACAACCCGCGTGTGTCCGGCGACGTCGGTATGGCCGGCGTGGCAATTGACTCGATTTACGACATGCGTGAGCTCTTCCAGGGCATTGACCTGGGCGGCGTCTCGGTGTCTATGACCATGAACGGCGCTGTGCTGCCGATTCTGGCCTTCTACATTGTCACCGCTGAAGAGCAGGGCGTTTCGACCGAGCAGCTGCGCGGTACGATCCAGAACGACATTCTCAAGGAGTTCATGGTTCGTAACACGTACATCTACCCGCCGAAGCCTTCGATGCGAATCATCTCCTCGATCTTCGAGTACACCTCGGCAAAGATGCCGAAGTTCAACTCGATTTCGATTTCCGGCTACCACATTCAGGAAGCGGGCGCGACGGCCGACCTTGAGCTCGCTTACACGCTTGCCGACGGCATCGAGTACCTACGGGCCGGTATTGACGCTGGCCTGGAAGTTGATAAGTTCGCTCCGCGTCTGTCCTTCTTCTGGGGCATCTCGATGAACACCTTCACCGAGATCGCCAAGCTGCGTGCAGGCCGCATCCTCTGGTCCGAGCTGGTTGGCAAGTTCGGCCCGAAGAACCCGAAGTCGCAGTCCCTGCGTACTCACTCGCAGACCTCCGGTTGGTCGCTGACCGCTCAGGATGTCTACAACAACGTCGCGCGTACTGCTGTTGAGGCTATGGCCGCAACACAGGGCCACACCCAGTCGCTGCACACCAACGCACTGGACGAGGCCCTGGCACTGCCGACTGACTTCTCAGCCCGTATTGCTCGTAACACTCAGCTGCTGCTTCAGCAGGAGTCCAACACCACGCGTCCGGTTGATCCGTGGGCTGGTTCCTACTACATCGAGTGGCTGACTAATGAGCTGGTCAAGCGTGCACGCCAGCACATCGACGAGGTCGAAGAGGCCGGCGGTATGGCACAGGCCACCATCGAGGGCATTCCGAAGCTGCGTATTGAAGAGGCCGCAGCTCGTACGCAGGCTCGTATTGACTCGGGCCGTCAGGCTCTCATCGGCGTGAATAAGTACCAGGTCGAAGAGGACGAGGCCATCGAGGTTCTCAAGGTTGAGAACTCCCGCGTGCGCCAGGAGCAGATTGACAAGCTGGCTCGCCTGCGCGCCGAGCGCGACGAGGAAGAGGTTCAGAAGGCACTGGCCGCTCTGACCGACGCTTGCCGTAACCCGGGTGAACCGGGGGACCTGGACAAGAACCTGTTGAAGCTCGCTGTCGACTGTGCTCGCGCCATGGCCTCCATCGGTGAAATCTCCGACGCCTTGGAAGAGGTCTTTGGCCGCCACCAGGCCGAGATTCGTACCCTCTCCGGCGTCTACAAGGACGAAGTTGGCAAGGAGGGTGCCGTGTCCAACGTCTCCAAGGCCATCGCCATGGCCGATAAGTTCGAAGAGCAGGAAGGTCGCCGTCCCCGTATCTTCCTGGCCAAGATGGGCCAGGATGGTCACGACCGTGGCCAGAAGGTCATCGCGTCCGCCTACGCGGACCTCGGCATGGACGTTGACGTGGGACCGCTGTTCCAGACTCCGGAGGAGGCCGCCAAATCGGCAGTCGACTCGGATGTCCACGTCGTCGGTGTTTCTTCACTAGCCGCCGGACACCTGACGCTCGTTCCTGCCCTGCGCGATGAGCTGGCAAAGCTGGGGCGCGAGGACATCATGATTGTTGTCGGTGGTGTTATCCCACCGGGCGACTTCCAGGAACTCTACGATGCCGGCGCCGCGGCTATTTACCCGCCGGGCACTGTCATCGCTGATTCGGCAATCGACATGATGACCAAGCTCTCTAACGAGCTGGGCCTCGACCTTGCCGTTGACGAAGAGTCCTAAATAACTACCGCATCCGCGCTGGGCTGACTGTTCAGCTCAGCGCGTTGTCGGAATTGAGAAGTAGCGATGAACGAGTATCTTGAAGAAAACCTGGGCACCCTCGTCACTACCGCTGGCACGGTCGTTGAGGGAAAGACCGCTGTAGCCCCCGAAGTCGTCCGCCGTGCGCGACGACGGATTGATGTCGACGACCTCTTTGAGGGCGTGCGGGCTGGAAACCGCACTAAGTTGGCTCGGGCAATCACGCTGCTGGAGTCGACTGCTCCGGCGCATAAGGTGCTGGCTCAGGAACTACTGGTGAAGTTGCTACCATTTTCCGGCAAGGCCATGCGCGTCGGACTTACCGGCGTCCCCGGCGTCGGTAAATCAACCACGATTGAAACCCTCGGGCTAAAGCTGATCGAGGAAGGCCACCGCGTTGCGGTGCTGGCCATCGACCCGTCGTCGACGAAGTCCGGTGGCTCGATTCTGGGCGACAAGACCCGTATGTCCCGGCTCTCGGCCGCGGATGAGGCCTTCATCCGTCCGTCGCCCTCTGCGGGCACGCTCGGTGGTGTCGCCAAGGCAACGCGTGAGGCCATGGTGGTGCTCGAGGCCGCAGGCTACGACATTGTCATCGTCGAAACTGTCGGCGTCGGCCAGTCCGAGGTCGCGGTGGCCCAGATGGTGGATACGTTTGCGTTTCTGGCACTCGCCGGCGCCGGTGACCAACTCCAGGGCATCAAGAAGGGTGTGCTGGAGATGGCCGACGTGATTTCTATCAACAAGGCGGATGGTAAGAACTTGCGTCCGGCAAAGCGCGCTGCGCGTGATCTGATGACGGCCATGAAGATGGTTCGCTCCTCAGACCAAGTCTGGACGCCACCGGTACTGACTATGTCGGCATTGGAGGACGACGGCATCGACAAGTTCTGGCAGGCCATCGAGGACCATGTCGCGGCTATGCACGAGAATCATCTCTTTGATGAAAACCGCGCTAACCAGCAGATTAAGTGGATGTGGTCCATGGTGCACGAAACGCTCTTGCAGCGGCTCAACACCAATGAGGCTGTGCAGACAGAGAGCACCCTGGTGGAAAAACAACTCCGCTCGGGGCAGCTGACACCGACGCTCGGCGCCCAGCGCATCATGGAGGCATTTGACCAGGGAAGGGCATCGAACCCCGGGCTCGCCAACTAGGTTCTGAAGGGCGCGGGGTTTTCGTCGTAAAGCGAGTAAAGCGGGCGTATCCGTGTGCGCCTACTGACCGCGGTGATGGGGCGGATCGCTGTAGAGCGTGTGTTCGGCGAAGTGGAGAGCGTTGACCACGAGGTTGGTAAGGTGCTCGTCGGGCTGAGAGTAGAAGCTAGACGTGCCCTCCTTACGGGTCTGCACCATATTGGCCATGCGCAACTTCGCCAGGTGCTGAGAAATCGCGGGGACGGGGCGATCGAGCGCGCTAGCGATGGCGGTGACGGTCATCTCCCCGTCACGGAGGAGCGACAGGATCGAGAGACGCGTCTTGTCGGCCATCAACTTCAGTACGTTAGTGGCAACGTCGAACTCGGTGCTCGTAGGAGCCTTCTCAGTCATTTGGAGGGGTAGTCCTTTCGAAGTCGACATGCCAAACGCTTGCGATGTTCAATGAGTTGAACCTTACTACGTATTGATACCAGTATTCAATTTCAGATGTCACAATAGGCTGTCACGAAAAGGGGAGAGTGCACCTAAGGGGCCGCGACCAAAGGTACTGAAAATTCCTTCAGTAATATCATCTGCATGGATTGGTTGATGGGTACCTTCCCGTGGCTGGTGGAGGACTTAACGTGGTGGCAAGTACTATTTTTCGCACTCGACTACACGATTAAGTTCATCGCGATTGGATGGGTGCCGGAAAACCGAAGCCCATCGGCTTCGACGGCGTGGCTGCTGCTGATTCTGCTGATTCCATTTATCGGCCTACCTCTGTTCCTCTTCCTGGGCTCGCAGCAGATTACGGGCCGTCGGCATGAGGTACAGGCACTGGCACAGGAGCTCATTGCGGAACGTACCGAGCATCTGCCCGACGTACCGGACGATGCCGAGATAGAAGATGACGTTGTCAACGTATTCAAGCTCTCGCGCCAGCTCACGGGAATGCCGGCAATTGCCAGCGCGGAAAAGGGACTTTTCACCGAATTCGACGCCTCCATTGACCGCATGATTGAGACCATCGATGCGGCCCAGAAATCAATCCACGTGCAGTCCTACATCTTTGCACTGGATTCCAGCACGGAGCCTTTCATACAGGCTCTTGAACGCGCGCACGACAGGGGACTAGAGGTCAAGGTACTGGTCGATCCAATTGGTTCGTGGAAGTACCCCGGCTACTACAAGCTGAAAAAGCGCCTGGACCAGGCTAAAATCTCCTGGCACCCGATGCTGCCCGTGAGCTTGCTGAAGCTCACCTGGCGCCGCCTGGATCTGCGTAATCACCGCAAGCTCGTAGTTGTTGACGGCGACATTGTATTCATGGGCTCGCAGAATTTGATTGAGCCCGAATATCAGAAGAAAAGGAACCATAAGATCGGCCGTCGCTGGGTGGACACGTGGATTGAGCTCGAGGGCGATATTGCGCTGGCCTTCGACGCAATTTTCGCGGTTGATTGGACCAGCGAGCTATACAAGACCCCAGACGCCACCAGGGACTATTCACTCCACAACACCGAAGTCAACGACAACTACAACGTTGTCCAGGTGCTGCCGTCGGGTCCGGGCTTCAGCACGGAGCCGAACCTGCGCGTCTTCAATAACATGATCTACCAGGCACACGAGCGGATTATCGCCGTCAGCCCGTACTTCGTCCCCGACGAATCCATGCTCATGGCGCTGACCTCTGCCGCATATGGAGGCATCGACGTCCAGCTCTACGTCAACGAAGAGTCCGATCAGTTCATGGTCGGCCACGCGCAGCAGTCCTACTACCAGGCACTGCTAACCGCTGGCGTGAAGATCTACCGCTATCCGGCGCCTGCGGTCCTGCACTCCAAGTTCATGGTTATCGACGACCGCATGGCCATGTTCGGCTCCTCCAATCTGGATATGCGCTCGTTCGGCCTCAACTACGAGATCACGCTTCTTTCCGCCGCCGGTTCCATCGTGGACAAACTGATCATGCTTGCCGACGAGTACCGCGACAAATCTTTCCTGCTCACCCAGGAGGAATGGAATGACCGGCCCCTTCGTCAGCGCTACCTGGACTCTGTTTTCCGCTTGACCTCGGCGCTGCAATAGGGCAGTCCCATTGGTCCGACAGACAAAGCAAAAATCCCGAGAGCTGCACTAATTGCAGTTTCTCGGGATTTATCTTGTGTCCGGAGGGGGACTTGAACCCCCACGCCCGTTAATAGGGCACTAGCACCTCAAGCTAGCGCGTCTGCCATTCCGCCACCCGGACCGGGTAGGAAGCACTTCCGTGCTGACCTGTGATACTGTATCCCGACTACATAATGAAACACAAATTGCCAGGTCAGAGGGGCATTAGCGCGCCAAACCTGGGTGTAATTACATCAGCGGTGTTAGCCCCGCATCCGCCTTGGATTCGCACTGAGAATCAGGCCCTGCAGATAGGGAGTCTTGTAAAGTCCCTGCAGCGCGCTCATAAAGTAGGCACACTGGTAGTTATGACTACGAATTCCAACGACACCGCAAACGACACTGCAAATGCTCCGGTTTTCCCGGGACCAGATCCGTACGCACCGCTGAAGGATTTGCCAACCTTCGAGCTGTCCTCGCCAGATATCAAGGACGGCGAGAAGATTGCGGATGAATTCCGCGCTCCGTCGAATGTTTCCCCACAACTGGATTGGGCAAATCTGCCGGAGGGCACTAAGTCCATTGCCGTGACCTGCTTCGATCCGGATGCTCCGACCGCTTCGGGCTTCTGGCACTGGGCTGTCTTCAACATTCCAGCGACCGAAAAGGGTCTGCCACAGGGAGCTGGCTCCGAAGACGGCTCTAAGCTGCCAGAAGGCGCTATCCAGCTTGTCGGCGACTCGGGCATGCGTGGTCACTACGGAGCTAACCCACCGGCGCAGCATGCCCCACACCGTTACATGTATGCGGTGCACGCGGTCGACGTGGAGAAGCTTGAAGTTCCGGAAGATGCGACGCCGACCGTGCTTGGCTTCAATCTGTACTTCCACTCGATTGCGCGTGCCATCATCACGCCGTGGTGGGAGAACGTCGGGGAGTAGGGATACGCCGCCCACACGGGCAACTCAACCGACCGGGCACGCTACTCATACAGAAAACCCCGGGGCCAGCGCCTTCATGGCAGCTGGCCCCGGGGTCACGTGTTTATTGGGTTAGGAAGCCTCAACGGCTTTCAGCAATTAACCACGCCACGGCAGACCACAGCCGACTGCCTCCGAAATGGAGTAGAATCCCTGAGCTCGAATCTGGCGAGCCAACCCTTGGTGAATGTCACGAATCCAGTCTGGACCGCCATAAATCAACGGTGTGTAGCCCTGCAACAGGGAAGCGCCGTTGGCAATCCGCTCCCACGCCTGCTCAGCAGTTTCAATGCCGCCGACGCTGATGAGAACTAGTTTGTCTCCGACGCGCTCGTGCAGCAGCTTCAGCACCTCTAGTGACCGAGCTGCCACAGGAGCACCCGAGACTCCACCGGCCCCCATCTCCGCGACCTCATCCGCGGGCGTACGCAGACCCTCACGAGAAATGGTGGTGTTGGTAGCCACAATGCCTGCCAGCCCCAGGTCAACAGCCAGGTCAGCAACCGCGATGACATCATCGTCAGAGAGATCAGGAGCGATTTTGACCAGCACCGGCGAGTCGGTCTCCTCAGTCACCGCTGCCAGAATCGGGCGCAGTGACTCCACCGCCTGAAGGTCGCGCAGACCCGGCGTGTTCGGTGAGGAGACATTGACAACAACGTAGTCCGCCAAGCCGCCGAGCTGGCTGGCCGACTCTCGATAGTCATCGACGGCCTCTTCCAGCGGAGTCACCTTGGTCTTGCCAATGTTGATACCAATCACGTCGTCACTGCGACGCGACCGCAAGTTCTCCGCTACAGCAGCTGCGCCGGGGTTGTTGAAACCCATACGGTTCAAAATGGCGCGGTCTTCCTTCAGACGGAACAGACGCGGGCGATCATTGCCCGGCTGCGGCTTGGCAGTCACGGTTCCCAGTTCCGCGTAGCCAAAACCAATTGGCCCCCAGCAATCCGGAGCAATAGCAGCCTTGTCGAAGCCTGCGGCGAGCCCCAGCGGACGCGGGAAGTCCACGCCGAACACGGTTTGACGCAGCACAGCATCGTCAACAACGAGTAACTTGCTCACCGCCCGCTGTAGACTCTCCGACTTCTGCAGCCCCTTCAGGGTCTTCGAGATGGCCTCGTGAATCTGCTCCGGTGGGACCTGGAACATTGCCTTTAGCGCGAGTTGATAGGACTTGGCGCGAAGTTTCGAAGGCATCTACTTAGTCTCTCCCTCGGAGTCGTCTGCTCCCTTGGTGTCACCTGCACCGGTCGGTAGTTTATCGGCTGGTTCCCGAACCGACATCTCCTCACGAATCTTCTCTGCATCCTGCTTGAAATCAGCAATTGCCTTATCGACGTCCGCGGAGTCAAAAATCTGGGCCCCGTCACCGGTAGCCGAGAAGACGCCAATCTGGCCATCCTCGGTGGCAACAATCGACTGTGGATCTGCAACCGTGTTGATGTCCGCGACCTTGACTGGGGTACCCGAGCTGATGTCGTAGCCAGTCAGCTTGTTCACCTTCGTCGAAGTCACCCAGACAATTCCGCGCGATTCATCGACCGCTACCGCCCACGGAGCCTCCGGGGCCGGAGCTGCCTGGTGGAGGCGAATGACGTCAGTGGCAGTGTAAATAAGAAGCTGGTTGCCCTTGGTGTCTGCGGCAGCAATGACATGATCACCGGAAGCTACCTTGCCGACGCCGATACCCGCACGCAGCGCAGAGCCAGCGCGGGACTCATCGAGCTTGAGCTCATGCACCGAAGTCTCCGGACGGTTGACCTCTAACAGCTTGACGTCCGCGTCATTGTCCGCTTTGGGAATCTCAACGAGCTGCGACCCGTTATTGGCAGCCTTGAAGTCACTGGCCAACTCACCATCAGCGCCGAACACATCGACGACATTGCTATCCGCATGGGCACCGATGATGCGGCCGCCTTCCAGGCCAACTGCGGCGGAGTAGTTGGTGCCACGGCCGACAACGGCCGTTTCCGTAGCCTGGTCAGTAATGACGTGGATGCCATCTTCACACGGCAGCAAAGCGTTAGGGCCGCCCGGCGCGAGCTCACCACACTTCGCGCCCAGCTTCATTGATCGCTCAATTGGGTTATTCAGCGGACCGGCAAAGATTTTGTCCCCGGCCTTCAGGACAACTCGGTCGCCGACCAGCACGGCATCGGTAACGTCCTCATCAATCTTCTTGGCCCTCCCGATAGCAGTATCGGGAGCAGCGGGTGAAGCGGCCGGCACTGGCGTGGCGTTGCCCATTCCGGCATCGATGTCTCCTTCCACATCGGAGGAGCACCCTGCCAGGACCACTGCGCTAGCGGAAAGCCCCGCTAGAAGGGAGGTTATGACACGTCGACGACTGTTTTCACTCACGCTATAGAAACTACCACCCCGGCCTGATTACTTTGTGGACGCCTCCAGCCGTGGGAGGCTCTCGCATTCGTTGTGCCTTATAAGTCTTTATAAGAATGCGGTTACTGATTACAGCGTGACGTCGTCAAGCGCGTTGCAAATCTGCGGTGGCAGCGTGAGTTGTTCGGCGGTGAGGTTTTCGCGTAGCTGAGCGCGGTCTCGAGCGCCAACGAGGATCGAGGTGACGCCCGGCCGATCGCGTGCCCAGGAAATCGCTGCGACGGCAGCACTGACGCCGAGCCCCTTGGCTGCGGTGGTCAGCGCGCCTGCAACCGTGACGCCGCGCGTGTCGAGATAGTCCTGTACCTCTGCGTCGGCGTGTTCGGAAGCAGCGCGGGAGTCCTCGGGAATGATGTGCTGGTATTTGGCGGTCAAAACGCCTTGGGCCAGTGGGGCGCCACCGATAAAGCCGAGCCCCAAATGCTCACAGGCGAGCAGTAGTTCAGCCTCAGGGCTTCGCTGGAGCAGCGAGTACTCATGCTGTGCGAACACCGGAGCGATTCGATCCGCGGCGGCATGCGTCACCGCCGCCTGCCAACCGCTGTATCCACGCACTCCGGCGTAACGTACTTTCCCCGTGAGCACAGCCCATTCCAGGGTATCGGCGACCTCTTCCGGTGGGGTCAGCCCATCCCAGTAGCCGGGCGACCACAGATCAATGTGTTCGACGCCGAGGCGTGCGAGCGTATCGTCGAGGTCCTTTTGCAGTGTCTTACGCGAGCAGTCCACGCGCCTGCCGACGGGCCGCTCGGGGTGTATGCCAGATGCGACCGAGAGCACCAATTCGTCGGCGACACCGCGCTTTGCGATGACTGCACCCAGCATGTCGGCAACAGTGTCGCCGCCGTGGAGTGGGGAAGCGTCGACAAGGTTGCCTCCGGCGTCGAGGAAGTCCGTCAGGATGCGTCCGGCTTCGTCTTGCCTGGTACCCGCACCCCAGGTGGCCGTACCCAGCCCCAAGGCGGAGACGCGTAAACCGCTGTTGCCCAGAATTCGTTGTTGCACGATTTTTACTTTAGGACACCCGTGTGCGGTCGCGGGAAAAGTTCCGCGGGAGAGGTCTCGCTATCGCCGCACCGAAACCTCGCTATAGCCACAACACAAACCGGACGAGTAGCCTATACACCCGTGACTATCATGACGACACTAAGCGCCTCAGCAGATACCGCTGCCGATACCGCCGGCACCGGTATGACCTGGGCGCAGACAATCATCCTGTCCGTAGTGCAAGGTCTGACGGAATTTCTCCCGGTGAGTTCCTCGGGGCACCTTCGGATTGTCTCCGAGCTGCTGTGGGGCCAGGACGCCGGTGCATCCTTCACCGCTGTGGTGCAGCTTGGCACCGAATTGGCTGTGTTGGTGTTCTTCGCCAAGGACATCTGGCAGATCCTCACTGGCTGGTTTGCCGGTCTGTTCAATAAGGAAGCCCGCGGTTTCAACTACCGCATGGGTTGGATGGTGATTGTCGGTACGCTGCCGATTGCCATCATCGGTGTGCTGGGGAAGGACCTCATCCGCGATAACCTGCGCAATCTCTGGATTACAGCCGCTGTGTTGGTGCTTTTCTCCTTTGTCTTTATCGCCGCAGAGAAGTTCGGCCGTCGTGAGCGCAACTATGAAGAGCTGACCATGCGAGATGCCATCGTCATGGGTTTCGCGCAGTGCCTGGCGCTCATTCCGGGTGTGTCGCGCTCGGGCGGTACGGTGTCTGCCGGCCTGTTCTTGCACTTGGACCGAGAGGTTGCAACGCGTTTTTCCTTCCTGCTGGCTATCCCCGCTGTTTTCGCTGCTGGAATTTTTTCGCTTCCAGACGCGTTTGACCCTGCGGCGGGACAGGCCGCTAGTGGAGCGCAATTGGCCATCGGTACGCTGATTGCCTTCGTCGTCGGCTATGCGTCTATTGCATGGCTGCTGAAGTTCGTGTCGAACCACTCCTTCGCTTGGTTCGCCGCGTACCGCATCCCGGTCGGTTTGATTGTTATGGTGTTGCTCGGCTTCGGCACGATCAACGCTGTTTAGTGAGGTAGTGAGTATTTAATGCATTCGTGGCCCCAACCACAGGTTCCCAGTCTCGGCGATGCGCGTTTCGATGTGTTCAACCGCGCCAGCAATACAGGTAAGGCGCATTCGCTTGACGACGAAAGCTCAACATCGGTACCCCTACGCCTCTACGACACCGCGGATCAGAAGGTCTCCCAGGTGGAAGCGGGACCGGAGGCGACCATGTACGTGTGTGGCATCACACCCTATGACGCCACGCACCTGGGGCACGCAGCAACCTACCTCACCTTTGATCTGATTTACCGTCAGCTGCTGGATAATGGACACTCGGTGCATTACGTGCAGAACATCACCGATGTCGATGACCCGTTGTTCGAACGTGCGGAGCGCGATGGGGTGGACTGGCGCGAGCTGGGCACCTCGCAGATTGATTTGTTTCGCTCGGATATGGAAAACCTGTCGGTGATTCCACCGCGCGACTACATCGGCGCCATTGAGTCCGTGGGCGAGGTCGTGGAAATGGTCGAGAAGCTGCTGGAGAATGGCTCGGCCTACCAGCTCACCGATGACGAGTACCCGGATGTGTACTTCCGCAAGAGTGCCACTGAGAACTTTGGTTACGAGTCCAATTACTCGGCAGAGCAGATGGCGGAGTTCTTTGCGGAGCGCGGTGGCGACCCGGATCGCCCGGGCAAGGAGGACCCACTGGACGCGCTGGTGTGGCGTGCCGCTCGCCCCGGGGAGCCAAGCTGGGAGGCTCCTTTTGGTGCGGGCCGGCCGGGTTGGCACATTGAGTGCTCGGCGATTGCCACCAACCGCCTGGGTAAGAGCTTCGACATTCAGGGCGGTGGCTCGGATCTCGCGTTCCCGCACCACGAGTTCTCGGCGGCTCACGCTGAAGCCGCTACTGGCTGTGCACGTATGGCGCGCCATTATGTTCACGCTGGCATGATTGCGCTCGACGGCGTGAAGATGTCCAAGTCGCTGGGCAACCTGGTGTTTGTCTCCAAGCTGGTGGCCGCCGGCGTCGACCCGAGTGCTATTCGCATTGGCGTCTTCGCCAGCCATTACCGCTCTGATCGCGATTGGTCGGACGAGGTGCTGGAGGCGGCCAAGGCACGTCACGAGGCCTGGCGTGCGGCTTGCGCAACTACAAAGACTGCCACCGATGAGAAGGCTGTGAGCGCAGCAGCGGCACTGGTTGCCGATGTGCGCGCAAGCCTGGCCAATGACCTGGATACGCCGGCTGCTCTGGCCGCTATCGATGCCTGGGCTGCGGAGTGGTCCTCGGATACCAGCAACAAGGCAGATGCTGGCACAGTAACCGGCGCAGCGGGTGCCGGAGAATTCGTTGCCGCCGCGCTGGACGCGCTGCTTGGCGTTAAAATTTGAGCATGAGCAACTCAGATCTGTCTGCTGTCGAAGTAACGCAAGAGAACATCGATAAGCTAGTTGCCGATTTGCGCATGTTTGCCACCGGCAGCTACCTGCAGCCCGAGGAACGCGAGTTCTGGGAGCCACTTTTTGACGAATCGGTAGCCGACCAGGTCGGGGAAGCCCTCCGTGAGGCCGCCGCTGGTATTGATCAGGCGGCGGAACTGGCCGTCGATAAGCGAGAAGAAGCCGCAACGCAGGCGGTAGAGAACTGCCTACAGCGCGTGGCTGCGATTGAGCATGAGCACGGTGGCTCGATTTTTGATGAGGAGCTCGACGAGATTCTCGCGATTATCAATTCCGCAACGAAGGCTGTCGGTTTGGACCTGCCTGCGGTGAAGGCGGAAAGCTACTTTGAGATGGAATAACCAGCCCGATTAACGGCGCGGTTATGAAAGTAGACTAAGGTGTCTATTCATGACTGATCGCCACTCTTCCGAGTTCCTCACCGCACTGCACAGCCGTGTACTCATTGGCGATGGCGCCATGGGTACCCAGCTGCAGTCTTTTGACCTCGACGTTGACGCGGACTTCCTCGGCTACGAGGGCTGTAATGAGATTCTCAATGACACTCGTCCCGACATCATCGAGACGATTCACCGGCGTTATTTCGAGGCCGGCGCCGACCTGGTGGAAACCAATACCTTCGGCTGCAACTTCCCGAACCTCGCGGATTACGACATTGAAGACCGTATCCAGGAGCTAGCGCACAAGGGCACCGCAATCGCCCGCAAGGTCGCTGACGAAATGGGGCCGGGGCGCGAGGGTATGCGACGCTTTGTCCTTGGTTCGCTGGGCCCGGGCACGAAGCTGCCGTCTTTGGGGCACGCTCCGTACGCTCAGCTTCGCGACGCTTACACGGAGGCCGGACTCGGCATGATTTCCGGTGGCGCGGATGCGTTTTTGATTGAGACCTGTCAAGACTTGCTGCAGGTCAAGGCAGCAGTCAATGGCGTCAAGGCCGCCATGCGACAGGCTGAGAAGAAGATTCCGATTGTCGTCCACGTGACTGTCGAGACCACAGGCACCATGCTGATGGGCTCGGAGATTGGTGCAGCCCTGGCAGCGCTGCAGCCGCTGGGTATCGACATGATTGGCCTAAACTGTGCGACCGGCCCGGACGAGATGAGCGAGCACCTACGCTACCTGTCCAACTTCGCCTCCATTCCGGTATCGGTAATGCCGAATGCGGGTCTGCCAGTGCTGGGTAAGAACGGTGCGACCTACCCGCTGACCGCCCCAGAGCTGGCCACAGCGCTGCGCGGCTTTGTTGAAGAGTTTGGCCTGGCGATGGTCGGTGGCTGCTGTGGTACCACACCGGAGCATGTTTCCGCTGTTCGCGATGCTATTACCGGTGCAGGCGCTTACGCTGAGCAGGGCCCTGCTGTTCAGGCAGCACGCCCATCGACGGATCCGGATGCAAAGCCAATCGATGAGGTCGCTTCTCTGTACTCGGCAGCCCCGCTGACGCAGACAACCGGCATCACCATGATTGGTGAGCGCACCAACGCCAACGGTTCCAAGGCTTTCCGCGAGGCCATGCTGGCCGGCGATTGGGAGAAGTGCCTTAACACCGCCCGCGGTCAGGTCACCGATGGCGCACACATGATTGACCTGTGTGTGGACTACGTGGGGCGCGACGGTCGCGATGACATGGCAACCCTGGCATCGCAGATCGCCACCTCGGTGACGTTGCCGGTCATGCTGGACTCCACGGAACCGGAGGTTTTGAAGACTGGCCTGGAGCACCTCGGTGGTCGCTGCGCGGTCAACTCTGTGAACTTTGAAGACGGCGATGGCCCGGACTCGCGTTACCAGCGCATTATGCGCCAGGTTGTTGAGCACGGTGCTGCCGTGGTCGCTTTGACTATCGACGAAGAAGGTCAGGCGCGTACAAAGGACAAGAAGATTGAGATCGCCGAGCGTCTCATCGCCGACATCACCGGCACGTGGGGACTGCGCGAGCAGGACATTATTGTCGACTGTCTGACTTTCCCGATTTCCACTGGCCAGGAGGAAACTCGCCGCGACGGCATCGAAACCATCGAAGCCATCCGCGAACTTAAGCGTCGCCACCCGAACGTGCACACCACGCTCGGTCTGTCCAACATTTCCTTCGGTCTGAACCCGGCGGCTCGCCAGGTACTCAACTCGGTGTTCCTCAACGAGTGCATCGAGGCCGGCCTGGACTCCGCCATTGCCCACAGCTCCAAGATCTTGCCGATGAACAAGATTGACAACAAGCAGCGCGAAGTCGCTCTCGATATGGTGTACGACCGCCGTCGTGAAGCGGGACACCCCGACGGGGAGTACGACCCACTGCAGGTATTCATGGAGCTCTTTGAAGGAGTCTCCGCCGCTGACGCGAAGGACGCCCGGGCCGAAAAGCTTGCCGCCATGCCGCTGTTCGACCGCCTGGCGCAGCGCATCATCGACGGTGAGCGCACGGGTATCGAGGCTGACCTCGATGAGGGCATGAAGGAAAAGGAACCGCTGGCGATTGTTAACGAGGACCTGCTGCGTGGCATGCAGACCGTTGGTGACCTGTTCGGTTCCGGCCAGATGCAGCTGCCATTCGTGCTGCAGTCGGCCGAGACGATGAAGGCCGCGGTGGGCTACCTCGAGGGCTTTATGGATGCCGAGGATGCCACGGGCTCCAAGGGTTCGATTGTGCTGGCCACGGTGAAGGGCGATGTCCACGACATCGGCAAGAACCTGGTGGAGATTATTCTCTCCAACAACGGCTACACCGTGCATAACCTGGGCATTAAGCAGCCGATCGCTACGATTCTGTCCGCCGCCAAGGAACTGGATGTCGACGCCATCGGCATGTCCGGCCTGCTGGTGAAGTCCACTGTGGTGATGAAGGACAACCTGCTGGAGATCAACTCCGCCGGCGATGCCACCCGCTTCCCAGTACTGCTCGGCGGCGCCGCGCTGACGCGTAGCTACGTGGAAGACGACCTGTCCGAGCTCTACCACGGCGATGTCTACTACGGCAGGGATGCCTTCGAAGGACTGCGCATCATGGACGAGCTGATGGCAGCTAAGAAGGGCCTCGGCCCAGACGAGAATTCGCCAGAGGCCATTGCTGCCCGCGAGAAGAAGGAAGCTCGCCGCGCCCGCCGTGAGCGCTCCAAGCGCATCGCCGCGCAGCGCGCCGCCAAGGCTGCTGCTGAAGCCCCCGAGGTGCCGGAGCGTTCCGATGTCGCCGCTGATGTCCCCGTTGCGACACCGCCGTTCTGGGGAACCCGCATTGTCAAGGGCCTGCCCCTCGACGACTACCTGACCACCCTCGACGAACGCGCTCTGTTCATGGGGCAGTGGGGTCTGCGCGGCACCCGCGGCGACGAGGGACCGAGTTACGAGGAACTGGTCGAATCCGATGGTCGTCCACGCCTGCGCGCATGGCTGCAGCGCCTGCGCGCCGAGAACATCCTCCAGCATGCGGCTGTCGTCTATGGCTACTTCCCAGCAGTTTCTGAGGGCGATACCGTACACGTACTGCCGCTACCTGCGGAAGGGGAGCAGCCCGACCCCGCGGCAGAGCCAGTGGTGTCCTGGACCTTCCCGCGCCAGCAGCGTGGTCGCTTCCTATGCATTGCTGACTTCATTCGCTCGCGCGAAGATGCCATCGCCGCAGGACAGTCCGACGTCATGCCGTTCCAGCTGGTGACCATGGGACAGCCCATCGCTGACTTCGCCAACGATATTTACGCCAAGAACGAATACCGCGACTACCTGGAGGTTCACGGTATCGGCGTGCAGCTCACCGAGGCGCTGGCCGAGTACTGGCACCAGCGCATTCGCTCCGAGCTCGCGTTCTCCGACGGCACAAGTGTTGGCGCGGAAGACTCCGACGATACCCAGGACTTCTTTGACCTGAAGTACCGTGGCGCTCGTTACTCCTTCGGCTATGGTTCCTGCCCGGATCTGACCTTCCGTCAGGGCATGATTGACCTGCTGCAGCCGGAGCGCATCGGCGTGGAGCTCTCTGAGGAGCTCCAGCTGCACCCAGAGCAGTCCACCGATGCGTTCGTGCTCTACCACCCGGAAGCGAAGTACTTTAACGTGTAGCTTCGCGTTATCCCTGCGGTCGCACCAGCAAGGTCTGCATGCTGCGGCCGATGGGGCCGTGCACATCGTAGAGCTCGCCCGCGGTCATGCCGATTCCGTCCGGCCCAATGGAACCGCGGGCGGCGATGCCCACCCAGCCGCCGTCTTCCGACTGCAACTCCGATTCCGCCGACTTCTCCGAGGCGCCGAGCTGGGGGAGTCGGTGCAGGTGAACCACTAAGTCGGTATTCATAAACGCCCACTGGTGCGGGCTCAGCGTGGCCCCGATACCGTTGGCGGTATCAGCTACCTGCATGACTCGCTCCACCGCAGTCGGCTCCTCCCCGAGCACGATTGGGTACTGCGCGCGAACCCAGTGAATTTGCGTCTCGGCCAGCTCTTCCGTCGCGCCGGCGCGGGCTTCAATTGATTCGATGTAGCCGCCACTCCAATCGTCGGTAAGCGGAATGTACTCGGCGCTGCATTCCTCGGGCCCGGGCACCTGCTTGTCGAATGCACGCTCAATATCCCGCGTATCCGCAGTGGCCATCATCCATGCGGACGCCGTGGCAACTGGCCGCCAGGCACCCTTGACGTCGGCAAGCAATTCGGCTTCGACCTTGGCGATTTGCCGCCCCGGGCGCGAGACCCATGAGCGCGCGCGGAGCTCCGTGTACGGTACAGCCGACAACAGATCCACGGCGATGCGAGTAATACGCATCCCCTCGCTTTCCAGACGGCGGCGCTCCAACATGCGCGTCAGCAGCGCCGACGGCGGCGCACCGTGCTGAAACGGCCCCCACGCCCCATAAGTGAAGCTAGTGGGCATGAAGCGCTCGTAGCTGAGCTCGCCTTCGGTGACCGTCCCTAGCGGAATGAAGTATGCCTCGGGTTGGTCGATAGCCTGGGCGAGCGAATCTTCAGTGGTTGTCATAGCGAGTCGATGCCTTTCATTCACGCGGAACACGTTCATGCGGTGGTTTCATGCAGCACCGCAACATACTTTCCTTCCTGAAACTCTAAACCTTCATCCGACGGTTTTGCTGACATAATCGCTAAATGCTTGATTGCCTGGCATAGTCGCATGGTGTGAAAGCAATTTTGTGGGACATGGACGGCAGCCTCATCAACACGGAACCTCTGTGGGAGATTGCCACGTACGACCTCTCGGAATTCGTAGGCCGTCGCCTGACTCCGGAGTTGCGCATGCAGTGCGTCGGCAACACGCTCTGGGACACGCTGTCGATTTGTGCTGATCATGCGGGACGCACGCTTGACGACGAGCTGTTTGCCTCGGGCTCCCAATTCGTCGAAGGTCGCTTCACAGAATTGGTTCTAGAACATGGGGTGGAGTGGCGCCCGGGTGTGCCGGAGATTTTGGACCAGGCCCGAGCTGGTGACATTCCGGTGGTGTTGGTGACCAATACCCGTCGGCACGTGGCGCAACCCTGCATTGATGTCATGGGGGAGCAGCACTTCGCCGCAACAGTGTGTAGCGATGAGGTGGCCAACGGCAAACCGGCACCGGATCCGTACTTGCGTGGCGCAGAGCTAGCCGGATTTGCGCCAGAGGACTGCCTGGCTATCGAAGATTCCTCAACGGGGGTGCGCTCTGCACTCGCTGCGGGATGCACGGTGGTGTGGAATCCAATGCCGGATGTGAGCGTTTCGCAGGCTGATGTGGGGACGTTAGTACCCCCGGCGCGCTTCATTTCGGGCAATTTGGATACCTCGAATTTGGGCTTATTGCGGGCTGCTTTCGCGGGCGAGTAGACGACATGGAACAATAGACCGGGTGAAGAACTTTGATGACCTGTTTGCAGAGCTGAAGGAAAAAGCACAGTCGCGCCCCGAGGGATCGGGCACAGTCAAGGCGCTGGACGCTGGTGTGCATTTCCAGGGCAAGAAAATTGTCGAAGAGGCCGGTGAGGTCTGGCTTGCAGCTGAGCACGAATCTGACGAAGCCCTCGCAGAGGAGATTTCGCAGCTGTTGTACTGGCTGCAGGTGGTCATGGTCGGTCGCGGGCTGAGCCCCGAGGATGTTTACAAGTACCTGTAGGAGAAATCAACACCATGCTGCGTATTGCCGTGCCCAACAAGGGATCGCTGTCCGAGGCGGCAGTCGAAATCCTGAAGGAAGCTGGCTACCCGGGTCGAGGCGACTCCAAGAGCCTGACCATCCACGACGAAGCCAACGACATTGAGTTTTTCTTCCTCCGCCCGAAGGATATTCCTATCTACGTTGGCAACGGCCATCTGGATTTGGGCATCACCGGCCGCGACCTGGCCGCTGACTCGCTGGCTCCGGTCGATGAGGTTCTGAATCTGGGCTTCGGCGCCTCGACCTTCCGCTACGCCGCTCCGGCCGATGAGGAGTGGACCGTAGAAGCTCTGGAGGGCAAGCGCATTGCCACCTCGTACCCGAATCTGGTGCGCGAGGATCTGAAGGCTCGTGGCATTAACGCCACCGTCATTCGCCTTGATGGTGCAGTGGAGATTTCCATCCGCTTGGGAGTTGCCGACGTTATCGCCGATGTTGTCTCCACCGGTCGCACCCTGCGCAAGCAGGGATTGAAGCCATTCGGCGATGTTTTGGTCAGCTCTGAGGCAGTTGTTGTCGGACGCAAGGGTGTAGAGGTCACCGAGGAGCAGCAGGTGTTCCTGCGTCGCATGACCGGCATTCTGCATGCCAAGACGTACTTGATGATTGACTACAACATCCGTGCGTCCGCGCTGGAAGAGGCATCCAAGCTCACCCCGGGGCTGTCCGGCCCGACCGTGTCGCCGCTGGCTAACGAGGATTGGGTAGCAGTTCGCGCGCTAGTTCCGAAGGCAGAGGCCAACCCGCTCATGGACGCACTGGCAAAGATTGGTGCCGAGGCGATCTTGGCTTCGAATATCCGTATCGCGCGTATTTAAGTCACGCGAACCTTACACGCTATCCAGTGGGAGCTTCCTAGCTGAATCCACCCTTTACCTACGCTAGCGTAGGTAGTAATATTGACACTAAGAGTGCGCACGGCGTTAGCCGGACCGAAGCAGTAACTTTATGCCTGTACATGCGGCACATACGCCAGCACTGTAGTTTTGGCGGTGTAACCAATCATCGCCACTAAATGTGGCCCACAAGGCTGCGTCTACTAGGTCTGCTAAAAGGCTAGAAGGGATTGCTTCCACATGTCCGCAACACGTACCGAGGTCGACCTGCTTGGCTCTATGGAGGTCCCGGCAGAGGCTTACTACGGCATCCACACCCTGCGCGCAATCGACAACTACCAAATCTCAGCCAAGACCATCAACGACGTGCCCGAATTCATTCGTGGCATGGTGATGGTGAAGAAGGCCACGGCCATTGCCAACCAGCGCGTCCACACGCTGCCCAGCGATGTTGCAGACATCATCGTCGCCGCATGTGATGAAATCCTGGAAAAGGGACGCTGCATGGATCAGTTTCCAATCGATGTCTTCCAGGGTGGAGCTGGCACCAGTCTCAACATGAACACCAACGAGGTCATCGCTAACCTCGCTCTAGAACTGCTCGGCCTGGAAAAGGGCCGATACGACGTCATTCACCCCAACGATGATGTCAACCAGTGCCAGTCAACCAACGACGCCTACCCAACAGGTTTCCGTCTTGCTATCCACATGTCGCTACTGAGCTTGCAGAAGCACTTCGACTCCCTGGTTGAGGCCCTACACGCCAAGGGTGATGAATTCAACGACATCATCACAATGGGCCGCACGCAGCTGCAGGATGCCGTTCCCATGACCCTGGGACAGGCTTTCCACGCATTTGCCCACAACCTTGAGGAAGAGCAGGAGTCCATCGCAACTGCGTCGGCACGCCTGCTGCAAATCAACCTGGGAGCAACCGCTATCGGTACCGGCGTGAATGCGCCGGCAGGCTACCGCGAGGCCGTGACCCAGGCGCTACGTGAGGTCAGTGGCTTTAAGGTGACCTCTGCTAAGGACCTGATCGAAGCCACCAGCGATACCGGCGCCTACGTCAGCGTGCATGCATCCCTGAAGCGTGCGGCCATGAAGATTTCCAAGATGTGCAACGACCTGCGCCTGCTGGCATCGGGTCCACGAGCAGGACTGAATGAAATCAACCTGCCGGAGCGCGCCGCTGGGTCTTCGATTATGCCGGCAAAAGTTAACCCGGTAATCCCGGAGGTCGCGAACCAGGCCTGCTTCAAGGTCTTTGGCAACGACGTGACCCTGACCTGGGCAGCCGAGGCCGGTCAGTTGCAGCTAAACGTGATGGAGCCTGTCATCGGCGCATGCCTCTTCGAATCGATTGAACTGCTGCGCAACGCTACCGATACTCTGCGCGACAAGTGCATTACCGGCATCACCGCTAACCCGGAAGTCTGCCGCGGCTATGTGGAAAACTCCATCGGTATCGTGACCTACCTGAATCCGGTCATTGGCCACCACGAGGGCGATATGGTTGGCAAGGATGCCGCTCGCACTGGCCGCTCCGTCCGGGACATTGTCCTCGAACGCGGGCTGATGGACGAGAAGGAGCTCAACCAGGTCCTGAACACCGAGAACCTCATGCACCCGGAATACCGGGGGAAGCGCTACGTGGCAGGGGAGTCTCGCCTCGACGATTTGTCCTAAGCGGCAACAAGTCTAACGAGTGACTTTTCGGAGATACACATGTTAGTTGCCGTCCAAATCTTTATCGTTCTAGCAGCGATTGTCCTTGGCGCGCGTCTTGGTTCAATTGCTATCGGGTTCGCCGGTGGGCTGGGCGTTTTGGCGCTGGGCATCACCGGGGTTCCGGTCACCAAAGACGACATTCCGTTCGATGTCATCGGCATCATTATGTCGGTAATCGCGGCAATTGCCGCTATGCAGAAGGCCGGAGGCATGGACTATCTCGTCCACATTGCCGAACGGTTGCTGCGCAAGAATCCGCGACACATCACCTACTGGGCCCCGGTTGTCACCTACCTGATGACACTGCTCGCCGGCACCGGCCACACCGCATTTTCCACCCTCCCAGTTATCGCCGAAGTATCCAAGGAGGGAGGCGTTCGCCCGTCCCGCCCGCTGTCCGTGGCGGTCATCGCATCTCAGTTGGCGATTACGGCATCACCCATTTCAGCGGCTGTGGTGCTGATGGCTTCGCTCATGGAACCCCGCGGCGTTGGTTATCTCACACTCCTGGCGATTGTCATTCCTTCGACGTTCCTCGCCATCCTTCCGACCGCCTTTGTCACGAATCACCTAGGCAAAGAGCTTGACGACGATCCGGAGTATCAAAGCCGCTTGGAAAAGGGGTTAGTCTCCAAGCCACGTGGCCAGATGAGCGAATACGTGCCAACCAAGTCGGCCAAGTGGTCCGTGGCGATTTTCCTACTCTCGATTCTCGCGGTGATGGTCTACGCGACCATCAGCACTGAACAGGTCGGCCTCATCGCTGACCCCACGCTCCCACGAAACGAGGCGATCATGTCAATCATGTTGACCGCCGCCACTGTTATCGTGCTGGCCTGCAAGTTGGACGCGGCAACCATTTTGAACACACCGGTGTTCAAATCGGGCATGTCCGCCAGCGTCTGCGTTCTCGGTGTGGCGTGGCTGGGAACCACAATTATCAACCACTACATCGACGACATTAAGGCCGCGTCCGGCAGCCTACTGACCACAATGCCGTGGATGCTGGCAATCGTGCTATTCTTTGCGGCCGCATTGCTGTACTCGCAGGCGGCCACGGCAAAGGCCATCATGCCCGCTGCACTCGCGGTGGGAGTTTCTCCCATCACTGCGATTGCTTCCTTCGCAGCGACTTCCGCGCTATTCGTACTGCCTACTTACCCGACGCTCCTTGCCGCGGTGGAGATGGACGACACTGGCACAACCCGAATTGGCAAATACGTGTTTAACCACTCGTTCATCATCCCAGGCACCTTATGTATTGCCCTGTCTGTCGCGTTCGGTTTCGCCTTCGGCAGCGCACTGCTGTAGTGGGGGGGGGCTACCTAGAACACCGCATAGAGAAACTGACTAGGTTTATGACAAAATCGAAGCGGTTAAGTCCATTCACCTGTCATAAACCTAGTCAGTAACTTGTACTGACACCGTTACCGCCGACGGTGGCACCCCGCGAAAGCTAAGTTCGCCGCGAGAGCCACCCCATCCGCAGCTTTTACTCAGTGCCGCCATCGCCGACAGCACCCGGCCAACCGGGGTACTCCGGTGTGACCCCGCCATAGGCAGGGCACATCTCCTGGAAAGAACACCACCCGCAGAGCTTGGACTTCTTCGGTACAAAGTCACCGTTTTCACCGTCGCGCACGATCGCCGACCACAAGTCGGCAATCTCCGCTTGGAAGGCCTCTAATTCTGTCGCGTTGGGACTCAGCACCAGGTCATCGGCAACCTTCAGGTACATCAACCGCAGCTGTTCCGGGATACGACCGGTGAGCCGCCACCACACCAGCGCGTAAAACCGCATCTGGAAGAGCGCCTCATCCTGGAAGCGAGGAGAGGGCTTCTTGCCCGTCTTGTAGTCGACAATCCGGACCTCACCGGTCGGGGCAATATCGACGCGGTCGATAAAACCACGAAGTGGCACTGACAATGGCACAGTCTGATCCGCATCCGGATCGATAACCAGCTGAACGAACTTTTCCATCTCGGCCGCATCGAAGCCCATGGGGTTTTCCATCATGAAATACCCCTTGAGCAGGCCGCGGCATTCGACCAGGAAGTCGTAGTAATCATCCTCCGGAACTAGCTCAATCAGTTCCTCGTCCTTTGCACGCATGTCCTCCCAGGTCGGCTTCAGCCGTTTCACCGCTGCGGGGTAAGTGCGTTCTTCACGGGGCCAGGCATGCATCTGTTCGAGCACAGCATGCACCAACGTGCCCTTGACCTGCGCGACAGTCGACGGCTCCGGAATCTTGTCAATCGCACGGAACCGGTACTTCAGCGGGCACTGGCGGTAGTCATTAGCTCTCGACGGCGACAGCGCCAACTTAGAGCGGCGGGAAGGTTGAACTGCTGACTTAGAACTTTGGGCATTGTCGGGCATACTAGCCAGGTTAGAGTACCGCCCGGATTTGGCTGCACCCGACATGACCCGACCCAACCAAACCCCAAAAGGAGCCCACACACCTATGGCATTGAGCGGACCATTCCAAGTCGGCGACCGAGTCCAGCTGACTGACTCGAAGAATCGCCACTTCACCGTCATCCTCGAGGAGGGTGGCAAGTTCTTCACTCACCGCGGCACCATCCTCCACGACGACCTCATCGGCGCCAAGGAAGGCACCACCGTCACCTCCAGCGAAGGCACCGTCTACCTGGCCATGCGTCACTTGCTGGTCGATTACGTCCTGTCCATGCCGCGCGGTGCTGCGGTGATTTACCCGAAGGATGCTGCACAGATCATCGTCGAGGGCGACATCTTCCCAGGTGCGCGCGTGTTGGAGGCCGGCGCTGGCTCCGGCGCGCTCAGCCTCAACCTGCTCCGCGCCATCGGCGCTGACGGGCAGCTTATTTCCTACGAGGTCCGCGAGGATCACATCGAGCACGCGGAACGCAACGTTGTCGACTTCATGGGTCACAAGCCCGACAACTGGGACTTGCGCCTGGGCGATCTCAACGAGGCCTCCGTCGAGTCGCTCGGCGGCCCGGTCGACCGAGTCATTCTGGACATGCTCGCTCCATGGGAATGCCTGGACACCGTTTCGAAGGTGCTTCAGCCTGGCGGCGTGCTCATGGTCTATGTCGCCACTGTTCCGCAGCTAATGAAAGTCATGGAGGGCATCCGCGCGCAGAAGTGCTTCACCGAACCACGCGCCTGGGAATCCCTGGTCCGCGACTGGAATGTTCAGGATCTCTCCGTCCGCCCGGCGCACCGTATGCAGGCGCATACCGCATTCCTGGTGTGGGCACGCAGGCTTGCCGACGGCACGGTGCCTCCGCGCCCACAGCGACGAAATCAAAAGAAGCTCTAGACCCGCCGCTTCGCGCTGGGAGGTGTAGCCGTCGTAAAGCGTGATGCGACACACGGTCTAAATCGACCAAGCAACAACGGCATCTGGCCCTATGGGTAATCTGGGATACATGACAACGCCGTCTGACAAAATCCGTGATCTTGAGCAGAAGAACTACAACCTCGGCATTCGTAATAATCGCCTGGTTGAGCTGTTGCGGGACTCCCGTAACAAGCTAGAGCTACTGCGCCAAGACATGGAGGACATGCTGGAGCCGCCTAGCACGTACGGTATTTTCCTTAAGCCGGGGCCGGAGAAAGGCACCGCAGAGGTTTTTACCGGAAATCGACGGATGCGCCTGCGGGTGCAGCCGGAGATTAATGAGCGGGCGCTTCGGCCGGGTGCGCAGGTGCGTCTGAATGAGGGCTCGATAATCGTGGAGGACTGCGGTTATCCGGAAAGCGGCGACATCGCCAATGTTCGTGAGGTGCTGCCGGATCGGGAGCGCATTTTGGCCTCGGATACTCACGGTGAGGAATTCGTGGTGTCTCTGGCGGGGGATTTGTCGCCGAAGCCGGGGGACTCGGTGATGATTGACCGCAAGTCGGGCTATGCGTTTGAGGTCATTCCGAAGTCCGAGGTGGAAAACCTGGTGCTGGAAGAGGTACCGGATGTCACCTACACGGATATCGGTGGTTTGGACAGTCAGATTGAGCAGATTCACGATGCCGTGGAGATGCCGTTCCTGCAGCCAGAACTGTTTGAACAGTACAACCTGCGTCCGCCGAAGGGTGTGCTGCTCTACGGCCCTCCCGGCAATGGTAAGACGCTGATTGCCAAGGCTGTGGCTAATTCGTTGGCACGCAAGATTGCGCTATCCCGAGGCAAGAGCGAGGCGGAGGCGCAGCGGGCGCAATCGTACTTCTTGAATGTCAAGGGCCCGGAGCTGCTGAACAAGTTCGTGGGTGAGACCGAGCGTCAGATTCGCCTGATTTTTGACCGCGCTCGCGACATTGCCGAGGATGGCAAGCCGGTAATTGTCTTCTTCGATGAGATGGACTCGATTTTCCGCACTCGTGGTTCGGGCATCTCCTCGGATATGGAAAACACAGTGGTCCCGCAGCTGCTCAGTGAACTTGACGGTGTGGAGGGGCTGGAAAACGTCATCGTGATTGGTGCCACCAACCGCGAGGAGATGATTGACCCGGCAATTCTGCGCCCAGGACGCTTGGATGTGAAAATCCGCATTGAGCGCCCGAATGAGGCTGCGGCGAAGGATATCTTCCGCAAGTACTTGACTCCAGAGCTGCCGTATAAAGCAGCCGAGGTGGAAGCGCGCGGTGGGGTGGAGCAGAATGTCGCACACCTCATTGACCAGGTTGTTGAGCGGATGTACGCCAAGACGGAAGAAAACGAGTACGTGCGGATTCGCTATGCCGATGGCACCAGCGAAGTTATGTACTACCGCGATTTCAACTCCGGCGCGATGATTTCCAACATCGTCGACCGTGCGAAGAAGTCCGCCATCAAGTCGGTTATCGCTGGCGGCGAGGCTGGTATTAGCTTGGATCACCTGCTGTCTGCAGTGGCGGAGGAGTTCGCGCAGAACGAGGACCTGCCAAACACCTCGAACCCGGATGAGTGGGCTCGCATCTCCGGTCGTCCAGCGGCGCGCGTTGCCTCGGTCGAGGTGATTCGCCATGGCTAAATCCGCCGCCAGTTCTGCACAGTCGAACCGCTTCTTCGGCACGGAGATTGAGTACGGCATTTCCAGCCCGGACAACCCGGATGTCAGCCCAATTCTCACCTCCACGCAGGCCGTGCTCGCTTTCGCGCATGAGCAGGAGGAGGGCCTGTCGGGGCGCATCCGCTGGGATTACGCACCAGAGTCGCCACTGCGCGACAGCCGTGGTTTCGACCTGCGCCGTTACCACCAGCCACCGATTGTTGACCCGAATGCCGTCGGCGCTGCAAACCTGCTGGTGCAAAATGGTGCCCGTTTCTACGTCGATCACGCGCACCCGGAGTACTCCTCACCGGAGACGGCAACCGCCCGCGAGGCGGTTATCGCTGACCGCGCAGGTGACAAGATTATGCTGCGCGCAGCTCAGCTTGCCGCCGAAGCCACCGATGCTGAGGGCAATCCAGGTCCGATGCTGAAGCTCTACCGCAACAATGTCGATGGCAAGGGCGCCTCGTATGGTGCCCACGAGAACTACCTTTTCTCCCGAGAAACCGAGTTCGATGACATCGTCGCCGGTCTGACGCCGTTTTTCGTCACCCGCCAGGTGTTCACGGGCGCTGGTCGCGTGGGTCTGGGGCAGACGGGGCAGGAGTCGGGTTTCCAGATTTCGCAGCGCGCGGACTACATCGAGACTGAGGTCTCGCTGGAGACCACTTTGAACCGCGGCATCATCAACACCCGCGATGAACCACACGCAGACTCCGATCGCTTCCGCCGCCTGCACGTCATCATCGGTGATGCCAACATGAGCGAGGTCGCCACCTTCCTCAAGCTGGGCACCACAGGTTTGGTCATCGACGCCATCGAGGACGGCGTGCGTTTCGACGACCTGCAGCTCCGCAACCCCGTCGAGGCCGTCCATAAGGTCTCCCGAGACTTGACTTGCACCGAGAAGCTGCAGCTGGCAGACCATGTCACGTGGATGTCCGCAGTGGAAATGCAGTACGAGTACCTGCGTCGCGTGGAGAGCTACGACCAGCAGGGCGACGTCGTCAAGCTCTGGCGTGAAGTGCTCGACGTGCTTTCCGACGACCCCCGCAAGGCAGCCCATCTGCTGGATTGGGTGGCGAAATACAACCTCATGGAGGGCCTGCGTACCCGCCTGGGCGCGGGCTGGGACCACCCGAAGTTGGCGTTGATTGATATTCAGTACTCGGATATTGACCCTGCTCGTGGGCTGTACCATGCGCTGGTGCGCCGCGGTTCGATGCGCACACTCGTGACCGAGGAAGAAGTCGACCGAGCGGTTGAATACGCACCGGAGTCTACGCGTGCGTATGTACGCGGTGGCATTCTGCGCCGCTTTGGCAAGGATGTCGTCGCGGGCAGTTGGACCAGCTTGGTGGTGGACACCGCGGGGGTGTATCGGAGCACTCGTGACGTGGAGTCGCCTGGAATTACGCTGGCCTACATTACGCTGGATGAAGTTGACCGTTTCACTGCCGCAGAATGCGGTGACGTGTTGGAGTCTGCGGAGACAGTGGCCAAGGTGGTTGAGCATCTGCGTACTCTCGGGGCTATCCGCGAACAATAGGCACACATAGTGCAGTAATAGAGCAGTAATACTCAAAAGTTCATTTTTAAGGAGCAATATCATGGCTGGTAACACTCAGGTTTTCGGCGGCGGTTCCGGCGGAGGCGACGAGGAAGAGTTCGGCGAGGTCGCTGGCGGCGGTCAGGCTCAGGAGCACGTTGCAGCTGCTGACGACCTGCTGGATGAAATTGATGGTCTGCTGGAGAACAACGCCGAGGAGTTCGTGCGTTCGTATGTCCAGAAGGGTGGCCAGTAAAAAGTGACTGACCAGCAGGTAGGGCAGCAGGAGCCGGAAGCAACGCCGACACCGGTACCGGCACAGGCGTTGACCCGACGCATCACCGGTATTGAGACCGAGTTCGGCATCACTCTGACGCTGGATGGCTCGCGCCGTCTGGGACCGGATGAGATTGCCCGCTACATGTTCCGCCCGGTGATCGCTAAGTACGGGGCAACCAACATTTTCACCCCCAATGCTGGTCGTATGTACCTCGATGTCGGAAGCCACCCGGAGTACGCTACCGCTGAGTGCGATTCGGTCTCGCAGCTGGTAGCGTACGACCGCTCGGGCGAGGTCATCTTGAATGAACTCGCTGAAAAGGCTGAAGCAGAGCTTGCCGACGAGGGCATCGGTGGCAAGGTCTACCTGCTGAAGAACAACGTTGATACCGTCGGTAACTCCTACGGTTGTCACGAAAACTACCTGGTTGGACGTGAACTGGGACTGAAGTCCCTGTCCAAGCTGCTGCTACCTTTCTTGGTTACGCGACAGCTCATCTGTGGCGCGGGGAAGATTTTCCTGCCGTACCCAACCTCGCCGTATCACAACGATCCGATTCAGTACTGCTTCTCGCAGCGCGCGGATCATGTGTGGGAGGGCGTCTCCAGTGCAACGACGCGCTCCCGGCCGATTATTAACACTCGCGATGAGCCACACGCGGACTCCAACCGATTCCGCCGCTTGCACGTCATCGTGGGCGACTCCAACATGAGTGAGACGACGACTGCGCTCAAAATTGGCTCCACTCAGCTGGTACTGGAGATGATTGAAGCCGGCGTGAAGTTGCCGGACTTCGAAGTCGCCAACGAAATCAAGTCCATCCGTGCGGTGAGCCGCGATATGACCGGCAAGGCCGAGATTCCACTGCGCAGTGGCGAAACTGCCACCGCACTGCAGATTCAACGCGAGTTCCTGGACGCTGCGACGGAGTGGCTGAAGGTCCGCGAAGAAAACATGGTCAATGAAGACAAGGGCATTGCCGGGGCCGGCACGTCCAACGAGGAAATGGGCCGCATCGTCGAGCTGTGGGGTCGCGCGCTGGATGCCGTGGAAACCGGTGACTGGTCTCTCATTGAGCACGACATTGACTGGGCCATTAAGTACTCGCTCATGAAACGCTACCTGGATCGCGGTCTAACGCTGGAGGACCCCAAGCTTCATCAAATCGACTTGGCCTACCACGACATCCGTCCCGGCCGAGGCATCTTCCGTGCGCTGGAAGCCCGTGGCATTGCCTCGCGGTGGATCACCGATGAGCAGGTCGCTGAGGCAGTCCGCATCGCACCGCCAACTACTCGTGCGAAGCTGCGCGGTGATTTCCTCGTTGCAGCTGAAGACTCCAGTTTGAAGACCGTAGTGGACTGGACACACCTGAAGATTTCCGGTGACGATCCCATCTCCACCATGCTCGGCGACCCGTTTGCCACGGAAAACAATGAGGTCAATGAGATGATCGAGATTCTGACGGCCGCGAAGAAGACCTCGGATACGGATCCGGAAAACTAGTTCCGCCCCCGGAAACTGCCCCAGGAAAAGGAGCCCCACAGTCGTGTCTGTCCCACCGGTATCGGAAAGCCCCGGATCCGCTGCGATCAGTGAGACCCAACGCCAGGTTCAGCTGCTGTTGGCGCTTGCCGACGACACCGGGTGGGTCAGCGAGTCGTGGATCTCCAAACATGTCGAGGGTTACTCCCGTGTTTCCGAGGATTCCCGGGCTCGTTATTTACGTGCGGACACCGCGGCGCTCCTGGCAGCCGGGGTCCCGGTGGAGGTTTCGTCGTCAAGCGCGGGCGATAAGGTCAAGCGTCTGCGACTGAATAGACTACGGTGGCCCCAGCACGACCCCGAGTTCACTGAAGCGGAGGCTTCGGTGGTTTTCCAGGCGGCGAATGCGGCGTTTGGTTCGGAGGAGCTGAGCTCGACGGCTGTGGCGGCGTGGCGGAAGCTCGCATCGTTTGCGCAGCGCAGCGCCATTGCGAAGCCGGATGAGTCGGTGGTGGTGGCCGATGCGGTGGATATGAGTCGAGTGGATTTCAGCACACTGCTGACTGCAATGACCTCGCCGCGCCGGACAGTGGAGATGTGGTACTCCCGCCAGTACGGCGTGGATGATGAACTGCGCGTGCTGGAGCCGTGGGGTCTGATTAACCTGCGCGGGCGCTTTTATGTGTTGGGCTTTGATCCGCAGCGTGAGGCGGCGCGTATGTTCCGGCTCAGCCGTATCCGCGATGTGTCGGATACAGGGAAGTCGGCGACCCAGCCAATGCCCGATGGTGACTTGCAACAGATTGCGGAAAACATGTTGCACCGCGGTGGCAAGACCTATCAGGCGGTTGTTCGTATCGCTCCGAATACCTGCGCTGATGTGGTGATGAAAGCGACCGCGTTGGGGGATGGGCGCTACGAGCTGCCAGCGGCACCTGTGAGTGAGATTGTGTCCACAGGTTTGAGTTACGCACCGGATTTGATTGTGGAATCACCTGAAGAGGCACGGTCGGAGATTATTGCTCGGTTGGAGCAGGTACTCGCTCGCCATGGCGGATCGAATGGTGCGAAGAACGCTTTGGAGGGCAACTAATGACAGTGCATGCAGCCCGGGAACTTGACGCGAATGTCAGTGTCGACGAGTTGTTGGCGGTCGTACCGTACTTTTCGCAGCACCGTTCAATGACAGAGGCCGCTACCGAGCTGGCCATACCTTTTGCCCGAATTCGGGCAATCGTGGAGCAGATTGCCGACATCGACCAGCCGGGACTCCTCGGAGTGCGGGCTTTTGAAGTTGATTACCGCAACAGCTTTGATGTCCGTATTCGCCCTCAGGCAACGGTGCTCAGCCAGCCACGTGCGCTCACAGCCGAAGAAACCGCGACCTTGCTGCTCATCCTGGAAACCATCGAGGACTCCGCAGCCACCACTTCCTCCGAGGCCGCGCAGACGGCCGCGACAAAACTACGCAGTGCTCTGGGAATAAACGTCCCCATCATTGACTCGACCGCTGCGGAAAATGGCAAGGCCTTTTCCTTTTCTGAGCAGATTTATTCCGCGCTGCATCAGCGCAAGGTGTTGAAGGTGCGCTACCGGAATGCCTCAGGGCAGATTACAGCCCGTGAGCTTGACTGTGTCAACGTTTATACAGTTGAATCCACGACGTACCTCCGCGCTGTGGACCGTGCGCAGGAAGACCGTCGCCAGAAGAGCTTCCGCGTCGACCGTCTGGAGGCCGCCGAGGTCCTCGACACTCCCGCCGGTTTCCACCGCCCAGAGCCTGTCGATATCCGTGATCCCCACGCCTTTGGTGCGGAAACGGGAACGTCCGAATGGGCAAGTGTGCTTATCGACGCCGACGCCACCTGGATCGCAGACTATGAACCGGTCTTCTTTACTGAAGATGAGGGAGAAGAAGAGGATACCGAACTGGTCTCTGACCAAGGCTTAGGGCAGTCGGAGTTTGTCGCTGACGTGCCGATGTCCGACTTGGCCGCAACAGCCTCCTTTGTGCTCCGCCGTTCACCGAGCGTAACGGTCGCTGAGCCCTTAAAATTGAAAAACGCCGTTGTTGCGCGAGCCCGCGAAGCTTTGGCAGAGTATGGTCGAAACGACAAGGCTTAAATCAAAGCTTTAATCGCACACGATGTGGCAACTTGCCACTTGTATTTATTTTCATTTGAAAGGTCTCTAAGCGGATGCCGAACCTTGGTCCCTGGGAAATCATCATTATCCTGGTCGTTCTTGTCTTGCTCTTTGGTGCAAAGAAGCTGCCGGATGCCGCACGTTCGCTCGGCCGCTCCATGCGCATCTTCAAGTCCGAGGTCAAGGAAATGCGCAACGATGACGAGCAGCAGGAGCAGACTGCAATTCAGCAGGCTCCGCAGGCCCAGCCACAGCAGCCGTACCAGCCGCAGCAGCAGTACCAGCAGCCGGCACCGCAGGCTCAGCCGCAGCAGCCGTACCAGCCGCAGCAGCAGTACCAACAGCCGGCACCGCAGGCTCAGCCGCAGCAGCCGTACCAGCCGCAGCCTGGCCAGAACAACCCTGGCCAGCCGCAGCAGTAGTAGAAGGCCGGTTGAAGCGTGACTTCAGCTACATCCACATCACGTCCTCGGAAGCGCCAGCGTAAGCGCAATCCCGAGGGCGTGATGACTATTGTCGAGCACATTCAAGAGCTCCGGCGTCGCCTCGTTCTCGCCCTCGCTGGTATTGCCGTCGGCACTGTTGTGGGCTTTATCTGGTATCAGACCGCCTTTACCATTGGTCAGTTCCGCATACCGTTTACCTCGGTCAATGTTGGCCCTGTGCACTTTAAGTCCCTGGGTGAGTTGCTCAAGGATCCGTACTGTCAGCTTCCACCCGAGATGCGTCTCGGCGGCGGTGAGGGCGCGGAGTGTCGTCTGCTGGCGACCAGTCCGTTTGAAATGTTCATGCTGCGGCTGAAGGTCGGTGCGCTGGCCGGTCTGGTGATGTCGTCGCCATGGTGGCTCTACCAGATTTGGGCCTACATCACTCCCGGCTTGGTTCGGAAGGAACGCCGCACCACGCGCAGAGTTGTGACTGCCGCCGCGCTGCTGTTTGTCATGGGTTCCGTCCTGGCCTACTACGTTGTCGCCATCGGTCTGGAGTTCTTGCTCCAGATTGGTGAAGAGACGCAAATTTCTGCACTCACCGGTTCGCAATACTTCGGTTTCCTCTTGGCGCTCATCGTCTGCTTTGGCGTGAGCTTTGAGGTTCCGCTTTTCCTGGTCATGTTGAACATGGCCGGTGTCGTTACCTACGAGAGCATCAAGGACAAGCGCAGCATCATCATTATGTCGCTGTTCATCTTTGCGGCCTTCATGACTCCGGGGCAGGAACCAATATCCATGGTCGCAATGGCGACGTCACTGACATTGTTGGTAGAAATCGCAATCCAGATTTGTCGTCTCCATGACCGTCGTAAAGCAAATGAGCGACCGGAGTGGTTGGACGTCGATGACGAGCAAGGCTCCGGACCGATTACGGCTTCCGGTCCGATTGGCTCCGCCGGCGGTATCGGTGACGTGGGCGGCATCGACGCCCCGACTTCAGTAAGTGCGCCGACGTCGATTCAGCCGGGCGGCATGCCGACGGCATCAGCGGCCCCGACGACCTCTCCGGTCTCTGGCCCCACGCCAGTGAACGCGCCGACGCCGACGCGGGCATCCCAGATGCGTCCTACTCGCAATTCGCGTCCACCACGGCCACAGGGCATGATTCCGGAGACTCCGATGCCGACGCAGGACTTGCGAAATCGTCCGACGAGCGACTTTGATGATGTTCTCTAGCGCGGTTTATGACACTCTAGAGGCATGACTCTTCTCGGCGATTTCGTCAGCCAACAGGATTTCGATCTTGACGACTTTCAGCTCCGCGCCTGCCAATCAATTGAGGCAGGGCGGGGCGTTGTCGTCTGTGCACCCACCGGTGCGGGCAAGACCATTGTTGGCGAATTCGCTATTTATGCAGCTCTTGAGCGCGGTGGCAAGTGCTTTTACACCACACCTATCAAGGCGTTGAGCAACCAGAAGTACCACGACCTAGTCGAGGACTACGGCGAGGACCGCGTAGGCCTGCTCACTGGCGACACTTCTATTAATGGCGACGCGGACATCGTGGTGATGACCACCGAGGTGCTGCGCAATATGATTTACGCGAACTCACCGACGCTGAAGAAACTCACGCATGTGGTGATGGACGAGATTCACTACCTCGCAGACCGCGAGCGCGGCGCTGTCTGGGAAGAGGTTATTTTGAACCTCGACCAGTCCGTGGCCGTCATCGGTTTGTCCGCGACGGTGTCCAACTCCGAGGAGTTCGGCCGCTGGCTGTCCACGGTGCGCGGGCACACGGACGTCATTGTCACGGATCTGCGCCCGGTTCCGCTGCATCAGCACATGCTGGTGGGAAACCGTCTCTATCCACTCTTCGAGGCAAAGTCGGACAAGGTCAATCAGGACCTGTTGGAGGCGTGCCGTCGTGCCGAGTTCGGCTACGGCGACGCTGGGGCCAGGGAGCGCTACCAGTACAAGAAGCACAAGGGCGGTGGGCGCTCGTATAGCTGGGGCGATAAGGGGCAGCGCAAGTTCCGTCCGCCGAAGCGCGGCGATGTTATCCGCATGCTCGGCTCCATGAACATGCTGCCCGCGATTGTTTTCATCTTCTCCCGCGCGGGCTGCGAAGGCGCGCTGGCGCAGGTCGGTGCTACGCGCGCAGAGCTCACTGACCGGGATGAGCAGGAGCGCATCGCCAAGATTATCGATGACGGTGTTGCACACATTCCGAAGGAAGATCTGCAGGTTCTCGGTTTCCTGCGCTGGCGCCGCATTCTCATCCGTGGTTTTGCGGCGCACCATGCGGGCATGCTGCCGGCGTTCCGGCACATTGTGGAAGAGCTCTTTAACGAAGGCCTGGTCAAGGTTGTCTTCGCCACCGAGACGCTTGCGCTGGGCATCAACATGCCTGCCCGCACGGTCGTGCTGGAGAAGCTGGTCAAGTTCAACGGCGAAGCACATGTGGATCTCACGCCGGGTCAGTACACGCAGATGACCGGTCGCGCTGGCCGCCGCGGTATCGACACTGTCGGCAATGCAGTGGTGCAGTGGGCCCCGGCAATGGATCCGAAGGCTATCGCAGGGCTGGCATCTACGCGCACATATCCGCTGATTTCCACCTTCGCGCCGAGCTACAACATGAGCGTCAACCTCCTGCAGACGCTCGGCTACGAAGGCTCGAAGCGCGTCATGGAGCGCTCATTCGCCCAGTTCCAGGCGGATGGCGACATTGTCGGAGTCGCCGCCGAACTGTCCAAGGCAAAGCAGGAAGCCGCGGCCCTGCGTGCGGAATTGCTCGGCAGGGGAGCCGATGCGCACGCTGAAGGGGCGGAGGCTGAGGGGTCGTCGTCAAGCGAGGAAGGCAGTTCGCGTGACGACGAGCGCCTAACCCAGATGCTTGAATACCTGGATCTGCGCGCGAAGCTGACCCAGGAGGAGAAGAACGCCAAGCGCCGCAATATTGAAGACCGCCACACGGAAACAGTGACCGCGCTGCGCAGACTCCGTCGAGGCGAGGTTATTCCGCTGCCGAAGGGTAAGAAGGTGCAGCTGGCGGTGGTGTACCGAGAGGACCATTCGAAGTCGAATCCACGTCCCGGTGTCATCAGTGTCGGCGGGTTCGTGGGGCGTGTAGAGCCGCATATCTTCCCAGCGGCGCCGCAGACGGTCGGCGCGATTAAGCTGCCTCGGGATGCGGACCGGCATCCGCGACGTGCGCTCGGAATTGTGCGCGCAGAGATTGGCCGCAAGGGGCTAAAGGGACCAAAGAGGCTGAAGCGTCGCACTGGTGGCAACTCGCCGGCGGTGAGGAAGTTGCGCCAGGAGCTGCGCGAGCATCCGCTACATGGCGATCCTGCGGTGGAGACGATGGCTCGTCACGCCGATACGCTGCGGCAGGCCGAGGCGCATGTGGCCAAGCTGCAGAAGCGCGTCGATTCCGCCTCGGATACATTGGCGCGCACATTCGACCGCATGCTGCAGTTGCTAACACAGATGGACTACGTCGAATGGCCGGAGGGCGCGGAGCCGACAATTACCGAGGAAGGCCTTCGGCTGGCGCAGATTCACAACGGCTCGGATTTGCTGGTGGCCACGTGTCTGCGCCGCGGTATTTGGGATGACCTGGACCCCGCGGAACTGGCCGGTGCGGTGTCGAGCTTGGTCTTTGAAAACCGCAAGGCCAGTCAAGGCAGTGATGAGGTGCCTACCGAGCCGCTGGCCAAGGCGCTGGGGAACACCTACCGCATCTGGGAGGAACTGTCGGAGGATGAGCGCCGTTACCGGCTGCCGGTAACGGACTTGCCGGATATGGCTTTTGCTACGGCAATTCATCAGTGGACTGCGGGTGCACCGCTGGGGTACTGCCTGCAAGCCGCCGCCGAGAGTGGCGCGGAGCTGACCCCGGGCGACTTTGTCCGCTGGTGCCGTCAGGTCATTGACCTGCTGCAGCAGATCAAGAAGACGGGCTACTCCACGGACATTCGCGACAAGTCCGCCGAGGCTATTCAGGCAATTCGCAGGGGCGTAGTGGCGCTGAACAATTAGTTGCCGGTTACGTTGGTCAGCCGAAGCCTCGTCGCCCCGAGGCCACTCAACCGGCGACGGGCACAGGCCGACGGGTACAGTTGGCAACTATGAGCAACGGTATCTTTAGCTTTGGCATCTATCAGCAGCGTCTGGATCGCACTGCGGAGCTACTCCGCAGCCGCGATGCGGACGCTGCAGTCTTTGGAACCGGCGCTGACCTGCAGTATCTCATTGGTTCTGCGGTCACTTCGCATGAACGCCTGACGGCGCTGGTGGTCACTGCATCCGGCACTACCACACTGGTACTGCCCGCCGTGGAGCGCGGGGATCTGCCGCTGTGCGCTATCGGTGATCTCAACGCCGATGTGGTGTTGTGGGAAGACGGAGAGAATCCGCACCGCATTGTCGCCGACTTGGTGGGCCACGTGGGCACCCTCGCAGTGGGCGCTTCGTTGACCGCTGACCACTTGATTCCCATTCAGGATCTCACTGGAGCCAAGACTGTATTGGCCGGAGACCTTCTGAAGGAACTGTTCATGCGCAAGGACGCCGCTGAGATTGATCAGCTGCGCGAGGCCGGCGCCGCTATTGACCGCGTTCACGCTCGTGTGCCGGGTATGCTGCGCGCAGGTCGCACTGAGCGCGAGGTCGCCGATGAGATTTCGGCTGCCATCCTGGAGGAGGGGCACGTCGCCATTGACTTCGTCATTGTCGGCTCCGCTGAAAATGGTGCGAATCCGCACCACGATTTCTCCGACCGCGTCATCGAGGAAGGCGACGTGGTGGTCGTCGATATCGGAGGCACCTTGCCGCTTGGCTACCACTCCGATTGCACGCGCACCTATGTCGTCGGCAAGCCGGGGGAGAAGGAAGCTGCAGCGTGGGCGGCTCTGCGCAAGGCGCAGGAAGCTGCCGTGGCGGCGGTGCGCCCCGGTGTGACGGCTGCAGAGATCGATGCGATTGCGCGTAATAGCCTCACCGCTGCGGGCTACGGCGAGTACTTCATTCACCGCACTGGTCATGGCATTGGCCTGTCCACGCATGAAGAGCCGTTCATTATGGCTGGCAATGAGCTCAAGCTCGAGCCTGGCATGGCGTTTTCGGTGGAGCCGGGTGTGTACCTGCCGGGTGAGTTCGGTATGCGGCTGGAAGACATCATCGTTGTCACCGAAGACGGCGGAGAATCGGTCAATAATGGTCCGCACGATTTAATTACCGTCTAATCGAGGTCTAGAGGAAAGGTATTTTCTAGCGCATGGGACACGTACTCGTTCTTGGTGCCACCAGCGAGATCGGCGGGGAAGTTGCCGCGCGACTGGCCAACCACAACACCTTCACGCTCGCTGCGCGCCGCACTGAGGCGCTCGACGGCATTGCCGGTCGGCTCATCGACTCCGGTGCCGTCGCGGTGCACCGCATCCACTTTGATGCCGATGACATCGCGGCACACCGCCAGTTCGTCGAGCACGCCTGGCAGCACGGTCCCATCGACACGGTGATTGTCGCGTTCGGTATCCTCGGTGATCAACGGAAGTGTGAGGAGTCCGGCGAGGCTGCTGCGGCAGTCATTCATACCGACTTCACGGCACAGGCGTCGATTCTCACTGAGATTGTCGCGCGCATGGAGTCCGACATCGCCGCCGGCACGCTGCCTGTGCGAGATAAGGTCGCGGGCCGCATCATGGCCTTTTCCTCTATCGCAGGTGCCCGCGTGCGCCGCGCCAACTACGTCTACGGTTCGGCGAAGGCCGGCCTCGACGGTTTCCTCCAGGGCATGCAGGACCGCCTGCACGGCAGCCATATTCAGCTGACGATTGTCCGGCCTGGCTTCGTCATCGGCCGCATGACCGAAGGCATGAAGCCGGCACCGATGTCCTCGCGCCCCGCCGAGGTCGCTGAGGCCGCCGTCACCGCTTTCGACGGTCGGAAGCCCCACGTCTGGGTTCCGCGCAAATTGGCATTGCTCGCCCGCGCCACACATCTGACTCCGCGCTGGATTTGGCGGAAGATGCCCCGATGAGCCCAAAGCTTCGCGTCGTCGGCATCGGCTGCGACGGGTACCCTGGCCTATCCGCCCGCGCTGTCGAGGCGTTGTCGTCGGCTCGCCGCATCATTGGCTCTCCCCGTCAGCTCCATTTGCTTGCCGACGTCAACCTGGACGCCGACCTCTCACCTTGGCCAGGTGGCTTCTGGAAGGACTGGCAGGCCACCCTGGCAGATATTGACCCCGCAGTCGATGTCATCCTCGCCAGTGGCGACCCCATGTTCCACGGTGTCGGCGCGTCCCTGGTTCGGGAGCTCGGCCGTGGCGCCGTGGAGGTTATTCCAGCGCCATCGTCAGCCTCATTGGCCTGCGCCTACCTCGGCTGGCCCTTGCATGACACTCCGGTGATTTCGCTGGTGACAGGGGAGCCGGGGCTACCTGGAGCCGCGCGTGTGGTACCGGTAGCGGATTCACTACGGCCCTTCCTGGTGCTGTGCCGAAACGCGGACTCAGTGAAAGAGGTCGCTACGGTTTTAGCCGACCGCCCAGACACCAAGCTCACCGCGCTGACCAATCTCGGCGGCACGGAAGCTACAGGGCTGCCGGAGTCCGTTGCCGCAGGCACGGTGGCGAACCCACCAGTTCCAGCTGGCAACCTCACGGTGCTGGCGGTGGAGCCGTCGGGAAGCGCGCGCGGCTGGCTGCGCGACGGTGACTTTGATTCGGATGGTCAGCTGACGAAGGCGCCGATTCGCCAAATGACGGTCGCTGCATTGGATCCGCGGCCGGGAGCTCTGCTGTGGGATGTCGGCGGTGGCACGGGGTCGATTGGCATTGAGTGGGCTCGGCACGGCGGACGTGCGGAAATTTTCGAGCGCGATGCTGTTCGTGCAGAGCGAATTGCTAAGAATGTGGCGGCTCTGTCTGGCAATGTGACCGTCCACCACGGCGCAGCGCCGGGGGTTTTGGCTGACTCGAATCTTCGCCCAGATGCCATTTTCATCGGCGGAGGTCTCACTGCTGACGGAATGATTGAAACCTGTTGGCAACGCCTTGCCCCGGGTGGCATCATCGTCGCAAACACCGTGACGCTGGAGTCGGAGGCTTTGCTGTGGCAGGCGCGTCGCGACTATGGCGGGGATGTCACCCGGCTTTCCGTGGAGCGCGCAGGTGCAGTCGGCAGTTTCACTGCGTGGCGCCCTGCGTTGCCGGTGGTGCAGTGGGTGGCGGAGAAGCCAGTAGCGCCTGCGCTACCATAGACGTAATATCTCTGTCTAGAAAATATTGAGGACTCTGTAACTCACAATGACTGTGTATTTCATCGGTGCAGGCCCGGGGGCAGCGGATTTGCTGACGCTGCGCGCGGACCGGCTTATTCGTTCCTGCCCAGTGTGTCTTTACGCGGGATCGATTGTCCCGCCTGAGGTGCTGGAAAACTGCCCCGAGGGCGCAGAGATTATCAATACCGCGCGTATGCCGCTGGATACCATCATCGAGACCATTCAGGCGGCACATGCGGCGGGCAAGGATGTCGCACGCCTGCAGTCCGGTGACCCGTCGGTGTGGTCGGCGCTGGCAGAGCAGGTTCGTCGTCTCAGCGAGCTCGGCATTGACTACGAAATCGTTCCGGGTGTGCCGGCATTTTCCGCGGCGGCGGCCGCTCTGGGCCACGAGCTCACGGTGCCAACCGTTGGTCAGTCAGTGGTGCTGACTCGTATCTCCGGGCGCGCTTCCAAGATGCCGGAGGGCGAAACCTTGGAGAACTTCGGTCGCACGGGCGCGACCCTGTGCATTCACTTGGCCGCCCACGATATTGACCGTGTGGTTGAGGAGCTCACCCCGCATTATGGTGAGCACGGCCCGGTGGCAGTGGTAGCTTTCGCATCCCGTCCGGAACAGGTTATTCTCCGCGGTACGCTGGCTGATATTGCGCAGCAGGTCAAGGATGCAGGTGTGACTCGTACGGCTGTCATCATTGTCGGCAAGGTGCTCACCGCCGAGGCGTTCCCGGATAGCTACCTCTACAGCGATGATCGCCCACGCGATGAATACGGACGGACCATCCCATGCGTGCACTAATACTGGGTGGAACTGCTGAAGCCCGCGCCCTGGCCAAGCGCCTAGTGGGCGAGGGCTGGTTTGTCACCTCGTCACTGGCCGGTCGCGTTTCCAACCCCAAGCTGCCCGTCGGCAATGTCCGTATCGGCGGTTTTGGCGGTCCCGCAGGACTGACTCGATGGCTAATCTCCGATGCCACTGAAGTCATCATCGATGCCACGCATCCGTATGCAGAACAGATCAGCGAATCTGCTGCTGAAGCTGCCCGCGCCACCGGTATTCCGCTCGTTGCGCTGCATCGCCCTGCGTGGGAGAAGCAGCCAGGAGACAACTGGATTGAGGTGTCCTCCATGCAGGAGGCCGCGGACGTTGTTGCCGACCGTTTCTACAGCCCGTTTCTCACTATTGGCCGTCAGCAGCTTGCTCCATTTACCGGTGACTCCAACGGCCGTTACCTCATTCGCTGTGTGGAACAGCCCGCGCCGCCGCTGCCGAAGAATCGGAAGATTATTCTCAGCCGTGGGCCCTACGAAGTCGCAGCGGAGCGCAAGCTCATGCGGGATTACGCCGTGGACTGCGTGGTGACCAAAAACTCCGGTGGTGCTGCTACCTACGCAAAGATTGAGGCAGCCCGCGACCTAAAGAAGCCGGTCGTTATCGTGCAGCGTCCGCAGCTGCCCGGCGCGGATATCGCCACCGTCGCCACAACGGTGGATGAGGCGTACAACGCCGTCATCCGCCGGGCGTAGCGGCTAACGCAGCAACTCGCCAGTTCCGCTGGTGCCGCCCTCCCCGTAGTGACGTGCGGTGTAGACCCGAGTGGTCTTGCCGGCACGATACGCCTTCGTCGACGACGAACCGATAATCACCATGGTTCGCATATCGACGACATCCGGATCGAACTCCGCCAACGTGGTCACGGTAACGTTTTCCTGCTCCGAGCCAACTGCCCGTGCCACAATCACAGGCGTTGTCGGCTCGCGGTATTCCAAAGCCAAGGCTCGTAGCTCTCGGATCTGCCATCTCCGCGACTTGGATGCCGGGTTGTAAACAGCAAATGCCATGTCTGCTCCGGCTACGGCACGCACTCGCTTAACGACGACCTCCCAGGGCTTCAACCTGTCGGAGAGACTGAGCATCGCAAAGTCATGGCCAAGGGGAGCGCCCACTCGACTTGCGACAGCCTGAGCCGCAGTCATGCCTGGCACGACTCGAACTGGAATGTCTCGCCACATATCGTCATCAGCGACTTCCAGCACTGCGGCCGCCATAGCGAAGACCCCCGGGTCACCGGAACTGACCACCGCAACTCGACCTCCACGCTTGGCGATATCCAGCGCCATAGTGGCTCGCTCTGCCTCTACGCGGTTGTCTGAGAGGTGGCGGCGTTGCCCGGCGCGCTCAGGAACCCGGTTGATGTAGGTGGAGTAGCCCACCAGATCCGTGGCTCGGGCCAGTTCCTCGGTGACTTCTGGGGTGGTCCAGCGCTCCGCACCCGGGCCTAGGCCGACAACGACGACTTCACCAACTGCTGGGGCAGCCGACTCAGTCGCCGTATCGGTGACTGTATCGCTCGCCGCATCATTAGCTGGCTCAGGCGCCCCAGAAACACTCCGTTCAGTTCCGTAGACAGCGGAAGGCACGACGGCTACTGCGAAGTACGGAACTTTCTCCGGGCCTGCATCGGCCAGCGGGTAGCTGGTGTGCTCATTCATGGTTGCTCGCTCGACAACGTAGGCGCGCTCGAGCATGCCTGCGGACTGCAACGCTGTACGAACCTTCTCAACGTTTTTCCCCAGCTTCATAATGACTACACAGTCTGAGGCGTCAAGAACCGCAGCGATGCGCTCGGAATCAGCGGTGGCGGGAACAACGCTGACGATTTCGGTAGCCTCGCCGAGCGGCTGACCAATCTCTGCTGCCGCCGCAGTAATGCTGGCCACTCCAGGGACAATCTCAGTGGGAAAGTCCTCGCTGAGGGCGTGATGCAGATGCTGGTACGAGCTATAGAGCATCGGGTCACCGAGCGAAAGAACTGCAACACTTCGTCCCTCGGCCAAGTGCTTGTGCAGGCGAGCAGTGGCCTCTGCATAGAAACCGGCGAGCTGCTCGCGATAGTCGGCTGGGCGCCCGGTGGTCACCGGGTATTGCAATTGTTCTTCCACGGCAGCGTCGTCACGCGCGTCAATCAGTTCGGCGGCGATTGAGCGCGCCGTGGAACGTCCGTGAGTGCCGGCATGGTAGGCGATGACATCGGCTGTGCGGATGATGTCGGCACCGCGGAGTGTAATGAGACCTGCGTCGCCGGGACCGAGTCCGACGCCGTAGAGATGACCAGGCTGAGCACTGTAGGAGCCGGACATGGTTTAGATGATCTCCTTTGCGGTGGCAATGGCATTGAGGGCAGCACAGGTGATAGCCGAGCCACCGCGACGGCCGGTGACGGTGATGTACTTCAGCTCTGGGTTTTCGGCACCGGAGTCGATAGTGGCCTGCTTTGATTCCGCGGCACCGACGAAGCCCACTGGCATGGACAAAATGGCAGCGGGCATGGGGAAGGAGCCTTCATTGATACGGTTAAGCAAGTGGAAGAGAGCGGTAGGAGCGTTGCCGATGGCGACGACCGCGCCCTCTAGGCGTGGCTTCCACAGCTCCACGGCGGCAGCAGTGCGCGTGGTGCCGAGTTCTTGAGCCAGTTCGGGGACGCGCTCATCACGCAGCAGGCAGATGACCTCGTTGTCAGCAGGTAAGCGCTTGCGGGTAATACCCGAGGCGATCATGTTGACATCGGTGAAGATAGGAGCGCCTTCCTCGAGAGCCTGGCGAGCTGCGCGCACAGCTCCCGTGGAAAAGACGATGTCCTTGGCCAGGTCGGTCTGACCTGCTGCGTGAATCATTCTGACAGCGACGGTTTCCTCATCGGCATCGAAGCGGGAAAGATCGCTTTCTTCGCGAATGATGGCAAACGAGTTGCGGTAAATATCCGCACCGTCGGTGTTGTACTCAAAGCGCTTCATAGGCTTAAAGCCTAGTCCACAGCAGTGACTTCGTATTCTCCGTCCCCGGTGGCGAGATAGTCGAAGTAACCGCCCTTGGGCTTGCCGCAGCGACGCTCACAACCGGAGAAGTGCACGCGCCCCTCGGGCAGTCGGCCATCGGCAATTGCGTGAGAAGCATCGCCGCGGGTGTCAGCCAGAGACTTTTTGCAGCCGGGGCGTCCGGTGCAGGCGCTGACGCGCAGCCAGGTGGACTTCCGGTCGAAGATCAGGCCATTGGGCGCCAATACCTTGACGACCTGTTCGGCAACTTCCTCTTCCAAATCGTGCAGAATCAGCGAGTACCACGGAGTGATGTGCACCGGCACCTGAGTGTGCGAAATCGCACGGGCCAGACGCGCTGGGAGGACGCCAAAGCGCAGGCCAGCGGCCAGGCTAACCAGGCCATCCGGCTGGTCTATCCAACCGATCTGGCGGGACAGCCCGGCGGTGGCATCGAAGCTCTCAGCCGGGGTCGGCTCCTGGCGACGGACTCGGGCGCCCAATTCCTCGATTACGGCATCGACAATGCGCTCGGCCGCATTGGCTTCCGCGATGCGCCAGGCTGAACCACGGCTGTCATTCCACACCTTCGCTGTGGTGATGAGAGCCTCCACGACGTCGTCACGCGAGACGACAAGCCCCGAGGTCGCGCCACCAATGATGAGTTCGAACGTGCTCTCATCGTGGGCGACAACGCCGAAGTCGGGGCGCTCACCGAGCACGTCACCGCGGCCGTCGTCGAAAGCCATGAGTGTGCGACCTGGCAGTGTTGCCAGCGACGGCTCCGCGATGAGAGCCTTGTCGAACTCTTGAACCAGGTCACGAACATCAGCTTTACCGCCGACGCGACCGGACAGCGGCGACTGAAGAACGTTGCGTACGCGGTCGTGGCTCGTGGAGGGAACCAGCTTCTCTTCTTCTGCGGCATCGGCGAATGCGCCGGTGTTGGTGATGCCACGAATCTGAACATTGCCGCGGGAAGTGAAGTGAATATCGCCATCACCGAAGTTTTCGGCCAGATCGGCGAGTACGGCAAAGCCCGGCGCGGGGAGAAAACCTCCGGGGAAGCGAAGGCGACCAATTGCGCCATCAGCTGCGATATGAACCTTTCGGGTGCCGGGGCAGCCGTCCTGACGAGTGCGGGTTCCTTGATCAGATGCAGTCATACTCTCAAGAATACGCAAACACACACAGAGCTGAGCCCCCGAAAACAGGGGCACATTATCCAGCCCCTTTCCAGCCCAACGAAACCATCCTGAAGTGGAGTTTTCATACCCCTCCGCAAAAACATACAAATTCTTCACTGAAAATCCACCGATCTACCTTTTTAAAACCTTATTGTTTTTATAACCTAACTTCCTCTGAATTAAGGGAAGTTTTCATTGGGTTTTCAATCTGGGGTTATTCAGGAGATTTCATGCCACATCACGACGCTGAAGCACTCACGCACGAGGCACACGACACCGTCGGCACCGGCCGTGCCTCGACACAGACACGCTCTGCTTCACGACGAAACCGTCGCACAATCCGAACGGGAATCGGGGTAGCGCTAGCAGGTCTTATGACCATCGGCCTGGCTACACCTGCAAACGCACAGCCACTAAACATCCCGGGCCTATCGGATAGTGGGCTGGCGGATAAGGTGTCGTCGTCAAGCGCAAACCGCGAACTGCCTGGTTTCGGCCATGTACCGAACCCGAATATGGAGAGGCTACTCGGCATCGAGAAAGACGATGAGGAGTCTGGTAGCGAGGGCGCAGGCAGGCAGCTGACCCCGGAACAGGCTCGCGTGGCCGCAGCCTCTCCGCTGAATTCTCTGCCGCTGACCCCGTCGCGCACGGCAAATGCCGGCATGCTGGTCAGCAGTGAGGATGCCGAGATGATGGTGAACGACAAGCTGTGGAATGTGGATGCCAAGCGTATTCACTACAACTCCACGGATTCCCTCGGAAATCCCAGTGTGGACACAGCCCTTGTGGTGACGCCGAAGACGGAGTGGAAGGGCAGCGGTCCGCGTCCGGTCGTCGCAATCGCGCCGGGCACGCAGGGTGGCGCGGAAAAGTGCGACCCCTCGGTATCCTCGCAGACCGGCCTAAAGATTGAGTTCGGTCCGTTGGACATTATTGCTCCATACGAGACGATCCCGATGGTCGCGAACTTGAAGCGAGGCGCGACTGTGGTGATGATCGACCACCACCGCAATTCCCAGGGTAACCAGGACTACGTCGACAACATCGCCTCGGCACAGTCACTGTTTGATGCCGTGTCTGCCTCACACGAGCTCGGCGTGGACAAAAATGCGCCCGTGGGAATTTATGGCTACTCCCAGGGTGGCTCCGCAGCCGCTGCAGCCGCTGAGCGTGCAGGTGTCTACGCTCCAGAGCTCAACGTCGCCGCATCTGCCGCCGGCGGCCCGCCGTCCGATCTCGCAAACGTCCTCGACCAGATTGATGGCACTACGCTGACCGCCGCGATTGCACTGGCAATCAATTCTGTCCTGGATAAGGATCCGGAGCTGCGCCGAGTCCTCAAGGAAGAAATCAGCCCCGAAGGCAAAGAACTGCTGGACAACGTAGGCAACTACTGCGCGGGTGGCTTGGGTTTCCATCACTCGTTTGAAACCACTGACCAGTACACGACTAGCGGTGAGTCACTCAGCGAGATGATTAAGCGCTACGAGCCGGTACAGAAGGAACTCGCACGCCAGCGCGTCGGCAACTTCGTCCCCAATGCGCCGGTGTACCTCTACTCGGGTGAGCATGATGACATCATCCCCATCAACCAGGTTCGCAAGCTGCGCGATTCCTGGCTGAATCTCGGCTTCACCGACCTGGAGTACGTCGAAAACACGACTTCACCGGTGCTACCGAAGACGGGCATTAACCATATCGTTCCGATGCTCGCGGAACTGACTAATGCCACCGACTTCCTCTGGTCCCACTTCCCAGATCAGCCGGCGGAGCAGTCGCTGGAACTCTAGCAATAGCCCCTGCAGTAGAGTGATGGAGAAATCCACTGCCATGCCGCTGACGAGAAGCTCGGTGAAAATCCGCACGGTCGCGCCACTGTCACAGTCAGACCTCGTCATCGGTTAGAAGGCAGACTCCCGCCGACCGGGGACGCGTTGCTCCCCAGGAAGTGAATGACTACACCGTGATTATGCTGCTGTCGACCTCGGATACCGACCTTCTGTCCGCCCGCGCGGCCGCTCAGGCCAACCCGGAGGTGTCCTACCGTTGGGCAAACCCGGCGCGTCTGCTCGACGATGATTTGCCCACGCTTGCCGACGGCGCCGATGTCGTCATCATCCGACTTCTCGGTGGCCGCCGCGCCTGGGAATCCGGCATCGACTACTTTGTGAACTCCGGTATTCCCACCGTCCTCGTCTCCGGTGAGCAGGCACCCGATGCCGAACTCACCGAGTATTCGACAGTTCCCGCAAACGTCGCCACGCAAACGCACATTTACCTGGCGGAAGGCGGCGCAAAGAACCTCGCACAGCTGCACAATTTCCTGTCGGACACACTGCTTCTGACCGGTCTTGGCTTTGAAGAGCCCACTCGCATGCCGGCCTGGGGTTTCCTGGAGCGCGACTCCAAGGTGGCCACGGAAGATTCCCGCGGCACCGTCGGCATTATTTACTACCGCGCCCAGCACCTGGCGGGAAATACGCACTACATTGAGGCGCTTGCTGACGCGGTCGAGGCTCGCGGCTACGTCGCCAAGCCTATCTTCGCCGCGTCCCTGCGCACCGCCAGCGATGAACTGCTGGCAGAGCTAGCTTCCTGCGACGCGCTCATCACCACGGTGCTCGCCGCTGGCGGCAACCGCCCGGCACTCGCGCAGGCCGGCCAGGACGATGACGGCTGGGATGTCGCCGCACTCGCAGACCTGAACATTCCCATCATCCAGGGTTTGGCCCTGACTTCGTCCAAGGCGGCATGGGAGGACAACGACGAAGGTCTGTCGCCGCTGGACGTCGCAACACAGGTCGCCGTCCCCGAATTCGACGGCCGCATCATCTCGGTCGCGTTCTCGTTTAAGGAAATCGACTCCGACGAGCTCATTTCCTACGTCCCGGATCTCGAGCGCTGCGACCGCCTCGCCGGCATCGCCACCCGTTACGCCGCACTTCGCCATATTGACAACGCCGACAAGCGCGTCGCCGTCATGCTCTCTGCGTACCCGACCAAGCACGCCCGCATCGGCAACGCTGTCGGTCTGGACACGCCGGCATCCACGTTGAAGGTGCTGCACGCGCTTGCCGACGCCGGATACAACCTCGGCGACACCACCAAAATCCCCGGATATGCCACCGCCGAGGATGGTGCCGATGAACCAGATGCGTTCATGCACGCCATCATCGAGGCCGGCGGCCAGGACCCGGACTGGCTGACCGAAGAGGTTATGGAGGCAGCCGAGCTTCGCCTGCCCGCTGCCACCTACGAGAAGTTCTTCGCTACCTTGCCGGAAGAACTTCGCTCCGACATGCAGGACAAGTGGGGTGCCGCGCCGGGAACCCTGTACGTCCACCCGGATACCCAGGACATCTACATTGCGGGCCTGACCTTCGGCAATGTCGTGGTCATGGTGCAGCCACCGCGCGGTTTCGGTGACAACCCGGTGGGTATCTACCACGACCCGGATCTGCCGCCGACGCACCATTACCTGGCCTGCTACCGCTTCCTGTCGCTGCCGCAGGCGCAGGGCGGTTTCGGCGCCGATGCCGTGGTTCACATGGGCAAGCACGGCAACCTGGAGTGGCTGCCGGGCAAGACCGTCGGCCTTTCCGCTTCCTGCGGCCCGGATGCTGCCATCGGCGAGCTGCCAATGATCTACCCCTTCCTGGTCAACGACCCGGGCGAAGGCACACAGGCCAAGCGCCGTGCTCACGCCACGCTTGTCGACCACCTCATTCCGCCAATGGCCCGCGCCGAATCCTACGGTGACATCACCCGTCTGGAACAGCTTCTCGACGAGCACCAGAACATCTCCGCCATGGATCCGGCCAAGCTGCCGGCCATCCGCCAGGAGATTTGGACGCTGCTGACCGCCGCGAAGATGGACCGCGACCTCGGCTGGGACGAGCGCCCGGACGAGGAGGTCTTCGATGACATGCTCATGCATGTCGACGGCTGGCTCTGCGAGATTAAGGACGTCGCCATCCGCGGTGGCCTCCACGTGCTCAGCCAGGCACCGGAAGACGAATCTCTAATCGGCACTGTGACCACCATGTTGCGCGCCCGCCAGCTGTGGGGCGGCAAGCAGACCCTGCCGGGCCTGCGCGAAGCTCTCGGCCTGGCCGAGGACGGCACCGATGAACGCCACGCTGTGGACTCTATCGATGCACTGGCTACGGCGCTGGTAACCGCCGTGGTGAAGAATCCCGACCAACCGGTGACACAGATCGCGGCTGATGTGCTCGGCTCCGAGGAATTTGCCGATATCGCGGCACCAAACGGCCTCGACCAGGTCGTCGAGCTGCTGCAGTTCACCCGCGACGAAATTCTCCCGCGCCTGGCTGCTACCAGCGAGGAGATCCCACGCATTCTTTCTGCTCTCGATGGCGAATTCGTCCCGGCTGGCCCCTCCGGCTCACCGTTGCGTGGCCTGGTCAACGTGCTGCCGACTGCCCGCAACTTCTACTCGGTTGACCCCAAGGCGGTGCCGTCGCGCCTGGCTTGGGAAACCGGTGTTAACCTCGCCGATGGCCTGATTGAGCGCTACCGCGCCGACCACGGTGAGTACCCCAAGTCGGTTGGTCTGTCGGTGTGGGGCACTTCCGCCATGCGTACCTCGGGCGATGACATCGCCGAGGTGCTCGCGTTGATTGGTGTGCATCCGGTGTGGGATGACGCATCTCGCCGTATTGTCGGCCTTGAGCCGATTCCGCTGGAGGAGCTGGGCCGCCCGCGCATTGACGTGACCGTCCGTATTTCCGGCTTCTTCCGTGATGCGTTTCCGCATGTTATCGACCTTTTGGATGATGCGTTTCAGCTCGTCGTCAAGCTTGATGAATCCGATGAGGACAACTACGTGCGCGCCCATGCGAAGGCCGACCAGCAGGAGCGCCCGCGTCGCATCTTCGGTTCCAAGCCGGGCACCTATGGAGCTGGCCTGCTGCAGCTGATCGATTCCGGTTCCTGGCGCGATGACGCGGACCTGGCAAAGGTCTACACGACCTGGGGTGGCTACGCCTATGGCCGCGGTGTCGATGGGGAAGAGGCAGCTGACGACATGAAGACGGCCTACCGCCGTATTCAGGTTGCCGCGAAGAATGCCGATACCCGCGAGCACGATATCGCCGACTCCGATGACTACTTCCAGTTCCACGGCGGCATGATCGCCACGGTCCGCGCACTGACGGGTTCCGCTCCGGAGGCCTATGTGGGCGATTCCACCCGCCCGGACGCCGTGCGCACCCGCACCCTGCACGAGGAGACGCGACGCGTCTTCCGTGCCCGCGTGGTCAACCCACGCTGGATGCAGGCAATGCGTAACCACGGCTACAAGGGCGCCTTCGAAATGGCCGCAACCGTCGACTACCTCTTCGGTTACGACGCGACGGCGCAGGTCATGGATGACTGGATGTACGAAACGCTTACCGACGAGTACGTTGCGAACCCGGAAAACCGCGAGTTCTTTGAACAGTCGAATCCGTGGGCTCTGCACGATATTTCCGAGCGCCTGATGGAGGCCGCCGAGCGCGGTATGTGGGAAAACCCCGACCAGGAACGCATGGATCTGCTGCGCCAGACCTACCTGGATACAGAGGGCGACTTGGAGGAGCGCGCTGACCGGTAGGCGACCGCTAGGCGACCGGTAGGCGACCGCTAGTCGTGGTCTAACCGGCCGATAGCCGTAACCACTTGCTCATCTAGTGGCGGTTACACTGGGGAACTATGAGCAAGTGGTTCACAATTATTTACCTCATCGCCGAGATTGCGGCCTTTATCGCACTTGGTGAATGGATTGGCTATGGCTGGACCGTCCTGCTGGTTCTGGGTCTATTCATTCTGGGATTGGTTTTCGCCGCCATCGAGTTCAAGCGCATCTACCAGAAGTTGCTGCTGGATACTTCTCGTACTCTTACTGAGTACGAGAAGTATCCGGAGGAGGCAATCAAGCGCTCGGCAAAGGGCGCGGGACACTTTGTGGCTGACTCGGCAATTCTGTTGGTTGGCTCTTGGCTGATTGCCCTGCCGGGCGTCGTCACCACCGTTGTTGGTTTCCTCATGGTGCTACCGCCGACTCGCTGGCTGATTCGTAAGAGCGGATCGGTGGCGCTGCTCAACGGACTCCGCAACTTCAGTGACCGCAGCATGATGGTGGTCTCTCAGTACGGCATGAACCCCGGTGCTCCAGGAACTGGCGCTGGTGCTGGCGGTTTTTCGGGTTTCCCTGGATTCTCTGGTGGTTTCCCGGGTGCGGATGGCAAGGCCTTCCCACAGGATAAAATCGTCCCACCGGCACCGGACAACGCCTGGGATGATGACCAGGACGACAGCGACAAGCGCTAACTCAAAAACTCGCAAACGTAGAGAGTTCTCTTATACAAGTGCACACTAACCGCCAAGCGCGCTCCAGCGAGCACGGGAACGTCGCTCAGAAAGACGCTTCGAAAGGCATTCCGGAGAATCCGAATCGCTGGCAGGCGCGCTTTCGCGCGCTTACCCCACTAAAGCAGCGCCTCGTTCTCGCCTTCATTGCAATCCTCGCTGGTGGATTGCAGTTCTTAAGCTATGCGCCCATGAGCTGGTGGTGGACGGCCTGGATCGGCCTCGCCCTGCTCATTTTTGCCTTCTTCTGCGCAGCCGATTGGAAATCCAGCGTAGTGGTGGGCTTCAGCTGGGCAACAGCGACGGCACTTTTCTCACTGCCGTGGATCGGCTCCTTCGTCGGCATTGGCCCCTACGTGGCTCTCTCAATTGTGCTGGGTCTCCTCACAATTCCGGCGGCGCTTGCGATGTGGCTGATTGCGCAATCCAGTTTCCCCCTCGCGCTGAAGCTCCCTGGCATGGCCGCTGCGCTCGTGGCAGGGGAGGCGCTGCTAGCCCGCTGGCCTTTCGGAGGCTTCCCCTGGCTCCGCGTTGCCTGGGGGCAGGTCGACGGCCCGCTGGCCCCAGCAGTGGCAATCGGCAGCACTGCATTGGTCACTTTCCTCGCTGCTTGCGTTGGTGCGGGACTGGTCGCGCTCACGCTACGTTCCTATGCAACCTCCGCTGCGCTTTTGGCGGGAGCGTTATTCGTCGGCTGGGTTCTTCCTGCGTGGACTCAACCGCTGCCTGAGCCTACGGCCGCTGACAACACCCGTGTCGCTGTAATCCAAGGCAATGTTCCGCGCCTCGGTTTAGAGTTCAATGCCCAGCGCCGCGCAGTGCTGCAAAACCACGCCGATGCCACCAATGAGCTGGCACGACGTGTCCACCAAGGTAAGGAACAGCAACCGGACATCGTTATCTGGCCTGAAAACTCCTCTGATGTCAGCCCGTTTACGGATGGGGAAGCGGCACGCATTATCGAAAATGCCGCGATGAACATCGGCGCTCCCATCGTGGTCGGCACCTTTACCTACACCGATGGTGTGCAAAACACCATGGTGGTCTGGGATCCACAGACCGGCCCCGGCGATCAGCACGAGAAAATCTATCTCCAGCCCTTCGGCGAAACCATGCCATTCCGCGAGCTACTGCGCCACTTTTCCGACATGGTCGCTCACGCCGGAGACATGACTCCGGGCAACGGCGATGCCGTGGTCACAACGCCAGGCACAGATGGTTTAAAGAAGGTCAATCTAGGCGTGGCCACCTGTTACGAAGTGGTCTTCGATGGCGCCTTCCGCAACGCGGTCAACCACGGCGCAACCATGCTGGCCACGCCCACAAATAACGCCACCTTCGGTTTCACCGACATGACCTACCAACAGCTGGCCATGAGCCGCATGCGAGCCATGGAGTTCCAACGCTCCACGGCCGTCGCCGCAACCAGCGGTGTGAGCGCGATTGTGGATGCGCACGGAGACGTCGTAAAGCAGAGCAAAATCTTCGAGCAGAAGGTACTCACTGAAACTCTGCCTCAGTACGCCCACCTGACTTTTGCAGCCCGTTTCGGGACGTGGATTGAAGGTCTACTGACTGCATTCGGTATTCTTTGTGTGGTTGGTGCCGTCCTGCGTCGCCGTGGCGGAGATGCCAGGGCAGGCGCAGATGAAGTTGATGGCCGGGATACTGAGCAGAACATGCACTAAGGAGAATCACGAGTGACTGCCCTAAATGAGTCGACGCTGGTTGTCATTCCCACTTTCAACGAGCGGGAAAACCTGCCGGGCGTGATTGCACGCCTGCGCGCAGCGGAGCCTCGCGTCGACATTTTGGTTGTCGATGACTCTTCACCAGACGGCACCGGTGAGCTCGCCGATGAAATCGCTGCCGCTGACAAGTCGGACAACGGCGAAGAGCACATCTACGTCCTGCACCGCGAGGGCAAGGGCGGTCTCTGGGGTGCGTACCGCGCGGGCTTCGCTTGGGGTCTCGAGCGCGACTACGAGGTTCTCTGCGAGATGGATGCCGACGGCTCCCACGCACCAGAGCAGTTCCATCTGCTGCTGGAGAAGCTCGAGGACGGTGCCGATGTCGTCATCGGTTCCCGCTACATTCCGGGCGGCAAGACCGTCAACTGGCCAATGAGCCGTCAGGTTCTCTCCCGCGGCGGCAACCTCTACATCTCGCTGGCGCTCGGCGCGGGCATCTCGGATATCACCGCTGGCTACCGTGCTTATCGACGGGAAGTTCTCGAAACCCTCGATCTCGACAACATTGGCAAGGCTGCGTACCTGTTCCAGACCGAGCTCGCTTTTGAGGCTGTACAGGCGGGCTTCTTGGTGGAGGAGGTTCCGATCACCTTTACTGAGCGCGAGTACGGCGAGTCCAAGATGGATGGCAGCTTTGTGAAGCAGTCACTGCTGCAGGTCACCAAGTGGGGATTCAAGCACCGCTCACAGCAGGTAAAAAACCTGGGGTCGGAGATTGGTCGCCTGGCTGGTCACGAGTTTAAGCAGCGATTCCGCAAGTAGGGCTAGGGCAGCCCCAAAGATTGCGGCCTGCCCGTGTGGAGACGGGCTGCCTGTATGACTGCGGGCTGCAAATGTGAATACGGGCTGCCTGTATGAATGGGGGCTGCAAATGTGAAACTGTCTTAGTTTATGACAGTTTCAAGCCATTTTTCAGGCCATTTTTGTCATAAACGCAGTCAGTAACTCGGATCGGCCCGCCGCAGCCAGGCACCAACAAAAAACGGGCCCGAATAAGGAGCAAAACCTTATCCGGACCCATTTTGCAGCATGTAATTCACAGCTGCAGCGCCCTAAAGCTCACTAGCGCAAGCCAGCTCAAACCTTAAGCGTTCTTCTCTGCTTCTTCGGCTTCCTTCTGAGCCTTCAGCAGGCGAGCGGCGTTACGACGACGCTTGCGCAGCAAGTCAACACGCTCATCCAGCAGCACGTCGAGCTCCTCGATGGAGCGGCGCTCACGGAGCATGTCCCAGTGAGTCCTCGGCGGCTTCACCGGCTTGGCTTCAGTGCCTTCGCCTTCAACCAGCTCACCAATCTGGCCATTCTTGCACAGCCATTCACCTGGAATTTCCGCGTCATCCGCGAATGGGACCTCGAAGATCTCACCGGATTCAGTGCGGTAGCGGACCATCATTCGCGGCGCGAGGTCATGATCGCGATCGGTCTCATACGAAACGGCGCCCATGCGACTGCCACGAAGAACTCGATCTGCCATGTGGAACGTGCCCCCTTTGGTAGAAATACTAGACCACACATTATAACGCCTTAATCTGTATTCATGCCATAATTGACTTCTGTGTCAGATCAAAAGCCGAGCACAACTACCGCCAATTGCCAGTGGTGTGGCCGCGAAATGGAGGTCGCTATCCGCGGTCGCCGTCGCAAGTTCTGCAGCCAAGCCTGCCGGCAGCGCGCGTATGAAAAACGCACTGGCGTAGCAAAAGGCGCTTCCAGGCCGATTGCCGAGCGAATCAATTCGGATCTCACGCTGAAGACCGCCACCGATGCCACGAGCAGGCCGGCGGGCGATGACGTCGTAAAGCGAATAGGGGACGGGCTCTTCGAAGTACGTTGTCTCGCCGAAGACTTGCGCACCGCGCTTGACGACGGCATGGAGACTGCCGTCCTGCAGGAGATTACGCAGGAATTGATTATGAAAACGCGTGAAGTGGAACGGTTTATCCCATAGCGGATTAAAAGGATAGGATGAGCACTATGAATTCTGGTGTCCGTAAGTCAATTATTACTTTGATAGCCGTTGCAGTTGTTGCGCTCGCAATTGTTATTGTGGGGCCAGTTTTGTATCGCGTTTTCACGCATGATGGGGTGCGTACTGGGGATTTCGAGGCCACGGAGCTGCCTGCAGCAACGACTGATGCGAATGGCACCTGGAAGATTGTCGGTGGCGATAACTCACAGAACACCTCCGTTGGCTTTACTTTTAATGAGGTACTGCCGGGCAGCAGGCGGACGACGTCTGGTTCCACCCACGATGTCACCGGCGAGCTGAAGGTTGCTAACAACAATCTTGAGGACGCATCCGTTGTTGTTGATATGGCAACTCTGACTAGCGATATTGAACGTCGTGACATCAATGTCCGCAACAATATTTTCAGTGTTGAGCAGTACCCAGAAGCTAAGTTTGAGCTTGCAGAGCCGCTCGATATTTCAAACATTCCAGATAACGGCCAGTGGGCGAATATCGAGATTCCGGGACGCCTGACCATCCGCGGTGTCACCAATGATGTCACCGTGCCGATGAAGGCCGCTCGTACCGAAAACCTGGTTTTGCTGTCGGGCACTCTGCCAATCAACCGACTGGATTACAACGTGCGCCTGCCACAGTTTGTAGCTGCATCCATCGAGGAAAACGGCGAACTCAATCTACGCATTGTCGCAGAGAAGCAGGACGCGTAGGACGGGTAGGTTTCGCGGCTGGCAGGCACCGCCATCTAAAGAGAATCGCAGTAGCGCTCTAAAGAGAATCGCAGTAGCGCTAATCCAAAGAGGCTTATAGCCAGCGAAAATACACCTCGATTCGTCACTGTGACGCAATAAAGCCATTTAGCCACACACCACAGAAGTCCTGCCAAAAACAATTTTGGTAGGCCAGTTGGGAGTCACAACGATATGAACACCTACGAAGCAATGTTGCTCGCACGAAAGGTGCGAATGGTACTTCTGATTATCTTCATTGCATTCGTGGCCTACAAGGGCGTGTGGTGGCTCGTGGCTGTCGGCATACTCCTGATTGGCATGACGCTATGGCAGAACAAGCGGCTGCGGGAAGAGATCGCCGTCCGCAACGCGGATGAGCTTGCAGCGAACGCCAAGGACAATGAGCAATAATCCCGACGGCATAGATCAAGCGCCAAGATAGAACACGGCAGCAGAAAAAGCGGCGGCGAAAAAGGCGACAGTCCTGGAAATTCAGAAAACCCCAGGGCCAACCACTTTCATTATTTGTCCGATAATATACATTATGACATTTTGGCCTTAGGATCCCGTCCTCCCCATTACCGCCGATGCGCCATTGCCGTCAGGTCTAAGGAGTTTTTAGTAAGATTTCTCGCATGCCTGAACTCTCAGACACATCCAGCAGCTCAGACAGACCCAATGCGTCCGACACATCAGATAGATCTGGCTCGTCCGACGACCCAGAGCCTCGCGCCAACGTTGACGGGCTCTCTGTAGCCGCAGTAAGCGCAATCACCGCAGCATCCCCAGCGAACGCAGCGAACACTTCAGGTGATGCCGCGTGATTGTATCCGCGCTTATCGTATTAGCGGTCTTTCTTTTCCTCGTTTTCGCCAATGCAATTTTCGTTGCTGTCGAGTTTTCCTACCTCACGGTTAATAGGAACGATGTCAAGAACGCCGCAAACGCCGGCTCAAAGTCCGCATATTTAGTAGACCGTGCTCTATCACGCACCTCTACAAACCTCTCCGGCGCACAGCTGGGAATTACGGTCACCAGCCTCGTCGCTGGTTTCCTGACCGGGCCTTCCCTCGGCGTCCTCCTCGAAGCCGCATTTGGTGGCACTAGCATCTCTCCCGCCACCGTCACTGCAATCAGCACTACGGGCGCTTTCATTATCGCGACTTTCACTCAAATGGTCTTTGGCGAACTCGTCCCCAAAAACTGGGCCATCGCCGAGCCCACTAAAGTCGCAAACCTCGTGGTCAGGCCACAGAATGCCTTCATGTTCGCATTCGGCTGGCTGGTCTGGCTACTCAACAGCGCGGCTAATTGGGTGCTAAAACGGCTCGGCTTCTCCCCTGAGGAAGAGGTCGCCAGTGCCAGGACGGCGGAGGAACTCCGTGCCGTCGTCACGCGCTCTAGCGATGAAGGAAAAATTAACCCGCAGACCGCCGAGTTGGTGGCGCGATCGATCGAGTTCGGCGAGCGCACGGCGGCTGATGTGATGACGCCACGCACACAGATCATCTTTATCGAAGATCAGAGCGTCGCAGAGATGCTGACGGTCGTCGCAGATTCTGGACATGCACGCTTCCCCGTCGTTGGCAATAGCGTCGACGACATTCGCGGCGTGGTGCATTACACCGACCTGCTCAGCGTGCCACACGCACAACGCTTGACGACGTCGGCTGCGAGCCTGGCCAAAGATGTACTCGTGGTGAACGACTCGACCACACTTGATCCGCTGATGCGTCAACTGCGTGAGGATGCATACCAGTTCGCAGTGGTTGTCGATGAGTACGGCGGCACGGACGGCATTGTGACGTTGGAGGATCTCGTCGAGGAAATCGTCGGTGAAATTGACGATGAACAAGACGATCGTTCGTTGCTCTACAGCCGGATTAGCCCCAATACGGTGATTGTTTCCGGTCTCATGCGCCCTGATGAGTTGGGAGAGATCCTAAACCTGGTCCTGCCGGAGGGCGAAGAATCCGACACTATTGGTGGATTTATCACCGAACGCTTGGATCGCATGCCTCGCTTCGGCGACACGATTACGGTCGAAGCCACCGACCACGAAAACCTCGATGAGGAGAACTTGCCTACCACCGCTGAAGTTGCTTTTCGAGTCGAGCGCATGGCGCGTCACCGCGTTGGCCGTATTCGTGTCCAGGTGGACCTCGCCGGCAACAAGGTCACGCGCACGGATGAAGGCGCTGACCAGGACGGCACCAGTCACAACCACGTCGAGCACAACAGCGAAAAGGAGGGCTAGAACATGCCACTACTTACTCTTATTTTGCTGTTGGCCCTCAATGCCTGGTTTGTCGCCGCTGAATTTGCGATGGTCTCGGCTCGCCGCGATCAAATTGAACCGGATGCCGTCAGCGGCTCTACCAGCGCAAAGTACGCGCTGCGCGGTATCGAAAACGTGTCGGTCTCCCTGGCGGCAACACAGCTGGGCATTACCGCCTGTTCCCTGCTCATCGGTGCCGTCGGCGAGCCTGCGATTGCGCACTTCTTCGAGCCCTACATGACAGCGCTGGGACTCCCCGCGGGCACCGCCCACGTGGTTGCGCTGGCGTTGGCGCTGCTAATCGTCACTTTCTTACACATGGTTGTCGGCGAAATGGTGCCGAAGAACATCGCTGTTGCGGCTCCCAGTCCGACGGCGAAGTTCGTGGCTGTTCCGCTGTATGTGATTGTGCGGGTGCTCAATCCGGTTATCTGGGCGATGAATACGACGGCGAACATCGTGGTTCGCAAGGTTCTTCGCGCCACTCCGAAGGACGAGGTCGATTCCTCCTTCACCGCTAGTCAGGTGCAGGATTTCGTCGCCGAGTCCGGGCGTCAGGGCCTTCTCGACAATGACGAGCTCGCGCTCCTCCACAAAGCTCTCGGCTTCGAGCATCTCACCGCCGCGGATGTCACTATGCAACTCGACACCCTCGTTACCATTGGCCCCGACGCCACCGTCGCCGACATCGAAGAGCTCAGCGCACGCACGCGCTTTTCCCGCTTCCCCATCACCGATGCCGATGGCAGCTTCATCGGCTACCTTCATGTCAAGGATTTGCTCTCGCTTGACGACGGTCACCGCGACCGACCCTTCCCGCGGAATCTAATTCGCACCTTCGCAAGCGTCAGCCCGGATGCCAAGCTCCAGACGGTCATGCGGCTGATGCAGCGCGAGCAGGCTCACTTCGCCTTGGTGACGGAGGAAAACAGTACTTCGGAGAACTCTGTCAGCGGAATCGTTGCGCTGGAGGACGTACTAGAAGAGCTCGTCGGCGAAGTTCGCCAGGCAACAGCCTAGCGAGTGCGCCGACGAGCCCCGTCGATTCCAGCTGGTTACTTGCTGCTGAAAGCTTGTTAGCTAATTACTTCAGTGCAGCCAGTGCGGAGTCGTAGTCCGGCTCCGTGGTGATCTCATCGACCAGCTGGTTGTAAATGACCTTGCCCTCTTCGTCAGTGACGACTACGGCACGAGCAAGCAGGCCAGCGAGCGGGCCATCCTGCTGGACAGCACCGAAGGCTTCGCCGAAGCCGTGGCGGAAGTCCGAGGCAACCTCAACGTTGTCCAGGCCTTCTGCAGCACAGAAGCGACCGAGAGCGAACGGCAGGTCACGCGAAACATTAACCACGACGGTGTTGTCCAGCCCAGCAGCGTCCTCGTTGAAGTGACGCACCGAAGCTGCACAAACACCGGTGTCTACCGACGGGAAGATGTTGTAGACGACCTTCTTACCAGCGAAGGTCTCATTGGTGACCTCGGCGAGGTCACCACCGGTGAGGGTAAACTCCGGAGCCTTGTTGCCCACCTGGGGCAGGTCTCCGGAAAGCTGGACTGGGTTGGACTGAAATGCGGTTTGTGTCATAGCGCCCTTTTTACCGCCTTTCGTCCGGATCCTCCAGGCTGTTTCCTGGAAATCAGTAGAATCGTGACAGAAATGAAATTCCGGGCCGCAGTATCTTGAGCAATCTTTCGTACCTTGCGGTCCGGGCCACGCTATTCAGCGGGGCCCCACGTTTAAACTCCGAGGAAAGGCAGCCATGAGTTTGATTACCGCAATTGTGTCCATCGATGTCGAAGCTGACAAGATTCCGGAGGCCGCCGAGACCATCGTCGAGATCGACGGCGTGACTGAGGTCTACTCCGTTACTGGTGACTGGGACTTGGTCGTCGTAGTGCGCGCAACTAATCACGATGATCTGGCGGAAATCATTCCAAATCTCATCAGCAAGGTCGACGGTGTTATTCGCACTCAGACTCAGCTGGCTTTCCGCACCTACTCTCAGCACGACCTGGAAAGTGCATTCTCCATCGGGCTGGAGTAGGCGCGGTTTCTTCTACCGAACTGTGCGGTATGCGGGAGCTACTTAACCACTTCCGCCATCGCGCGGCCTGCCTGGCGGCCACTGAAAATACAGCCGCCCAGGAATGTACCTTCCAGCGCGTTGTTGCCGTGGACGCCACCGCCACCGAAGCCAGAGGCCTCGCCTGCAGCGTAGAGCCCCTCAAAAGGTGTTCCGTCCGGGTGCAAGCACTGGCCGTCGAGGGTGGTCTCGATGCCACCGAGCGTCTTGCGGGTCAGCATGCGCAGACGAATAGCAATCAGTGGGCCGTTCTTCGGATCCAAAATCGGTGATGGCGGCACGGAGCGGATGATCTTGTCCCCGAGGAAGTTCCGGGCCACGTTGACGTAATTGACCTGGTAGTCCTTGGAGAAGGGGTTACCGGTCTGCATATCGCGCTGACGAATCTGCTCCTCGAGCTTCTCCAGGTCAATCTTCGGCGCTGCGGCTCCGGACTCCCCGCCCGAGCTCGCCTCCACAATCTCGTTCATCCCCTCGACCAGCTTTGGCAGATCGTCGGCAACCACCCAGTCTTCGCCGTTATCCATAAACGCCTGAATAGGTGCGGCAACACCAGAGGTCACCTTGCCAATCAGCTTCTTGATCTCCTTGTCGGTCAGATCCGGATTCTGTTCTGAGCCAGAGAAAATAAACTCCTTGCCCACGATGTTCTTATTCAGCACAAACCAGGAATACGAGTGTCCGGTGGCCAGAATGTGCTTCATCGTGCCGACAGTATCCGCGCCCGGAATATATGGCGCTGGCAGGCGGTTTCCTTCTGCGTCGAACCACATGGCCGACGGCCCCGGGATGATACGGATACCGTGATTCGGCCACACGGGATTCCAGTTCTTCATGCCCTCGGTGTAATGCCACATGCGGTCACGGTTGACGAGGTTTGCGCCGGCCTGCTCTGCAATCTCAATGCCACGGCCGTCAACATGCTCTGGCACACCGCAGACCATGTCCTTCGGCATCTCGCCCAGACGCTCGGTCGGCCAGCACTTACGCACGGCTTCCAGGTTGCCGCCAACACCGCCCGTCGCAATGCACACGGCCGACCCGCGGATCTCAAAGTCCTCCCCTGTTTCCTCGCGTGACGACGCCACTCCTCGCTCTAAAGATTCACAGGGAACCAGAATCTTGCCACGCACGCCGGCGGCGCGGCCATCTTCCACAATCACCTCGTCAACGCGGTGGCGATGGCAGTATTCCACCAGCCCCTTCTTCGCAGCTTCAGCGACCGGCTCTGCGAATACGCGGACGATTTCGGGGCCTGTGCCCCAGGTGAGGTGGAATCGGGGTACCGAGTTGCCGTGACCGTCGGCACGCCCTTCACCGCGCTCAGCCCACCCAACGACAGGCAGGAACTTCACGCCGAGATTGCGGAGGTAGTCACGCTTCTCCCCTGCCGCGAAGTTCAGGTAGGCCTTGGCCCACTTGCGTCCCCAGTTGTCTTCCTCGCGGTCGAACTGCGCGGAGTTGAACCAGTCAGCTTCAGCGAGCTCGCGGTTGTCCTTGACTCCGAGGCGGCGCTGCTCTGGCGAGTCGACGAGAAAGATTCCTCCCAGCGACCAGAAAGCCTGTCCGCCGAGGTTGTTGGCATTCTCCTGGTCGACAAGGATGACCTTCTTGCCGGCCTGCGTGGCCTCATACGTCGCGACCAATCCGGCAAGTCCGGCGCCGACGACAACAATGTCTGCAGTACGTGTGGTGCTCTGTGCGTTCATAGTTTCGTTTTTAGACCCTAAACATCGCCTTTGAGGTGGTTTTGCCTAAAAACGTGATTTATTTTTACAGGCTTTATTTATCTGGCGAATTTCCAACGCGCCCGGAGCTGCCCACTGCTAGTGAGGCCTGCGTGGCGCATGCACGAGCTCGACCTGTACGAGCGTGACTTTCTCTGCGCGCACGAGCGCTTCAAACAGCGACAGATAGTAATTCCACATCCTCCGGAACACTCTGTCGTACCCGATACCAGCGGCTTCGCGCGCATGCGCCGCAAAGAAATCTCGCTGGAGCTGCAAGGTCGTCGCGAAGTGCGCCGGAATGTACTCTTCCGCCGCGATGCGCAGGCCGGTTTCCCGGTCCACCATCTTGCGCAGCTCTTCTACAGTGAAAAGCTGCAGCTGCGGCCACACGTAAGCGCGTACGAGGTCCAAGCTGCGCTCGGCGAGCGCATCGAATTTGTCCGTCGCTACCACCATTTGGACGACGATGGTGCCGCGGTCGACAAGCAGACGCTCGGCGCTCTTCAGCCAGCGCAGCGCACCTGCACGACCGAAGGTCTCCAGACGCCCGACGTTGATAACCGCCTCGAAGTCGGACTCGAATTCGCGTGGCGACGGAATGTTGCGATCCATCTGGATCACATCGACCGCGCCGCGCAATCCGGCTTTTTCCACCCGTTCCAGCACCGTTTCGGTGTGGTCATCAGAGACGGTAATAACCTCCGCGCCCGCTCCCCTTTCTGCAGCTCGAAGGGCAATTTCTCCGCCTGCCGACGGCCATTCGGCGACACGGTCGCCGGCCCGGACTCGAGCCAGATCGAGCATGTGCTCAATATTGCGCACCTGGGCATGCAGAAAATCGGCACGCGCGACGGATTTCGGGGCATCGACATAAGTCACGTCAACTGACCAGTGCGAGGGAACCCCACCCTTGCCAGCACCACGGGCATAGTTTTGAATCTGTTCCCGCGACGAGGTTCGCACTCCGGAGGCGAACAGGCCGGAACCGCCCATCAGCAATTCGCCGGAATAGAGCTCCAGCAATGAGGTCGGCAACTCTCCCGCCATATCTGGCCCATCGAGACGCGGACGTGAACGCGCGACTTTCATCAGACCACGTGCCAACGGCCCCAACGAAGCAATATCAAGCTCGGCGCTAAGCAGTCGGCTGAGAAGCTCTGGCAAGTCATCACTGGACCACTCGCCCGCGAGATAGGCCTCCCCCAATCCGAGCCATTCTGAATCAGCTAGTCGAGAATAGAAAACAGGATCAATGACGCTGAAAACGACTGGACGACACGATTCAGAACTAGTGGGAGATTCACTGCCGCTGCTAGAGCTGGCACCACCGACTCCGTCGATAGCCAAATCGGCGTCACCCGTCGACCGAGTAATGAAGGACTCTCCGACAAACTCACCGGATTCGACCAGTTCAATGCCGTTGTCCTGGCAGAGCCGCTCAAAAGAGCGTTCCATCATTTCGGCACGTTTCGCTAGGAAACGCCCCTCTGGAATACGCGCAACCCGAGGCCATCGCTCTGCGTCAATTGCCTGCCGGCTTGCCGAATTCACCCTGCCCGAACCTCCTAACAATCGCGCCGCATAAAGGTACGAATAACGAACTGAGTTTGCTCTCGAAGCCTACCGCGCAGGGCCCCAGAATAGGCGGTGGCGCACCGAGAGGATTACTATTGTGGCTTGCCGGCTAAAAGCCGAATCTAAAACTTCGAGAACTTTAAAGTCTGTGAGGAGAAAATACATGACCGAGACTCCGTACCGCCCGCACTCCGGACGCCCGCACGTGGTCGTCATCGGTTCGGGTTTCGGTGGCTTGTTCGCGGCGAAGAAGTTGCAGGGCGCCGAGGTCGACGTCACTCTCATCGACCGCACTAACCACCACCTGTTCCAGCCACTGCTCTACCAGGTAGCAACGGGCATCCTGTCCTCGGGCGAAATCGCTCCGTCCACTCGTACGATCTTCGACGGTGTTCAGAACGTTCGTGTTGTCAAGGGCGATGTCACCGACATCGACGTCGAAAAGCAGGTTGTGACTTCGGAACTGGGTCACCAGACTTCCAAGTGGGAATACGACCACCTCCTGGTTGCCGCTGGCGCTGGCCAGTCCTACTTCGGCAATGATCACTTTGCCGAGTTTGCTCCGGGCATGAAGAACATCGACGACGCACTCGAAATCCGTGCCCGCATCATCGGCGCGTTTGAGCGCGCCGAGCTGACCAACGATCCGGCTGAGCGCGAGCGCCTGCTGACCTTCGTTGTTGTCGGCGCTGGTCCGACCGGTGTTGAGCTTGCTGGCCAGCTGGCCGAGCTGGCTAACCGCACCCTCGCATCGTCCTACCGCAGCTACAACCCGCACGCTGCACGCGTCGTCCTGCTCGACGGCGCACCGCAGGTTCTGCCGCCGTTTGGCAAGCGTCTGGGCCGCAAGGCTCAGAAGTCCCTGGAGAAGATGGGCGTCATCGTCAAGCTGGGCGCGATGGTGACTGACGTCAATGAAGAGGGAGTCACCTACAAGAACATGAAGGATGGAACCGAGGAGTTCATCCCGTCGTTCTGCAAGATTTGGTCCGCCGGCGTGTCCGCTTCCCCGCTGGGCAAGATGATTGCCGAGCAGACTGGCGCCGAGACCGACCGCGCTGGCCGTGTCGTTGTCAACGAGGACATGACAGCTGGTGACTACAAGAACGTCTACGTCGTGGGCGACATGTCCAACCGCGAGAACCTGCCGGGTGTTGCTCAGGTTGCTATTCAGGGTGGCGAGTACGTCGCCGCCAACATTGCAGCTGAGGCCGACGGCCGCGATGTCGCTGAGCGTCAGCCGTTCGAGTACTTCGATAAGGGCTCCATGGCAACCGTCTCCCGCTTCTCCGCAGTGGTGAAGATGGGCAAGGTTGAGGTCACCGGCTTCATCGGCTGGATTCTGTGGCTGGCCGTCCACCTGATGTTCCTGGTGGGCTTCCGCAACCGCCTCGTCTCCTGCGTCAGCTGGGGCCTGAACGTCCTGGACCGCAACCGTTGGCAGATGGTTTCCACCCGCCAGCAGATGTACGCACGCAACGCCATCGACCGCCTGGCCGAGTTCAACAAGGACAAGGCTGAGCAGGATCTGCCGCTGGAGGTTCGCGACACTCGCCGCGAGCACCGCGCAAAAAGGAACAAGTAGTTAACTTGCAGGTGGCCAGATTAGAAAACAGCTAATCACGACAAGCCACCTGCGAGCTTCCTACCAGGCCCGTTACCACCTATAACGATTTGCTACAGCGGCTTGTCGAGTACCGCAATTCGTAGGTTGGTGCGGGCCAGCAGTTTTTCATCTGCCTTGCGGGTGTGCTCAATACGCCACAGTTGCATGGTGCGCCCCAGGTACTCTGGCTCCGCCGTGGTAACGATTACCTCGCCAGCTCGGGCGGAGCGGTAAAAATCGGTGTTGTTGTTCACACCGACGACCGGCTTCTTCGCACCGCAGGCAACGAAACCAGCAATAGAGCCAGCAGTCTCACCTAGCGAGCAATAAACACCGCCATTGGCTAGGCCCCACGGTTGCAGGTGGTCGGGCCCGACCTCGAGCTCCATCTGAATTCGCTCCGGCCCGACATGGACAAACTTCGTGCCCAGCAAGGTATCTAGACCGCCGATTCCGTTATCGCCCAAGGTGCTGTTAAAAACAGCCAGCTCCTCATCGCTCAGCGCTTCCTGGCTCGCCTTCGTCGCCAGTGTCATATAATCGCGCAGCGCCTTCCTCTTCGCCTGCTCGGCGGAAGAAGCTGCAGAGTTCGAGTCCTGTGAACTGCCATTATTCGCAATAGTCTCGTCAGTCATGCCAAACATTGTGCCAGCGCACGCCATCACTCGTGGCAGTTTCAACGTTAAAAGCAGTAACAATTTCTGAGTCCCAGATACAACGAACCCCGGCCAGGCTTTAAGATGGTGGGCATGACCGATAACAATGAACTCGCACAAATTGGTGTCGTCGGGCTCGCCGTCATGGGCTCGAATATCGCACGCAACTTCGCCCACAAGGGACACACCGTTGCCGTGTACAACCGCAGCCCGGAGAAAACTCGCACCCTCATCGCTGAACACGGTGATGAAGGCTCATTCATCCCGTCCGAGACCATTGAAGAGTTCGTCGCTTCGCTGGAGCGCCCGCGTCGCGCTCTGATCATGGTTCAGGCAGGTGCCGCTACTGATGCGGTCATCGATCAGCTTGCCGACGTGATGGAGCCCGGCGACATCATCATTGATGGCGGTAACTCTCTTTACACGGACACCATCCGTCGCGAGAAGGCTATTCGCGCCCGTGGCCTGCACTACGTTGGCACTGGTATTTCCGGTGGTGAAGAAGGTGCTCTGACTGGCCCATCCATTATGCCGGGTGGAACGAAAGAGTCCTACGAGTCCCTCGGCCCGCTGCTGGAGTCCATCTCCGCTCACGTTGATGGCGTTCCGTGCTGTACTCACATTTCCTCCGATGGCGCTGGCCACTTTGTAAAGATGGTCCACAACGGCATCGAGTACGCGGATATGCAGGTCATTGGCGAGGCCTACCACCTGCTGCGTGAGGCCGCTGGCCTCACCCCTGCCGAGATTGCAGATATCTTCCGCGAGTGGAATAAGGGCGACCTGGATTCCTACCTGGTCGAGATTACCGCTGAGGTTCTCTCTCAGGTCGATGAGAAGACAGGCAAGCCGCTGGTGGATGTCATCGTTGATGCTGCTGGTCAGAAGGGTACCGGCCGTTGGACGGTCAAGGCCGCTTTGGACTTGGGCATTCCAGTAACTGGTATTGGCGAGGCCGTGTTCGCTCGCGCCCTGTCGTCTTCCCTTGCTCAGCGTGAGGCTGCCCGCAACCTGCCGTCGGGAAGCCTGGCTAAGGCACCGGAAGATCGCGATGCTTTTGTGGAGCGCGTCCGTAAGGCGCTCTACGCTTCCAAGATCATTGCCTACTCGCAGGGCTTTGATGAGATTAACGCTGGTGCCAAGGAGTACGGCTGGGAAATTGACCGCGGTGCGCTGGCGACCATCTGGCGAGGTGGCTGCATCATTCGCGCACAGTTCCTGAACCGCATCAAGGAAGCGTACGACCGCAATCCGGAGCTGCCGGCGCTGGTACTCGACGAGTACTTCCGTGACCAGGTCACCGAGTGCCTCGACGCGTGGCGCGACGTTGTCGTCACTGCAGCACAGATGGGTATCCCGGCTCCGGTGTTCTCCTCCTCGCTGGCTTACTACGACGGCCTGCGTGCGGAGCGTCTGCCGGCAGCACTGGTTCAGGGGCAGCGTGACTACTTCGGTGCGCACACTTACCAGCGTGTTGACCGCGAGGGTGCTTTCCACACCCTCTGGTCTGGCGACCGCTCCGAGGTTGAAGCGTAGTCTTGAAGTCTGTCGCTTCACGCTCTTGAAGTTAAAAGGGGTCTGAGATGCCATTTCCCAAGAAGGCAAAGCCTGATTTTGTGCCACGAGTTCTTTCCATCGCCGGCACAGACCCAACAGGTGGCGCTGGGCTCCATGCCGATTTAAAATCAATCGCCGCCGCCGGTGGTTATGGCATGGGCGTGGTCACCGCTTTGGTATCTCAGAACACCGTGGGCGTTCGTGCCGTCCACACCCCACCTGTTGACTTCCTCGTCGAGCAGCTGGCTGCTGTAACTGAGGATGTCACCATCGACGCGGTGAAGATTGGCATGTTGGGTTCACGCGAACTCACGCAGGCCGTCACCAACTGGGTTCGGGAGACCAAGCCAGCCGTGGTTGTTCTCGATCCGGTTATGGTCGCCACCTCTGGCGACCGTCTGCTTGACGAAGATGCCATGGACGCAATGCGTGACTTGGTCGCGGAAGCCACCGTCATCACGCCGAATGTTCCCGAACTGGCATTGCTTGCCGACGCCCCGGAGGCCAGCGACTTCACTGAGCTGATTGAGCAGGCGCTGGAGTTCGCGAGCAAGAACGATGTCATCGTGATTGCAAAGACTGGGCACTTAAGTGATGAGGAAGCCGGCAATGCCGTGGCCTTCCCCGATGGCCAGGTTTTCTTCAGCTCTTCTCCCCGCATTCACACTGAGAACACCCATGGCACGGGTTGTTCGCTGTCCGCAGCTCTTGCCACACGGATTGGTGGGGGCTCTGCGATTAATGATGCCCTGCGCTGGACTACGCGCTGGCTCAGCGAGTCCATTCGTTTCGCGGATAACCTCAACGTCGGCCAGGGGCACGGCCCCATTGACCACGGCCACAGGGCTCGTCGCCTGGAAAAGGTCGCGCTTCGCCGAATGCAACCAGTGCATCTGAACTCTAGTTTTTACCCGGCGGCCATCGAAGGCACTGATACTGAGCAGACGCCGAAGGAGCTGGAATCTTTCTTCGGCCACTCACTCCAGATTGCGCCGGCGGGCCCCTTTACTTCCCAGCTGTGGCGGGACATCGAGGACATCGTTGCCGAGATTGGCGGAATGTTCAGCGTCCCCACGATGCTCCGCGGCGACCTTTCCTCGGACGAAACCAACTTCTTCGTAGCGCAAGAGGCCTGGTACTTGCACCAAGTTTTCCCAGTCCTGTCGCATCTGGCAACCAAAGCACCCTGCGCTAAGGAACAGGTTCTGTGGTCGTCACTCGCACAGGAAGCCCTGGTGCGTGCGTTGGAATTGAGCAATAACGCGCTGGAAGAGACTTCTTCGGCGCTCGAGGACATCGAGCCGACAACCATCACGCAGCTTTTGCTGGACGTGCATTCTTCCTGTAGCGCTTTCAACCCATATCGGGTCGCCGTAACCAGTATCGTCGCCGAAATGTGGATTGCAACCGAGCTGACTCTGCAAGGAAAATCGCTGGTTGATGGGGATTCCGCGATCGCGAACTGGGTGGAGGTGTATTCCGACCCCGAGTATGTTGACAGTGTTCAGCAGGCTCTCGAGGTCCTTGAAGAGAATATGTCCACGGCCAGCGATGCGGAGCTCAAATCCATCCGCAACATCTTCCGTCGAGCCGCCATTCTTGAGCGCGAGGCCTATGCGCAACCGGGTCGCGGTTGGTAAATCTCATGGGACGGTAGTTTTCAAGCTCACCGGACGTGCCTATTGCATGGCAGTCCGGGGATAGCGGTATTCTAACAAGCATGCCCCCTCCTGCTGAGTCCAGTGATTTCAGACAGTTGGGCACGCCGGAAGCGATTGTGAGTATTCTGCGTGCCCAGCACATAACTTCGCCTACTGCCGTGCAGGTGGCGACTTTGCCAGATGCTTTCGCTGGCAAGGACGTTCTTGCGCAGGCCCCTACAGGCTCGGGCAAAACGCTCGCATTCGGCATTCCGCTGGTCGCGTTACTCAATAACGCCTCTCCAGCGCTTCCCGGTTACCCGCGCGCGCTAATTATTTCGCCAACGCGCGAACTCGCAGATCAGATTGCTGATGTCCTGGCTGACATCGGTGCCGCTGCAGGTCTGCGTGTCTTGAGCTTGGTCGGCGGTGACTCCGTGGCCAAGCAGCAGACTCTGCTCGCGGCACCAGTCGATATCGCTGTGGTCACACCGGGTCGCGCACACGATTTGCGCCGCCGCAGCCTCCTCAGCCTTGAGCAGGTTCTCGCCGTTGTTGTAGACGAAGCGGACATGCTCGCTGACATGGGCTTTCTGCCCGATGTTCTGGGCCTGGTCCGTGCGTGCCCGAAGTCGGCACAGCGCATGGTCTTTTCCGCCACGATTAACGACGACGCCGCGGGGCTTATCCGCGATCGTCGCGCAAGTAGCACTGAAGTTGCGAAGCACAAGGTCACTGCCTCCCGGTTGACCATGCGCAATATGCGGCATCTGTTACTTCGGGTGGAGGACAACAACGAAGCCGACGAAGTGGTCGCCTGGATTGCCTCCCGCAAGGATCAGTGCGTCATCTTCGCCAACTCTAAGGCGCGTGTCGTGCAGCTGGCTAAGTTTCTACAGTTCTATGACATCAAGTTAGGTTTCCTCCACGGCGATCGTGGCCAGGCAACTCGTCGCGCGGTCCTCAAGGCCTTTTCCGAGGGTGAAATCAATGTCCTCGTCACCACGGATGTGGCCGCTCGTGGCATTGATATCGATGCTCTTGACTTGGTTGTGCACGCGGATCCGCCAAGGGATTCCGCGACGTACATTCACCGCTCGGGTCGAACGGCTCGTGCAGGTGCTTCCGGCACGGTAGCGATGATTGTGCGTGACCGCCAGGTTGATCAGGCCCGTGAGCTGCTGGCAGGGGCCGGCGTTAAAGCTGAAGAGCTGCGTGCAGCTCCGGGGCTGCCGCGATTTGTCAAGGAACTGGGCGCACGGCGTCCGCGCCGGGCTCGTCAAGATCAGAGCCAATCGGCAGGCAGTGTTAGTGGTGCCGGTTACCGCGGGCGCGGCGGTCCGTCGGCAAGCGGAAAGAATCGTGCTGGCGGTCGCGTACACCGCCCCAAGCGAGGGAAAAAGAAGAAGAGATAATCAGTGGATATTGTTCTCAATATTGTCGCGGTTGTCGGCTTTATCGCGCTAACCGCTGGCACCGGCCTCTTTGTGGCGTTTGAATTCGCGCTGACGGGACTGGAGCGATCTACGATTGACGCCGACCGCGCCCGTTCAGCGGATGCACCTGCTGAGGCCGTTCACAAGGCGCATAATCGACTGTCCTTCCACCTCTCCGGTGCACAGCTGGGCATTACGTTGACCACGCTGGCAACTGGTTTCCTCGCGGAACCGGTGCTGGCGCAGTACTTCACGCCGATGTTGCATTGGATGGGGCTCAGCGAGTCTGCAGCGGGACCGACCGCACTGATTCTTGCGCTCATTGTGGCCACGATGTTGTCGATGGTCTACGGCGAATTGGTGCCAAAGAATGTCGCGATTACAGAGCCGTTGGCAGTAGCGCGAGTTACGGCTCGTCCGGTGATGGCGTTTAACTGGGTGTTCCACTACTTCATCCATTCGCTGAATGCCACGGCGAACTGGCTGGTGCGCAAGCTCGGTATTGAACCGGCGGATGAGTTGGCTTCAGCGCGTTCCCCGCAGGAGCTGGAAGCACTGGTACGTAATTCTGCGGAGCAGGGGGCATTGGATGAGTCGAAGGCCGCTGTACTCGAGTCGTCGTTACGCTTTGGCGAAACGACGGCGGAGGACCTAATGACGCCGCGGTCGACGATTACCTCCCTCGATGTCGATGACACGGCGCTGGATCTGCTGGCTGTCGCCATCGAATCGGGACATTCCCGCTTCCCCATTACTGACGGGGACCTCGATGCCACTGTCGGTGTTGTCCACGTCAAGGACGCATTCGCGGTGCCTGCGGCGAAGCGCTCAACTACCACCATGCGGGAGGTTGCACGTCCAGTGCCCACGCTGCCGCAGTCGCTGGACGGCGATGCCGTACTGGAGGCCGTGCGTTCGGCTGGTTCGCAGATTGCGCTGGTCGCGGACGAGTATGGCGGCATCGCCGGCATTGTCACCATCGAGGACGTCGTCGAGGAAATTCTTGGCGAGGTCTGGGATGAGTACGACGACAAAGAGTCCGAGCAGGAAGTCAAGCGCGCAATTGAAGGCTGGAATTGCTCCGGCCTTGTGCGTACCGACGAGCTGCCGACCAAGGTCGGATACTTCGCCCCGGAGGGCAGCTTCGAAACCCTCGGTGGCCTGATTATGTTTGCGCTCGGTCGCATCCCGGAGGTCGGTGACGTCGTCCTGCTGCCAGAGACCGAACGCGATTTCATGGACGAGTTCGAATCGGGTATCGCCGGACGCTGGTACGCCCGCATTCTGGCGATGGATGACCGCCGCGTGGATCGTGCCATTTTGATTCCTGTGACCAACGAGCGCGCTAAGGAGATGTTCAACCTATGAGTGACTGGTTTGGAATCCTCCTGACCTTCTTCTTGTTGTTGGTCAACGCATTTTTCGTGGGCGCGGAGTTCTCGCTTATTGCTGCTCGCCGTGACCGTTTGGAGGCGCTGCTGGCTCAGGGAAAGAAGCGCGCTCGCACAGTTATCAATGCTTCTGAACACCTGTCGATGATGCTCGCCGCCGCACAGCTGGGCATCACTATTGCTTCGCTACTGCTGGGTAAGGTCTCTGAGCCGGCGCTGGCACATCTGCTGGAAGCTCCCTTCCAGCAGATGGGTATTCCGGAGTCGCTGCTGCATCCGCTGAGCTTTGCCATCGCATTGATGCTGGTGTCAGTGCTGCACATCATGCTCGGCGAGATGGTCCCGAAGAACATCGCGCTGGCAGGCCCGGAAACGATGGCTATGCTGCTTATTCCGGTTCATATGGTCTTCTACCGCCTGACCAAGCCACTGTTGCTGCTGTTTAACTGGATGGCTCGCCATACGCTGAGGCTGTTCGGCATTGAGCAGCGCGATGAGCTCGACACCACTGTCGATTCGACTGAGTTGGCATCGATGATTGCGGAGTCTCGTCAAGAGGGGCTCCTTGACAGCGAGGAGCACGTCCGCCTTCGTCGCACGCTGGCTTCGGCCACGCGCACCATTGAGGAGGTGCTCATTCCGCACGAGCAGATTCGGCGCCTCCCCACCGCACCGACTGTGGGCGACCTAGAGACGGCGGTCACCGAAACTGGCTTCTCCCGGTTCCCCGTCGCTGCGGCCAACAATGAACCCAACGAGTACCGTGGCTATGTTCACGTCAAGGATGTCCTCGACCGCGTCATGGACCCTGCCTCCGGACCGGAGACAGCCATCCCCGATGACGAGATTCGGCCGATGATCGAGATTCCGATCGATGCCACGCTGGATGAGGGATTGCGCATCATGCGCCGCTACAGCGCCCACATGGCAGTGGCTGTACGCGCTCGCATGCCAAAGCCGCACCTGCGCGCAAGCGCCCCGGCAAGTATCGCCCCGAAGACCGGTGCTTTCTCCGGCGCGGAGCAGATCGGCATCGTGGCTCTGGAGGACCTCATCGAGGAGCAGGTCGGTGTCGTGCGTGACTGGACCCACGAGGTCTCCCCGCGCCGCAGCGGTGCACCAAAGCAGTACCCAATCGTGAACCAGCCCCGCATCCGGCCGGGCACTACGCAGGGACGCCAGCAGTGACATCTACGCCCGATTCGTCTTTCGACTGGCGTGAAGCCAAAGCAAGGCATATCGCCCGCGTCGATGCTCTGACCTGCGATCACCTGTCCCGTCGCAGTCGTGGCCAGCGCCACCCGGTCTGGGACTTCATCTTCGAGTACTACCCCGTCAAGCCCGGTCAACTCCGCCGATGGTCACCGGGCATCGGCGTAGATCTTCCCGGTGCGACAGCCAAGGACATCAGTCACCTGAAGTTTTTTACCCTCGACAGGGATGACGCTACCGACAGTCCTGCTAGCAAGGAGCCCACCGATACCGCCTCGGGGACGGCACGCATGGATGTTTCGGCGTACGTCGATAAGCGCGGTAAGACAGTGGCGTACATCGGCAATTTGTTGCGTTCGACGCGCGCGAACCCAGCACACTTCGACTGCTTTGGCCTGCATGAATGGGCGATGGTGTATCGCCAGCCAGAGCATCGTCACCCGGAGCCCCTGCGGCTTGGTCAGGCGGGTACGGACGAGGTCGTCGAGGCCCACACGGTTCGGTGTACGCATTTCGACGCCTACCGCTTCTTCACGCCCGACGCCGTGCCGCTCAACGAGTTTGCGCCGACGCGCGAGACACAGCCGCACTGTGAGCAGATGGGCTGTCTGCACGCCAACATGGACTTGTATAAATGGGCGACCAAGCTCGGCGAGGCGGTCCCCGGCGACCTGTGGCTGGATACTTTCGAGCTCGCGTGCAGTGCCCGTGAGTTGGATATGCGCGCCGCTCCCTACGATCTGCAGGATTGGGGCTTTGCTCCCATTCGCATCGAGACTCCCGAGGGCAAGGCCGAGTACGTCCGCCGGCAGCGCGAGATTTCTGCTCGCGCCGACGTCCTGCGCGGGCGTTTGCTGCAAGTAGTAGATGTCGCATTGTCCACGCAGTAGAGTTGGCAGGAGTTACGTGCGCGTTTGTGCTTTACGACGAGGTCTGCTGCGAGTCGACAGTGCCGAGCACACTCAGCATAGAAAGGGCTAGAACGACATGGGACGACACGCCTCGGGTGAGAACAACTATCGAGTGGCTAAGGGGCCTTTTATTGCCGTCTTGGTCGTCATTGTTCTGGTGGCCGCGGTTTTTGCCTGGGTTAATCTGCGCAAGAGCAACGATTCGTCGATTGATGCTGACCGTGCACGGTGTACGAAAGGTGACCTGACACTGGTGGTGACCGCTGATCCTGCTGCGGTGGGCTCGGCACAGAAACTCGTGCAGGACTATGGCGAGTCAAATCCCGTGGTGAGGGATTTCTGCGTCCGGCCACAGATTACTGTGGCCGGCTCGCAGGAGGTTGTGAACGCCTTGGCTGAGGCTGGCGGTGCTGAAGCTGGGGAGGGAGCTCCAGAGGACCCCGCTGCGGATGATTCTGCAACTGACGAGGCCGGTACCGGAATTATGACTCCAGGAGTCTGGATTCCCGCCGATATCTCTTTCGTGGACCAGGCGAAGAACTCAGACAAGGTCAAGGTCAACAACCCCAAAACGTGGTTGCCACCGATTGCCAGTGGCGTGGCCTTCACAACCAATCGTGCTGACCAGCTGAACAACGCCACTTGGGAAGAGCTTGCGGGATTGCGCGTGGCCGCCCCCGGTGGCTCCGATGCGGCACTGTCTGCGGTGATCAGTGCTCGACTTGGCGGTGGCCCGGATGTCGCTCGCGAACGCGCGGGCTTGGGTGAGGTCTACACCTCCAATACTCTGCTGACCATGCTCAGCCAGAACGTCGCTGATTTCGACGGCGTGGCCGCGACCCAGCCCATGCTGCAGATGGCCGGCGAGGGGCTGAAGCTGGTCTCCCCTGCGGATGCACCCCAGTTGCACGCGCCAGTTGTCACCTTTGGCTCCGGCGGCAAGATTGACGAGAACACGGCTCGCGCGGCCGAGGACTTCCGGAACTTCGCAGCAGATCATGGCGCCGACGGCGAAGCTGCTGAGAGCACTTTCAGCCCTGAAGTAGCGGAGAACTTTGGAGTGCTCTCGCAGATTCAGACGGATTCTTTTGCGCTGCCGCCAGCACTGGAGCAGCCGGACGCGCAACAGCCCGCAACTGCGGTGGGTTCGGCACTCCTGCTCGCTGACACCTCCGAGGGCGTCGATGTTGGGGCGCTGTCTGCGGCACTTTCCGGCGCTATCGATGCGGCACCTGGCGGCCGATACGGCCTGTGGACATTCGCACCCGAGGTGAACCGCCTCGCGGAACTTCCCGCGCCCGATGACGAGGCCAACAACGGCGCGGAAGCCGTAAAGGGTTCGCTGGCCGAACTTCCGGCCGGTGGTGAGGCACAGTTCTGGCCAGCGCTTATCGATGCCTACCAGGCCGCCCGGGACACCTACTCCCCTGACAAGCCGAACCGTCTCGTCGTGCTCACCTCGGGTCGCGATGCCTCGGGCGCCGATGCCGCCGAGTCTGTCGAGAGGATTAAGGAACTCATTAGCCCGGACCGCCCGGTAACGATTGAGGTCATCGTGCTTCCCGACGGGGACAGCTCCAGCCCCGAGCTGCAGGAAGTGGCAAATATGACCACTGGCTCTCTGCGCATTGCGGCTGACTACGGCGATGGCCTGGCCTCTCAGTTGGCTGCGGCTATCGGTACGGAGTAAGCAGAAAAAACCGCCTCCATCTGGTCCAACCTCGGGAGAGGTAAGACGGAACCAGTTGTGGAAGGCGGTTTTCGTTTAGTTTGTTTCGGCTATTTGAGCGGCGGCCGTAGCAGCAACGCCGCTATCCAGCCAAATAGTTGGCTGTTAGGAGATGCGACGGCGACGACGCTCAGCCAGCTCGTCGATGCCAGTGCCTGGGTTCTCCTGAGTACCATCGATACGCTCAGACGGGAAGGAGGCGATGGTGCCAGTCAGTTCCTTCATAATGCCCGGGACAGCAATGCCGAACACTCCCTGGCCACCGTTGAGCAGGTCGATGACCTCTTCATTGGAGCGGCACTGGTAGACGGTGCGACCGTCGGAAACCAGAGTGATGGTAGCCAGGTCATCGACGCCGAGGTCGCGCAGGCGGTCGACAGCCAGACGGATGTTCTGCAGGGAAATACCGGTGTCCAGCAGACCGCGAACAATCTTCAAAACGAGGATGTCGCGGAAGGAGTACAGACGCTGGGTACCCGAGCCCTTGGCGGTACGGATAGAAGGCTCCACCAGCTTGGTGCGTGCCCAGTAGTCCAGCTGGCGGTAAGAAATGCCCGCTACCTGACATGCGATAGGAACGCGGTAGCCAACCTGCTCGTCCGGTCCCATGTCGAACAGGGATTCCTGAACCGCGCGTGGCTCTTGCGAGTCCGACGCACGGAGCTCATTGTCGCCAAAGAGCGAACCGCTGTTGTCGTCGACCATATAAATTCTCCCGAGGTAGTTTCACTGCCGTTATTTATCTTTCGCCAAGGTTAATCGGCTGTCAATACATCACAGGACGACACGCCGAATCTCTAAACCTAAAGTTAAGGTTTAGAGTTTGGAGTCATAGTTTCCCCAGCTCAAGCACGACCCGGGAGCAAAACCGCAGGACGGGATGAAACTATAACTTACGAAAAGTTACCCCTTTTATGGGGTCATTCAGCGACACGCCGGAGGAAATAAGCGTCACAACTACCTCAAAAGTAACCGGTTATTCACTCCAGTCACACGTTTAACGGTCGCCATCGGAAGCTGAATCGGCGCCACCGTCGGCTTCACCATCAGACTTCTTGTCCTCCGCATCACCATGCGGCTCGGCGAAGTAGTCAGCATCAATACTGTCGAGGAATTCCGCAAACTCCGACACCGATGCCTCGACGGAGTCGGTCTCCGACTCGTCGGCAAGCGAACCGCCATTGGTTGCGACGAGACGCGCCGCTACCGACGTGGCGTCGAGCACATCACGCGCGACATACAGCGGAACCTCAAGCTCGCTAGCGATAAGGATGAGGTCGGAGGGCCGCATATCAATCTCTGCGCCACCTTCGAGCACCAGGCTGGCGATGAAAACGCCCTCATGCACGCCCGTAATCTGGCCGCGCAGGGCGCTCTGCCCCACCATGTCCAGCGTATCGACGAAGACCTCATGCATGCCCGGGCGACGCTGCGTAGCGCCGGTCTCACGGGCGGAGTACTCCGTCGCCGTCGCCAAATCAATCCAAATCGGGATAATCCGATTGGTCTCTTCGGCATGCAGGAGCAGCACTGGATCGTCCTCAGGAGGATGCGCCATCCAGTCTAGAAACTTGACTTCTACGAGTTTTTCGTCCATAACAGCGATAATTGTAGCGAGCCGCTATTTACGCGGGACTACCGACTACTTCCCCAGGTCCTTGTTGACCTGGCGCTTGACCAAAGTGCCGTGCAGCGTGACCATCAGCGCAGTCATCTCACGGCCCATCTCCACAGCCTTCTGCTTGCCGCTAGCCGCACGCGACTTACTCAGCGGACTAGCAGCGAGCGACACCAAATCTGCCTCACGGGCCGCAGCGGTACGCACAGTTTTGAGGTGGCGGGCATCCAGGCCAAACTCAGCCAGCTTGACCGCCGTCTCAGTGATGAGCAGGTCATCGCCATCGAACATGTTCAGCGTGTCCGGAGTAATCAGACCGACTCGAACCAGTTCAGTGATGAACTTCTCGCTAGCGCCGGTGCGCTCTGCCAGCTCCGCCTGCGTCAGCGAGACCACTGCGGCTTCGCGGAACTGATCCGCCGTCACCAGTGGAGTGACCGATGCCAGCCCGTCGCCGCCAGCGTTGCCCGCATCAATTTCGTCGAGCTGCTCTTTAATAACTTTCAGCGGCAAGTAGTTATCGCGCTGAACGGTGAGAATGTAGCGCAGGCGGTCAATGTCCGCCTGGCTGTAGCGACGATATCCCGAGGAGCTACGCGACGGGCACAGCAGCCCCTCCGACTCGAGAAAACGAATTTTGGACAGCGTTACATCAGGGAACTCAACCTTGACTTCCTTCAGCACAGCACCGATGGTCTTCTTCTTGCCCACCGAGCGTGCTTGCTTCGCAGTGCTTTCCGACGACGCCGGCTGCGCAACTGCTGATTTGCGTACTGCTGCCACTGGTCTTTTCCGAGCCTTTACAAAAATAAGGGGTTAATGCCGACAGGCGTCGACATTAACCGATGTCGAATTAGTTACCGATCAGGAAGACGAGGCGGAACTTACCGACCTGAACCTCGTCACCATTAGCCAGAACCGCGGAGTTCTTCGGCTCGCGGTTAACGTAGGTACCGTTCAGCGATCCCACGTCGACGACCTCGTAGGAGTCACCGTTCTTGCGGAACTCTGCGTGACGACGGGAAACAGTCACATCATCGAGGAAGATGTCGCTGTCCGGGTGACGACCAGCGGTGGTGACTGCCTGATCGAGCAGGAAACGCGAACCTGCGTTTGGCCCCCGCTTGACAACCAAGAGTGCCGAGCCCGCCGGAAGTCCTTCAACACCGGAGACCGTGGAGTCCGTGTTAGAGCCGGACTCCATTTCCTTCAGCAAATCTGCACGGAAGACCGAGGTGGTCTCGACCGATGCCTCTGGCTGGCCGCTATTGCTAGTCATATCTTTCCCTCCGGGATAACCTTGGGCGATTTACTCGTTACTTTTTAGATAATAGCGCCCCAACCGCTTTCATGTTGTTATCTAATCCCAACCAAGTTGTGACGCAGCTCACCGACAGGGTATGTACAACATGATTGATATGCGTAAATACCGACATCTGAGAGCTTTCTCTGTGGGTGTACCTAGGCCGGTCACCTGAGAAATATTTTCAAATTGTTACCAAACTTGTGGTTACGGCTTACCTAAACATCGCGGCAATCGAGCCGACGACCGAGCCGCCACCATTGCTCAATGGGTTGTCGTTGACCATGTAAGTCCAGGTCGAGCTCGGGCGAGCAAGACCCGTGTCCTCCAGATGTGCGCCTTCGCCGTCGATTTCGACCTCCTGGAAGGTCTGCACCGACTCGGTAACGGCATTGTTCACCAGGTTCTTAAAGGCGCCGATGGCGGCGCGGTGGAACTCATCAATGGGGCTTTCCTTAGCCAGCGCGCGCAGGTGAATCGACTCCCGCAGGTCATCCAGATCCGCCAGGTGGTCTGACCATCCGCGATCCAGGTGGCTCAGCATGATTTCCCGGGCAGCATCCTCGGCGACATCGCGCCCGGCTGCGGCTTCGACTTCCTTCGCCCGCGCCGATGCCAACTTGGACAGTTCTTCCCAGGCAGCATTAGTAGTCAGCAGTTTCTCCCTGCGCTCATCCAGAATCTCGCGCTGGTCACCGATGAGCTTGTTGTACTTCCATGTCGTCGCATGAATCGATAGCATGGTCGCCTCTGTCACTCGCTGCGCGCGGTCGATGAACTGATAGGCCCTCTTATCCCGGACGCGGCCATCTTCCTCGGGAAGCACGCTCAGCGTCTCGCCAGCAGCACCCTCGGAAATCACCGGATCATCCAGGGAGACAAAGAACACCGACGAGCCCGGATCGCCCTGGCGCCCGGCGCGGCCACGCAGCTGATTGTCCAGTCGGTCAGTGCGGTGCTTCCCCAGGCCAATGACGCATAGTCCACCGCGCTCAACGACCGCATCGCGGTTGGATTCATCTGCCCCGCCGAGACGGATGTCGGTTCCTCGCCCGGCCATCTGAGTGGACACCGTGACACGGCCAATATCGCCAGCATTGGCGATGACCTGGGCCTCCAGCTCGTCATTTTTCGCGTTCAGCACCGAGGATTCGATGCCTCGCAGGACCAGCGCATCGGCTAGTCGTTCCGATTCCGCCACGTCACGGGTGCCTACGAGTATTGGTCGACCAGTGCCGTTGAGTTCCACGACCTCGTCGACAAGCGCGGCGAACGCGTCGTCGGTGGTGGCGTAGATGCGGTCGGGCTCGTCGTCACGAATGCATGGGACGTTGGGTTCGATGACGGAGACGTGGAGTCCGTAAAACTCGCGGAACTGGTCTCCCGCGGAGGTGGCGGTGCCGGTCATACCGCAGGTGATGTCGTAGCGGCCGACGAGTTGCTGGATGGTCATGGAGTCGAGGATTCGGCCGCCCTCAGAGACCTGCAGGCCCTCCTTGGCCTCTACCGCCGCTTGCAGACCGTCCGGCCACCGCTGCAGTTCCGCCACGCGTCCCTTCGAGGCGTCGATGAGCTGTACCTTGCCATCGCGCACGATGTAGTCGACATCGCGCTGCAGCAACTCGTGAGCGTGCAGTGCAACGTTGACCTGAACCAGGGTGGTGCCGACGTGCTCGGCGTCGTACAGCGAGCCGATGCCAAGCAGGCGTTCGACGCGTGCGGCGCCGGTATCGGTGAGGAAGACGTTGCGGCGGCCTTCGTCGACGGTGTAGTCGTCGCCGAGCTGCAGGCGACGCACCACGTCGGTGATCTGTCCGGTCGGTGCGGTGCCCGGCTCATTGCCGGCAAGCACGAGCGGGACTAGCGCTTCATCCACCAACACGGAGTCGGCCTCGTCGATGATCGCGACGTCAGCGGGCGACTGCACGCGGTCTTCGATGGCCGGCGCGCAGCGGTCGCGCAGAACGTCGAAGCCGAGTTCGTTGACGGCGGCGTAGACGATGTCTGCCGCATATGCTTTACGACGCTCCCCCGGTCCCTCCTGCGGCGAAATAGCCGCCACCGAGAGCCCTAGGAACCCGAACAGCGGTTGCATCCACTGCGCGTCGCGGCCTGCGAGGTAGTCGTTGACGGTCACGGAATGCACGCGGTGGCCACGCAGCGCGAACCCTGCTGCAGCCAGGGCGCCGGAGAGGGTCTTGCCCTCACCGGTGGCCATCTGGACGACGTCTCCCTCCATGAGCGCCAGTGCGCCTTGCAGCTGCACATCGAAGGGACGCATGGACAGGGTGCGCTGGGAAACTTCGCGGAGCGCGGCTAAAAGCTCCGGTGCGTCGGTGGCGTGTTGGCGGGTGAAGTCGGCGAGGTCAGCGTCGGAAAGCGCCTGTACCTGCGGCTCGAGCTCAGCGGCGCGTGCCACCAGCCCTACGCTGCGTTTTTGGTTGCGCCCTTGCTTGCCGCTAAGAGCCTTCCAAAACCAATTAAACCCAGCCATCTTCTACCCTTCCTGCGCACGTGTGGTTGTCGGCGCGTTCTGACTCACCAGAGTAATCAATCTGGACCGCCCTTCGGAGCACCAATCGCTGCCAGCGAATTTGCACCATATGTCTTTAGTCACATCTTGAGTTTGAAACAATGGGTTTAACACTTGATGCGAGCAATTTTCGGAAGGACTTGAATCCCCTATGGCAATCGAATTCATCCCCACCGCTGACCTGGTTGACGAGATCGGCCCGGACGTGCGTTCCTGCGATACTCAGATGCGTAACCTCGGCGGTCGCGTGGAGTTCTGCGGCAAGATCTCCACGGTCAAGTGTTTCCAGGACAACGCGCTGCTGAAGAAGGTCCTCTCCGAACCGTCGGAGGGTGGCGTGCTTGTCATCGACGGTGACGCTTCTGTGCACACGGCGCTGGTCGGTGACGTTATTGCGGGGCTCGGCAAGGACAATGGCTGGGCTGGTGTGGTCGTCAACGGCGCGATTCGCGACTCCAAGCTGATTGGCGAGATGGACTTCGGCTGCAAGGCGCTTGGCACCAACCCGCGCAAGTCCACCAAGACCGGCGAGGGCGAGCGCGACGTCGTTGTCTCCTTCGGCGGCATCGACTTCGTTCCGGGCGAGACGCTCTACGCTGACTCCGACGGTATTGTCGTGCGCTAGTAGCATCGCGCGCTAGACGGCAAACAAAAGCCGTAAGCAATAGCCGTAAACAAAGCCGCCGCCTCCCGGAATCTTCCAGAAGACGGCGGCTATTTTTGTCGGGCTGACCGGATTTGAACCGACGACCCCCTCACCCCCAGTGAGGTGCGCTACCAAACTGCGCTACAGCCCGCGTGCACGAAAGTGCAACGAGCTATAGGTTACATCATTGGAGTTTGAAGGCGAAAATCGCCCCAGACCCCTGCCCTGCCTACCGCATTACTGCAGGTAGATGGTCACTGGAGTGGATGTCTCCGCCATCTGTCCCTCCGGCGGATCGATCGAGGCGACCTTGCCCATAATCGCAGCCACAGAGTTGGTCGGATTGCCCTCGGCGTCGACGACGGTCACATTCTGGTAGCCGTTGGTACGCAATTCCACCTCGACCGATGCCGGACTCTTGCCCACCACGCCCTGCGGGATGGTGCCCCAACCGCTGCTGCGCTCACCGGGGCCAGGGATAGCTGGCGGCGACTCGCGAAGTTGGTCCAGCTCCTGCTCGAGGCGCTCACGGGTGTCGTTAATCGTGCCCGACGGGTCCAAACGATCGGTTGGGCTTGTCGTGGTTTCTTCCGGCGAGGTTGTCGTCGGCGTCGGGCTTGACGACGTCTCCTGCGTCGGCTCCGCCGTATTGTCGTTTTTGTCCTCGGTTCCGGAAGTAAAGGACAAGACCAGGGCTACCAGCGCGACTACGGCCACCATGGCGGCGATGGCCACAATGGCGACAGGCTTGCCCCAGCCCTTCTTAGAGTCATCATTGCCACTGTTGCCACGGTTATTACCGCGGTTGTTGCCGTTGTTCATGTCGCCGTAACCGCCTGCGCCGCCTGCGGAGTACTGCTGGGTTGCACCTGCCTGCTGGCCCGCCTGACCATAGCCGCGTTCTTCTTCAGAAAGCGGGGCCCAGTACTGGCCGCTACCCTGTGCGCCACTGCCTTGTGCACCGGCGGCACCAGCACCTGCACCGGCTCCGGCACCTCGCGAGTTCTCAAAACGTGTTTCATCGCCACGCTGCAGGAATTGTGTCTCAGAGGAGTCGCCACCGAAGTATTCGGTCGGCTGCTCGCCCGCGAAGTCGGCATCTGGGTTGTATCCGCGGTATCCCTCGTCCCGCGGAATGTAGCGAGTCGCGGAGTCATCGCCGTATGCGCTTGAGGAATCGCGTCCGTAGCTGTTGTCTCGGCCATCGTGCTGAGAGCCGTCACGGTTGTTGCCGCGCCTGACCATTGTCAGTTCTCCTTATCGCTAATTTACTGAAACTCTAAAATGCCAACGAAAAGCCCAAAATGCAATCGCCTAAATCACATTTTGGGCTTTTCTCAGCTCAATTCGAGCGACTAGCAGGCCTGAACGGAACTACCTGACGGTGCTTCCTAGCAGGTCCTAGCGGCGCTTCTTCTTCTCGCGGACACGCACCGCGATGCGCACCGGTGAGCCCTCGAAACCGAATTCTTCACGCAGCTTGCGCTCCAGGAAGCGACGGTAGCCGTGCTCCAGGAACCCGGTGGTGAACAGCACAATTACCGGCGGGCGCGAGGATGCCTGGGTGGCAAACAGCACGCGCGGCTGGCGGCCACCACGCAGCGGTGGCGGGTTCTGCTGCATAATCGCACGCAACCAAGTGTTCAGGCGACCAGTGGAGATACGCTTATCCCACGACTCCACGGCCTCCAGCATGGCCGGCTCCAGTTTCTGCACAGCGCGACCAGTCTTGGCGGAGATGTTCACCCGACGAGCCCACGGCACATGTGCGAGCTGCTCTTCAATTTCGCGCTCGAGCAGGTCGCGACGGTCCTCATCCATGAGGTCCCACTTGTTGTAGGCGACCACAAGTGCGCGACCGGAGTCGAGAATCATGCGCAGCACGCGCTGGTCCTGCTCGGTGATCTGCTCGGAAGCATCGACCAGGAAGATGACGACTTCGGCGTTGTCAATCGTCGAGCGAGTACGCAGCGAGGCGTAGAACTCGTGGCCCTTGGCGGTCTTGGTCTTCTTGCGGATACCAGCGGTATCCACAAAACGCCAGAGCGCCTCGTCCATCTGCACCAGGGAGTCCACCGGGTCAACCGTGGTACCGGCCACGTCGCTGACCACTGCGCGATCTTCACCGGAGAGCTTGTTCAACAGCGAGGACTTGCCCACGTTCGGCTTGCCCACCAATGCCACGCGACGCGGCCCGGTCGGTAGCGACTTCGCACGCGGCACCTCCGGGAAGGAAGCCACGACTTCGTCCATCACGTCGGCATTGCCACGACCGTGGAGGGCCGAGGTTGGGTGCGGCTCGCCGAGCCCGAGGGCCCAGAACTCCGCGACGTCGCCAAGCTGCGAATCCGACTCAAACTTGTTGGCAGCGAGAATAACTGGCTGCTCCGCGCGTTGCAGGCGACGGGCCATGACCTCTTCCGTGGCGGTGATGCCGACGGTGGTGTCAACGACCATAACAATCACATCGGCGGTCTCCATGGCGGTCTCCGCCTGACGAGCAATCGCCGCATGCATACCCTTGGCGTCCGGGTCCCAGCCGCCGGTGTCCTGCACCCAGAAGCGACGTCCGCCCCATTCACCCAGGTAGGAGATGCGGTCGCGGGTCACGCCCGGGAAGTCTTCGACAACTGCTTCACGACGGCCAATGAACCTGTTAACCATGGTGGACTTACCAACATTCGGTCGTCCCACAATGGCCACGGTCGGAAGAGCTTCTTCCTCCTCGTCGCTCACGCCAAGCGCTGCGAAAGCGTTCTCCAGCTCTTCCCAGTCGGCATCGTCATCGATCTGGCCGGTTTCGGCGCGCTCGATGGCTTCGGAGATGATCGTCTCGTGGTCGGCAATCGTGCGGTCGATGAACTCGTCTGCGCTGGTGTGGCTGCCTGCGGTGCCCGGCGCGTTTTCGCTCTCCACGTTTGCGACCAGGTGTCCGGCGGTGTCGTCCTCGGAATCGTCGTAAGAGCCCTCGTAAGATTCCTCGAACTCCTCGTTGTCGACATCGTCCCAGTCCATGGTGGACCCCGGGTAGCCGGCCTCAACGACATCGAGGACGTTTTCCACGACCTCTTCAATGTCCATCTCAGAGGTGTCCAGAATGAATGCGTCCTCGGCTGGCTTCAGCGGAGAGGTCGCACGGTTGCTGTCGAGTTCGTCGCGGCGGATGACGTCGGCAAGCACGGTGTCGAAGTCGGCCTCACGACCAGCAGCGATGTCCTGGTCGTAGCGGCGGCGAGCGCGGACCTCTGCGGAGGCGGTCATGAAGATCTTCGCAGGGACGTCCGGGAGAACGACCGTGCCGATGTCGCGGCCTTCCACCACACAGCGCACAGCCGATGCGGCCAGCGAACGCTGGAGTGCGACCAGGTTGGTGCGCACAGCCGGAATCGCGGAGACCGCCGACACGTTGCGGGTGACCTCCGGGCCGCGAATCTCGCCGGAAACATCCTCGCCGTCGAGGAGGACGGCGGTGGAGTTCGGGTCATCGGAGACTTCCAGCGGCAGGGCGGCCGTCGCCTTGGCCACGGCTTCCTCGTCGGTCGGGTCGATGCCCTGGCGCAGCACCCACAGGGTGGCAACGCGGTACATAGCGCCGGTGTCCAGGTACTTTGCACCCAGCTCGGTTGCGACCATCCGAGAGACGGTCGACTTTCCGGTGCCGGAGGGGCCATCGATGGCAACCAACAGCATGTCGTCAGTGTTCTGCTCGCTCATGTGGGCTCCTTCAGCGCCTTGGTTTTCTTCGTTCTTTTTCACTAGTGCCATTTACAGCCCCACCGCGTTGTAGAGGGAGGTCAGCTCAGCGCGGTTGAGTGCGCGGAGAGCGCCCGGGGTCTGCTCGCCCAGCTGGACAGTGTGAATCTTAGTGCGCACCAGGCGCTCGACCGGGAAGCCCGCAGTCTTGAGCATCCGGCGGACGATGTGCTTGCGGCCCTCGTGCAGCTCGATGCGGACGATAGAGCGACCCTGCCAGACATCGATGATCTGTGCCATGTCCGCCTTAGCGATGCCGTCATCGAGCTCAATGCCCTTTTCCAGCTCGCGCATGACCTTGGCATCGACCTCGCCGACAACGGTGGCCATGTAGGTCTTAGTGACCTCGTAGCTCGGGTGCATCAGACGGTTGGCCAGCTCACCATCGTTGGTGAGCAGCAGCAGGCCCTCGGTGGGCGCATCCAGGCGGCCAACGTGGAAGAGTCGCTGACCAGCGCTAATCTTCTCACCGATGATGTCGCCCACACACGGGCGGCCCATGTCATCGTGCATCGTCGACTGCACGCCACGCGGCTTGTTCAGGACGAAGTACTGCATGTCCTCATTGACGATGACGCGGGAACCATCAACGCGAATCACAGACGTGTTCGGGTCCACCCGCACGCCCTGCCGCGTCACAATCTTGCCGTCGACCTCGACGCGGCCTTCGTCGATAAGCTTTTCCGCCATGCGGCGCGACGCCACGCCTGCCTGTGCCAGGACCTTCTGCAGACGTACGCCTTCACCTGCTTCGCTGTGCACGCGCTTGCCCGAGCCGCGGCGGTCGGAGTCCACGTGCTGGTGGCGCGCCGGGCGGGCGTTGGATACGTAGATGTCCTTCGCGTGGACGTTGGAGGTCTCCATCTTCGCGCCGCTGTCGCGACGGCTGCGGTTGCGCTGGGCGTTAGTGGAGCCGCGGTTGGATTGATTCTTACGGTTCTTGTGTGCCGGTGTGCCTTCTCGGCGAGCGGGTTTAGCCACTTGACCTACATCCTTTTCAAGCGTTGGAGAATGTTCTGTTTGTTAGAACGTCAGCGCCAGGCGACGCTGTTCTCTCCCCCGTGGGCCCAAAATGGCCGGTGGAAGCAGGTTAATAAAGAGAATTACAGAGAAAGCCTCGCGCCTTGTCGTCTAGCCACCTTAGCACGTTTTTCGCAAAACGCCAGCTTAACGATGTCCCGCGCGGCCTCCACCTACAGCGCCTTTTACAGCGTTGCGGCCCACTCTCGCACGCCCGGCAGCCACTGCGTAGCTTTCGCCACAAACTCCTGCCGGTCCAGCGCGCCAGCTCCCGCCTGCACCGACCCCAGCAGCGGCACCCCGGTGATGCGCGGCAGTTCCTCCAGGTTCGTCTCAATGATCGGGTCGACCTCCGCCGGCAACGAACCGCCCACCAGCGCCGTGACATTGACCCCACGGCCCCGCGCCACCTCGACGGTGAGCTCCGCCTCGTTCAGGCACCCCAGGTCCAACCGCGTCACGACCACCATCTGACTACCCGGCAACAACCCCGCCAGCTCCGGCAGCGCCCAGTCCTCGCCGAGTCGCACCAGCAAGCCGCCCGCGCCCTCCACGAGGACAACGCGGTTCGGCCCGTCGATAAGCTTGATCTTCTCCGCGATCTCCGTGGCGTTCGGCAGGCGCATTCCCGCGCGCTGCGCCGCCGCCAACGGCGCCATCGGCTCGGGGTAACGCTCGAAACCATGCAGGTTATCGATCCCCGTCAGCTCTGCGACAGTGTCCAAATCGCCGCCATTTGGGCCCGGGAAACCGGTCTGAATCGGCTTGACGACGTGCACCTGCCTGCCCTCTTCGCGTAGTGCCGCCGCCAGGGCTGCCGTGCCGATGGTCTTTCCAATATCGGTACCGGTGCCGGTGACAAGGACGATGCTCATGGTGGTTGGTGCTCCTTTTGGTTGCGCTACTTGCGTTCTTCCTCGGCGGCGACGATGGCGGCGATGGCCTCGCAGATACGGTCGACCTCGTCATTGGTGCTGATGTACGGCGGCATGGTGTACACCAATTTGCCGAATGGCCGCAGCCACACCCCGGCATCGACGGCCGCTGCGGTGGCCAGGCCCATGTCCACTGGACGCTGCATCTCCACGACACCGATTGCGCCAAGGACACGCACGTCGGCCACAGCATCGCTGCTGGCTAGGGGCTGGAGCTGGTTGCGAAGTCGGGACTCGATGCGCGGGACATCCTCACGCCACTGCCCCTCTGCAATCAGGTCGAGCTGCGCGCAGGCCACCGCACAGGCCAAGGGGTTTCCCATGAAGGTGGGGCCGTGCATGATACCTCCGCCTGCACCACTGGAAATGGTGCGAGCCACGTCGGCGGTGGTGAGGGTGGCTGCGAAGCTCATAAAGCCGCCGGTCAGCGCCTTGCCGACACACATAATATCCGGCACAATCCCGGCCGCCTGCGTCGTGAACAGGTCACCGGCCCGGCCGAAGCCGGTGGCGATCTCATCCGCGATGAGCAGAATCCCGTGCTTGTCACACAGCTTCCGGAGCCCCACAAGCAGCTCGTGGTCATGGAACCGCATGCCACCAGCGCCTTGGACTACCGGTTCAATGATGATGCCGGCGACGGAGTCGTCGATAAGCGAATCGAAGTGCGCGAGATAGCGTGCGCGTTCCTCCTCGGTTGCGCCGCGGGCGGGTGGTTTGTCGGCGAAGACCTGCGGAGTCCACTGCCCCGTCCACAGCGAATGCATGCCGCCCTCGGGGTCGCAGACGGTCATGGGCGCGCGAGTGTCGCCGTGATAGCCGCCGCGCCAAGTGGCCAGGCGGGTGCGCTCGGGATGGCCTTTGGCCTGCTGGTACTGCAGCGCCATTTTAATCGCCACTTCGACGGAGACCGAACCCGAGTCGGAGTAGAAAATGGCATCGAAGCCGGGGCCTGCGAGCTTTAGGAGCTTCTCCGCCAGCTCAATGGCCGGACGGTGCGTGAGTCCGCCGAACATGACATGCGACATCGTGGTGGCCTGCTTCTTCGCGGCTGCGATCAGCTTCGGGTGCGAGTGGCCGTGGCAAGCGGCCCACCAGCTGCTCATGCCGTCGATGAGGGTGCGGCCGTCGGCGAGGTGGAGGTTGACGCCCTCGGCGGACTCGACCAGCTTGGGCGCGACCGGCGACGGGATGGGGCCGTATGGGTGCCAGATGTGGTCGGCGTCGAATTGGGCGAGGTCGGCGATGGCTGGCTGGGTGTGTGGTTGGGCGGGTGGTTGGGAGTGCTGCGGGGTGTGCGACTGGGAGTGCTGCGGGGTGTGCGGCTGGGCGGTTTCCGAGGCTGTCATGATACTCAGCATAATACCTGTACAGCGCCAGACTTGAACGCCGTTCGGGGTTGGTGGTGGAGCTTCTCGCAAGGATTACAGACAGTCTCAGTGACTTTACGACACCCATGTCACCTCGTGGCAGCTGTGGAGGTGGCATGAGGTGACACTCGTGTCGTGAAGTGGACTTAGGGCCTGTGGAAGCGGGCCGAGAGCGGTGCCGACGCCGCCTAGTACAGCCGCCCCGCCTGGCTCCACACTCGTCGGCGACGCATGGCCAACTCGGCCGCCTTACCTGTGATTGTGATGGGCTGCCGCGCGAAGGCGTAGTTTCCGCGATAGCAACTGCCACCATTTGCCAGGTGACGTCGGATTTCTGCGGCCGCTTGCCGCAAGGTGGCTACGGCGGTGCCGTCGAAAAGCTGTGACCAGACGATTCGGATGACATTCAGTCCGAGGTTCTTCAGACGCTTTTCGCGCTCCAGCTCCTTTGCGATTGCCACCTGCGTGTCCGCGACTCCACCGTCGGTGTATTTCATACGGCCGTCGAACTCGACGACCAGCCCAAGTTCGGGCAGGTAGAAGTCCACGCGTGCGATGAAGCCACGATCATCCCGAAAGGAAACCTGCTGGAGCAACGGAGTCCGAGAATCGTTGACAGAAGCTAGCCCCGCCTGGACGATTGCTTCTTTAGTGAGCGATTCCCCAATGCTTTCCGACGACGCTGTCGCTTGCCTCAACAATCTCCTGGCCTGTGCATTTCCCGGAGCACGCGGATATGCAGCCAACGTGGCCAACAGTTCCTCGGTGTCGGTGTGGCGCTGGAGGGCGGCGTCGGCAAGCACTAGTGCATTGTGCGGGGTGCGGGAACGGCAGACGTCGATGACGGACTTTGGGACATCGGTGACGAGGCGGCCATCGATTTCTACGATGTCCTCGGGGAGAATCCGGCCGGAGACGCGGATGAGGCGTTTGTGCGGCTGGTACGGGCCATTCGGCGTGCTTCGCGATTGCCCGCGCGTGCGGCCGGAGTTGGCTATCGCGATGGGAGTGTTGTGTGTGAGCAGAGGTAAACCGTGGAGAGCAGCGGCGGCATCGCGGGTGACTACGGTGGTGGTGCCGCGATGGACGAGCGCTTTGATTTCCAGGATGTAACGTTCGGTGCTGTTTAGGGTGAGCCACCTGTCGACCGGCACGTACGCGCCGTGTGCGAGCCACAGGAGGCTGCCGCTTTTGGCTCGCTGGCGGAGATCTCGGTCGGAGTGCTGGCCGATTCGGGAAATTGCGAATGTGCTGGGGCGGGCGCATTCGCGCTGCTGGCCGGTACGGATGATGTCGTCGGCGTCGTAGATCCACTGCGGCATCGGATTGCGCTCCTGAGGTCCCTGCAACTGCTGGTTGGTGGGTGGCGGGGTGTGAGTGTTTGTGGGTTTGTGTGTTTGTGAGTGTTTGCGAGTGTTGGTGAGTGCTACGTTCTCATTTTTGGGCTCACACGGAGGCTCAGAAGGCGTCAATTTGGCGTCGACTGTGGATAGTTTGCAGTTTTCGGGAGTTATCCACAGGGCGTGTGGTGGGGTGGGTGTGTGGTGGGGTGCGTGTGCGTGTGGTGAGTGCAGTGGGGTGCAAAGGCTCGCAGTGAGCCGTCGTGAGCGGCAACCGCAGCCCCAAAATGCGACTTCACGACACCTATGTCACCTCGTGGCAGCTGTGGAGGTGGCATGAGGTGACACCCGTGTCGTGAAGTGGATCGATGACCGTCAGGCGAATCGAAAACCGTGAAGTGGGTCGTTCAATAGAGTGAACCCCACCTAGTCCAACGGCTCGTCGATCAAGTCGACTTCAGGCAGCAGCGGAGCCAAATCAGGCAGCTGGTCCAGCGAATCAATCCCCAAAAGCTCCAGGAACAGCGTCGTCGTAACGTACAAATGCGCGCCGGTTGCCGGGTCCTCTCCGGACTCCGCAATCAGACCGCGCGCGACCAGCGTGCGCATCACCCCATCGACATTGACACCGCGTACACCGGAGACCTGCGCACGCGTGGCCGGCTGTCGGTAAGCCACCACTGCCAGCGTCTCCATAGCTGCACGTGAGAGCTTCGACTGCGAGCCATCCAGCAAGAATCGCTCCACCGCGCTGGCGTGCGCGGGAGCCGTGTAGAAGCGCCAGCCCTCATCCGTTTCACGCAGCTCAATGCCGCTGCGACGTGCACGGTATTCGTACTCGATCTCGCGAAGCACGTCACGGACATCACTTGCGGAAACATCCAGCGCCCGCGCCATATCCTCCGCCGCCACCGGCGTATCGACTACCAGCAGAATCGACTCCACGCCTGCTCGCAACGGGTCAATGGGCGGCAATTGCGCCGAAGAAGCAGACACGGGCTCCACGGCCTGCTCGGATGGTGCGGAACTGGTTTCGCTCATGCGCGTCAGATTACGCAACCTCCCGCGCCGGGCGCTAATTGGCCGGGCGCTAATCAGCTGTTAGCGCCAGCCCAACCAAGCCCACGCCCGACCAAGCCCACGCCCGACCAAGCCCACGCCCAACAGCCAAGTCCCAACAGCCAGCCCCAACAGCCAGCCCCAACGCAGCCCAGCCACCTACTCCCAGTTCGCCGCCGCCACGACGGCCGGGTCCACGTCCAGCCCGGTCCAGGCCACGTGGATTTCCTCCAGCGCCTCCTCCTGCTCCACACCAATCGCTTTGGCACGGTAGAGCTCCAGCAGCGCCAGGAACCGCCCGACAACCTCCATGGACACGCGGCACTCCGAGGTCAGCTGCGTAAACGTCAACCAGGTCCCCTCGCCGGCCAGCCGCAGCGAGTCCAGAATTTTGCCCGCCTGCTCCGGCACGGACACGGGCACACCGTGGATGTGCCCGACGCCGACTTCCTCCGGCGGCTTCGGCCGCATCACGACGGCCGCAAACTCGGCGAACTCCCCGAGAGTCATGCCCAGGCGCACGGGCGGCAGCAGCTCCTCGAACTGCTTGTCCGGCCCCACAGCTCGCGGATAGCGCCGCGGCGCGGTCTTCTGCCACTCCTCGAATTGGTCGGCTACCTTGCCATACGCCTGGTACTGCAGCAGTCGGGCGAACAGCAGGTCGCGTGCTTCTAGCAGTTCGAGGTCTTCTTCGCTGTCGACGTCGCCACGCGGCAGAAGCCGTGCGGTCTTGAGGTCGAGCAGCGTCGCTGCCACGACGAGGAATTCGGTGATTTCGTCGAGGTCGCTGACTGCGTCGAGGCTGCGCGTGTACGAGATGAACTCGTCCGTCACGGCCGCCAGCGCGACTTCGGTGACGTCCATCTTTTTGCTGCTGATGAGCTGCAGCAGCAGGTCGAAAGGCCCGTTGAAGTTCGCGAGCGCGACGCGGAAGCCGGTGATTTCTTCCTGCACGCCCTCGCTTGACGACGGTTCGGGAGTGTAACTATCCGGGGAAGTCACCTATTATTTGCGGCCTTTGCGCTCGATGACCTCGCGGGCCAGGTTGCGGTACTGTGCCGCAGCTGGGGTGTTCGGTGCCCAGGTGGTGATGGGCTCGCCGGCGACGGAGGTTTCCGGGAAGCGGACGGTACGGGTGATGACCGTGTCGAAGACCTTGTCGCCGAAGACCTCGATGAGGCGTTCCATGACTTCTTTGGCGTGGCGGGTCCGGCGGTCAAACATGGTGACCAAAATGCCCGAGACTTCCAGGTTGAAGTTCAGGCGGTCGCGGACCTTGGCCACCGTGTCGGTGAGTAGTGCCAGACCGCGCAGGGAGAAGTACTCCGCCACCATTGGGATGATGACGCCCTCGGAGATGGTCAGCGCATTGACAGTCAACAGGCCTAGCGACGGCTGGCAGTCAATGATGATGAAGTCGTAGTCATTCATCACTGGGCGCAGCGCGCGTCCGAGGGCCTGCTCGCGGCCGACTTCGTTGACAAGCTGAATCTCCGCAGCCGACAGGTCGATGTTGGCCGGAACGAGGTCCAGGCCGGAGACCTTGGTGTGGTGGATGGCATCGCGAACGTCGGTGGTGTCATCGACGATGAGGTTGTAGACGGTCAGGTCGAGCTCCTCATGCGGGACACCAAGACCGGCGGATAGTGCGCCTTGTGGGTCTAAGTCAACGAGCAGGACTTTACGACCGAACTCTGCCAGCGCCGCACCCAGGTTAATGGTCGAGGTGGTCTTACCCACGCCGCCCTTCTGGTTACACATTGCCAGGATGACTGCGGGGCCGTGACTGTTCAGGGGTGCGGGTTCCGGCAGCTCACGTGCCGGACGACCGGTGAGACCGAGTTCAACTCGATCGGCCTCAAACAACCCTTCTTCAGCCACAGTCAATCCCTCTTCCTTGAAGATTTCTCATCAATTCTACTGCGCGATATATTACCGCCACATATTACCGCGAGTATTCAGCCCGTGGGTGAGCCCCCGCCCAGACTCGTCGCATATTCTCCGCGGTAATCATGGTGTAGATCTGGGTCGTCGTCACCGAGGCGTGCCCCAGCAGCTCTTGGACCACGCGCACATCGGCACCGCCCTCAATGAGGTGTGTGCCGAAACTGTGGCGCAGGGTGTGCGGGGAGATTTTCACGCTCAGCCCGGCGCGCTCGCCTAGCTCCGCCAGCGTATTTCCCGCCGACTGCCGAGACAGCCTGCGCCCCAGCGAGTTAATAAACAGCGCCGGCCCGGAGTTCGCCCGCACCCAGCTCGGCCGCCCGCGTGTCAGCCACGCATCCAGCGCCGCCATGGCCGGCGATCCCACGGGCACGATGCGCTCCTTGCCGCCCTTACCGCGCAGCAACACGAGGTTGGTTTCGCGATCCACGTCATCGATATCCAGGCCGGTGACCTCGGAAACGCGCGCACCGGTCGAGTACAAAAACTCCACCAGCGCGCGGTTTCGCAAATCCGTCACGTCGGCGGTCTCATCGTCGGGGATGGACTCGATAAGCCGAGTGACCTCATCAATGCTGAGCGCCTTCGGATACCGCGAGGGCTGCTTCGGCGGCGCCACCCGCTTGGCGACATCCACATCCAACGCGCCCTCACCCACCGCGAACTTGTGGAAGCTCCGCACGGCCGACAGCGACCGCGTCACCGAGGTCGGGGCCAGCGCTGGCCTTCCCGCCGACTTATCTCCCCGCGCCAGATACGCCAGGAACTCTGACACATCCTGCTCGGTGACCTGCGCCAATTCCGTACGCCCAATCTCCCGCAGGTAGGTGCGGTACTTCTCCAAGTCGCGCTTATAACTGGCGAGCGTATTCGCCGACAGGCCCTTTTCCACCGCGAGGTAGGTCACGAAGGCGTCGACAAGCGAATCAATCGAACTCATCGGATGCGTTTCAGATCCGCGCCGGCGCCGAGCTGCTCCGTCCGGCGCTTCGCCAGAGCCGTCGGTCGAATGTCGAACGGCTCCGCGACTGAGCGCGGCGTCGCACCCCGCAGCAGCACCTCCGCCGCCAGCAAAATGCCGGATAGCGCGATGCCGTTGAGGATCTCTCCGCGCAGCGCCATCGCCACCGCCTCCTCGACCGGAACCCACGTCGCAGTCATGTCCGCTTCCTCATCGTGGGCTTCCGGCTTATCGACGGCACGGAGATCCCTGGCCAGATAGATCCGGACCGCTTCCTCTGCGAAGCCGGGCGAGCTGAACATATCGGTAAGCAGGGACCAGGACTCGGCCTCCAGTCCGGCTTCCTCGACCAGCTCGCGCTTGGCGGCCTCCAGTGGGTCCTCGTCCGCGACATCGAGAAGCCCGGCCGGTAACTCCACCAGGCGCTTCCCTGCCGCCTGCCGCCACTGATTGAGCAGGTAGAGGCGGTTATCCTCATCTGCGGCAACGACTGCAACAGCGCCGAAATGCTCCACGATCTCGCGGGCGGATACTTTCCCACCCGGCATTCGCACCTGGTCGCGGCGGACCGCGATGATAGGTGCCTCGAGAACAATTTCGGAATCAACAACGTCAAATTGATGCGCCATGAGTTTCACTCTAATAGCTGGGCCGGATTCGGCTGCGCGGCGCCGAGGCTAGTTGCGCTTGAGGGCTGCGGCGATGAGGCCGTCGAAAAGCGGATGGGCGCTGGTGGGGCGTGACTTCAGCTCCGGGTGCGCCTGCGTGGCCACGAGGTATGGGTGCACGTCCGTGGGGTATTCGACGAATTCGACGAGTTTGCCGTCCGGCGAGGTGCCCGAGATGACCAGGCCGGCCTCTTCGAGCTGCGCGCGGTAGGCGTTGTTGACCTCGTAGCGGTGGCGATGGCGCTCAGTGACATCGGTGGTGCCGTAGAGGCCGGCGACGACGGAATCTTCGGCAAGCTTCGCCGGGTAGGACCCCAGGCGCATGGATCCGCCCAGGTCAGCCTCACCGGAGACCGCCTGCAGCTGTTCCTCCATCGTGGCGATGACCGGCTCGGCCGCATTCTCGTCAAACTCGGTGGAAGAAGCGCCTTCAACGCCTGCCGTGCGCGCCGCCTCAATGACGACGCACTGCATGCCCAGACAGATTCCCAGCAGCGGCGTGCCGGTTTCCTTGGCGTAGCGGATGGTCGCGATCTTGCCTTCAATGCCGCGCCCGCCGAAGCCACCGGGGATGACAATCGCGTCAACGCCGGCCATGTTCTTCTTCAGCCCCTCCGGGGTTTCGCAGTCATCGGACGCGACCCAGCGGATATTCGCCTTCACGCGGTGGGCGAAACCGGCGGCCCGCACAGCTTCCGCGACGGACAGGTAGGCGTCCGGCAGGTCAATGTACTTGCCGACGAGCGCCACCGTGACCTCGCCCTTCGGGTTGTGGACGCGTTCGAGCAGGTCTCCCCACACTGCCCAATCCATGTCGCGGAACGGCAGGTTCAGGCGGCGGATGATGAAGGTGTCCAGGTGCTCTTCATAGAGGACCTTCGGGATGTCGTAGATGCTCGGCGCATCCGGGCAGGACACCACGCCCTCGCGGTCGATGTCACACATCAGCGCAATCTTGTTCTTGAGGGAGTCGGGGACATCGCGGTCGCATCGCAAAACGACGGCATCGGGAACCAGACCAATCGAGCGAAGTTCAGCCACCGAGTGCTGGGTAGGCTTGGTCTTCAGTTCCTTGGAGGGGCCGAGGTACGGAACCAGTGACACGTGCAGGTAGAAGACGTTCTCGCGGCCGACGTCGTGACGCACTTGCCGTGCGGCTTCCAGGAAGGGCTGCGATTCAATATCGCCGACGGTGCCGCCGATCTCGGTGATGACCACGTCGGGCTTTTCGCCGTTTGCGTCGGCATTGCCCATAGCGACGATGCGGGATTTGATCTCGTCGGTGATGTGCGGGATGACCTGCACGGTCTGGCCGAGGAATTCGCCGCGGCGCTCCTTGGCGATGACCGAGGAATAGACCTTGCCGGTGGTGACGTTGCCGCCGGCGGAGAGATTGCGGTCGAGGAAGCGCTCATAATGCCCCAGGTCGAGGTCGGTTTCTGCACCGTCTTCGGTGACGAAGACCTCGCCGTGCTGGAAGGGGTTCATAGTGCCCGGATCCACGTTGAGGTAGGGATCGAGCTTCTGCATAGTCACTTTGAGACCACGCGAGGTGAGCAGGCGGCCGAGCGAAGCCGCGGTTAAGCCTTTTCCGAGGGAGGAGGCTACGCCTCCTGTAACGATGATGTATTTCGTAACCACGGGACTTCAGAATATCGCTTGCGCGGGTGTGAACGCAAGCGACTTTTCATAATGGCGGCAGCAGGTTACGCATTTAGGGAATTCGCTGATTTGTTGCAAGCTCCTCCACCATAGATGCAACCGCAGTTCCGCAAGACGCCCCAATCTGGTCAAACCCTGGCGAATCGACATTTTTTACCGCTTGTCGCCAGCTTTCCAGCGGAAAACCTTCCGAAATATGTTTATAACCATTACCTTCGATTGCCTTATATTCCTTAAGCTTGCGCCGCAATGTATCTCGGGGAAATGACGCATCCTTAATGTTCTCAAAATGAGCGAGCAACCAAACCTCAAAACACTCATTCGATATGACAAAACTGCTTCTAGTGCCATTCCTCTCTAAATCTTTCGATTCCTTTATCGCGCTCCAAATCTGCTCCTTAGAAAAATCATCTAAATCTGCAACAAAAAAGATTCTCGAATATGGAGCATTCTTATCACGAGGAATACGATTTTTAACATCAGCAACCATCCCAGAAGCATCAACAGGAACTGGGTAAACTTGTAAGCTCGAAAGATTTAAATCGCGCTTTAACCTGGAAAAGTACTCTCGTTCAGTGACACTCCCCTGAACAGCAACGAGCACAGCAGGTAATTCTTTCCTAGTCCCCGCACCTCGACGTCGCTTCTTTCCTCGCCCCTTACGCACCATTTAGAACGACCGCCTATTCCCTCAACTGCCCAGTTTGAAAGTTATGGCGAATTTTCTCAAGCATAGCCCCCAAATCCGAGTGGTAGACATTAGGCACTGCACCATATTGCCCTTGCAAATATCGCTTCTCGATATTATGCGCACTTCGAACCGGAAACTCGTCGAGTGCAATTAACTCTGAGTAAGAGCCGCTTTTCTCCACAAACCAAACTTCTCCACGATTTAGAACTTCTGTAGGGTATTTTCCCAAAAGCGTCAGATCGTGAGTACTAAATAAAAGTTGTGCTCCACGCGCATTCAATTCTTCACTTTCGAAATAAGATACCAACTCTCGAACTAGCACTGGATGCAGCGACCCGTCAATTTCATCAATTACCATCACTCCACCTACCGCAAGCGCATATACCGCCGGAACGACTATATCCATCCAGGTACGGGTACCCTGTGACTCCTCATGCTCAGGCAGCGAGAAGCTCCCTCCATGAGCATGATGCTTAAATAGCAAATAACGCAGCACTTCATTTATTTCATCAGGGTTCAAGTTTTCACTAACTTCAGCCCCACCTTCGTCATTAAACTTGACAAAAATTTGACGAACAGACTCTGGAGCTAACTCTTCGATTCCAATATCACTGATACCTACGTCAGCAACATTAACCACTAGCTTCAAGACCTTGAGCCAATTAGGGTCTTGCCTCGCAAGATTAACCATCCACTTGTGTCTCGTATCTTGGTCTGCGTCACTTGAAACGATTAGCGGAAGAACCCCCTTCCACCAAGCCACCGCACCTCCAAATTTCCCGGTAGAGCGGAGCGTCCCCCATGCCGAAAGCACCAGAACCCAAGGCCTCAAAAACTCTTCAATATTCTCTTTGGCCGCATGTGAGATACCAATATCATTTCCAAATGAAATTTCAGCCTGATTTCGCTGATACACTTTCCGCCATCGTGAAGTTTGATTAGCATCAAGATACTCCTCCACGACTCCGGCTCGACCCAAGACAAGGCCCCATCGGTAGCGAATGTCGTCGTACACGTATTCCAGCTCAAAAGAAGTTACTTCTTTTTCACGCAACATATGCGGGTTTCGAAGAACCTTTAGAAACTCATCCGCCCTCAACGAGAACTTGACGGCATTATTAATTTGCCCAAGGGCTCTCAGCACATTCGATTTCCCCGCAGCGTTAGCACCAAAAATCGCTGCACGACGCCAAGTATTTTCAACCCACGTCTCTCCATTGCGAGGGCGCTGAGTCTTAAAACCGCGCCGCTGAAGATCCAGGACAGCCTCGTCGCCAAACGAGCGGAAGTTCGAGACGGACAATGACAGCAACATGGTGTCGATTCTATTGCTTCCAAGCCGGATTTTGCATATTTTATGCATAATTCCCCCTGAAGATTGCCCCCAAGCCCTCCCCGGCCTGCGGCGAGATCGGTGACGCATTGCCCCGCGCCGTCGTTACCGAGAAGTTCGCCTTACTTGCCAGGTAGCGGTCATCAGAGGCCTCAATCGGCACTCCATCCAGCGTGAAGGCACGACGCCGCACACGCAGCAATGGCGCGCCGACCTGAATCTTCAGCAGTGCAGCATCTTCTTCATTGGCCGAAACTGCGTCAATCGTGCGCGTCGCATACGCAATGTCCACACCGCTATCCAACAGGTGCCGGTAGATAGAACCCGAATCAGTATCAAAGGTCAGTATGTGCTTGCCGACGTCCAGAGGGTAATTCAGCCTTTCGCCCATAGCTGGCTCTCCATCCATAAGCCGTAGCCTGAGTACGGAGACAATCTGATCCGTGTCCGAGATTTCCAGATGCGCAGCTAACTCTGATCCCGCTGGCTGACGCGTTACCCACTGCGTCTGCTGCCCCGGCTTTAGCGAGCACGACAGGACCTCTTGCCCCCCCCAGTGGTCCACAACCGCACTTCGGAAGTGCTAAGCCGAGCTTGCTCGCACCTACAAGGGCAATCCTCCGACCCCCGTTGTCAGGTGTGGAGGACATGCTGTGTGCCCTTCACGACAAGGGCATCAAAGTCGAATTGACGACGGCCGTAGCTGCAAACATGACTGCGGTATGTGGCCCGAATGATGGCGGAAGCCGTGGCCAGAATCAACGCTCGAACCGGGCCTGTGGTGGAACAATGCATAAACGCGATCACGTCGTTACCCTCGGGGCTATGACTGATTTAACGAATAAGACCATTGCAGTTTTGGCCACTGACGGATTCGAGGACTCCGAGCTGACTAGCCCGGCTGAGGCCGTGAAGGATGCCGGTGCGACCGTGCACGTTATCTCCACCGAAGAAGGCTCCATTGAGGGCAAGAATGGTACGAAGGTGGACGTCGATAAGCTGACCACCAGCGTTTCCGCTGATGATTACGATGCCCTGATCCTGCCGGGCGGCACCGTGAATGCTGACCAGATTCGCATCGATAAGGATGCCGTGGCCCTGGTGAAGGGATTCGCCGCAGCCGACAAGCCTATCGGCGTGATTTGCCACGGCGGCTGGATTCTCACCGACGCGGATGCACTGAAGGGCCGCACGATTACCTCCTACATCAGCGTCAAGACCGACCTGGTGAATGCCGGCGCCAACTGGGTCGACAAGGAAGTTGTCGTTGACGGCAACCTGATTTCCTCCCGCACCCCGGCTGACCTTGAGGCTTTCAACAAGGCGCTCGTAGAGAACTTCTAACCCCCTCGCCTGCCCCAAGACTCATCAAGGAAGGCTGTTGCCATGACTTCGTATTGGGATAACCCAAAGTCACTGTGGGATCAGATTCCACAAAATGATGCGGAAGAGGCTTCCGAGCAGCAGCCGTCCGCGGCTGAGCAGCCTTCCGCGGCTGAGCAGCCCTCCGCTCCTGAGCAACCTCCCACACCTGAACAGCTTCCGCCACAGCAAGGACGTTATCGGGGACTGCTCTCGCACAACAGCATCGTTATCCAGCAGATTCGAAATTTCATGGCGGATGATTTCGACATCCTGGACACCGAGGGCAATTGCGTCGGCAAGATTGAAACTACTGGCGGCACGCTGAGCCGCATGTTTATGGGCTCTCGTCGTCTGACAGTGTCCGAACCAGACGGCACTCCTGTGTTCGTTATTACCGATCCAACCGATTTCGCCCTTGACAGCTACGAGGTCTACTACCCCGACCCGCAGGCGACATCCTCTGAAGGCAAGCAGCAGACTGGAGCAGAGGCTTCGCGTCTACTGGCAACTATTCAGCAGAAATTTGCGTTCTTTAAGCGGCGGCTGGAAATTTCCATCCCCGGTTTTGCCAATTGCGAGGTCGACGGCGACGTTTGGCATTACGACGCAACCTTCAAGATCAATGACATCGAAGTTGCACAGATGTCACGCAAGTGGTCGGGTTTTACAAATATGCTAACCGGCAATGAGCGCTATGTGCTCCAGCTCAAGGATGATTTGCCGCCACAGCTACGCGCTGCCATTATTGGCGCGGCCATTGCCCTGGATTTGATGGCGAAAAAGGCGCGTTCCGACAGCTAGTAGCTACTGCCGACAACGCGCCCTATCCCTTGTCCGGTTTTACTGCCGGTTACTGTCGCGCTCGCGACTATCGCTACCGCGATTCCGCAGCCTGAGCAATGCGTCCGTCGATTTCCGTGATGCCATCAGAAACGGCATTGACATGTTCAGGGCGAACACCGGCATTGTCATTGATGCCGCCTTCCACAACGGCGGTTACCGGTACACATGGAACCTCAACATTGCGCCCCAGCGCATTAGCTACCAGCGCAATTGCCCGCGGCGAGAAAGTTAGACCAATGTGGCCCGACAGGTCCGCCGAGCAACCGTCCTGCAGAAGAATGTTGTTGGCGCTCGGTGCCTTCCACTGGCTTGCAGCCATTGGAGTGACGGCTTCATCAACCTGGGTAGAGATTGCAACATAGTTGACACCCGGCTGCTCCAGACCGCCTTCATTCATCTTGGCCATGAACTCGCTATGCTGCAGCAGATCCACCAGGCTCGGGCTGACAATGTACCCCGCAGCCTTATTGCCAGCATTGTCGAGCTGGTCGAGCTGCTCCAAACCATAGGAGATACCGAGCAGTGATGTGCCGTGCAGGACACCCGCCAAGGACACGACGGTACCAATTCCCCGACCCTGCTCCTGCTTGGCGTAAGCGGCAGCCAAGGTACCACCAGCAGAGTGACCAACAATATCGACGGCGTTAGCACCAGTTTCAGCCTTGAGGGTGTCAATCTTCGCAGTCAGCTGAGCCAAAGCGGTATCCAACGGGGTCATGTTGCGCATGGTTGGAATAGAGCCCAGCACCGAAAACTCGTCAGGCCCCAGCTTGCCGACGTTAAAGGCGTACAAACACTTACCCATTGCCTTTAGCTCCGGCGCCATGCGCGCATAGGTCTGGTACGAGTTCGAGTTCATTCCGTGGATCATGACCACCGGATTCTCACCAGGAGCAGGAACACACTGCACATTTGTGCCCTCGGGACTGATGTTTTCCGTCATCCCCTGATTGACCATGACGGCGGGGAAATCTTTTGCCTTTGGCCCCCACTCGCCCATTTCCATCCAGGACAGAACCTGATTATTACCAGTTATCGAAGTTGGGTCAGCAGCCGCGATAGGAGCCGCTGCCATAGCGACACCAGCTGCGGCTACCAGTGCTGTGGCCGACCGTGCCAGCTTCGAGATTCCTCGATGAGTGCCCATGATTACTCCTTGCGTAGAACAGTGAATAGTAAAACGCTTCCAATAAGAACTACGGCATGGGCAAGAGCAAAAAAAACGGGCTATGAATCGCTATCGTACTCTGAATGGCAGCCAATTAAAGCCCCTAAATAGGGTTAATAAAATGTGAACTAAATATAACTATAATACTATCCGCCTCCAGCTCTGCAGGCTTTTAAAGTGATACCGACCACACGTCAAAACAAGCCACACGTTCGTTGCAATGCCACAGGATTACTACCGATCCCTAAATCACCGGCGAGGCTAAACGCCTGCTCCACGATTATTTTGAACAGCCAGCGATGTGAGGTCCTATACCTCCAGCCCAGAAAGCAGCACAGAATCGACGACACAATCCACCACCAGGCCCCTAACCCGTCGACACCCCCGACCCGGACGACGGAAAGCTCGAGCCCCACCGGTTACGCCGGCGCACCCAACGGCGAGCCGACAGCTATAAACAAAACGATTTCGCATTGCGCGAAATCCTCGCAGGGACTCTACGAACAAGGCACCACCTGGTTTACCGACGGCACCTCCGGCTGGACGCAGTATTGCGCCAACAATTTCTATGACGGTCTTTCCATGAACACTGCCCCGGAACCTCAGAACAACGAGCCATCCCCGTGGGTTCAAGGCCAAATCGACTGGGCCGATTGCCTGAACTCTGGCCATTCCGAGGAAGAGTGTCGCGAGATGTTGAATTAGGCAACCCCGCCGCCTTCCACGAGATATGATGCGCAAGTCCGACTCTTCCCTGCTGTCCGGCACCTGGGTGGACCGCATGTGGGGAACCAAGATCAAGGACAAGCGCAAGGCAGCCAAGCAGGATGCCACCGACGGTAAGCCGTCGATTAACCCGCCGTGGACTGCAGCCCGCGGCTCCCGCGTGCTGACCATCATCGCACTCGTGGTCATCACCATCGCTGCATTTGCCGAGACAGAAATCTCCGCCTCGAGTTTCTTCACCGGCCTGGCCAACCTGCCAGAGACCATGGCGCTGTTCCTGCCGCCGTCCTCCGGTGGTATTGCCGGCGAGATTGTCCAGCTGCTTCTCGATACCCTGCAGATCGCCTTCGCCGCCACCTTCCTCGGCGCTATCCTCGCCATCCCGATTGGCGTCATGGCTGCCTCCAACGTGGTCGCCAACAAGTGGGTACACGGCTTCTTCCGCGTTCTGATCGTGGTCATCCGCGGTATCCCGGAGCTGATTCTGGCCATCATCTTCGTGGTCATCTCCGGTCTGGGCCCGGTCGCCGGTACGCTCGCGCTAGCTCTAGGTGCCGTTGGTCTACTGTCCAAGCTGGTCGCTGACTCGCTGGAAGAAACCGACACTGACGTGCAGGAAGCCCTGCGCACTACTGGCGCAACCGAGTCGCAGATTTTCTTCGCCGGCACCGTTCGCCAGGCAATCCCGTCTTTCATTGCCCACTGCCTCTACCTGCTGGACACCAACATCCGCTCGGCCACGTTGCTGGGTGTCGTCGGCGCAGGCGGCATCGGCTTCCAGCTGCTCAATGCTTCTCGAGTCAACCAGTTCGACGTCGTCACCTACATCCTCATCCTCATGGTCGCTGTCGTCCTCGTCGTCGAGGCGCTGTCCATGTGGCTGCGTGCCGCCGTCCGCTAATCCCCCCCCCCCAGTCCCCGTCTCCTTCTACCGAAAAGGAAAATCTCCATGACTTATCAGCTCGCTATCTTCGACATGGCTGGCACCACCATCGACGACCGTGACGAGGTCTACCGCGTCCTCCGCGAAGCCACCGAACGCGAAGGCGCTCGCTACTCCGACGAGACTTTCCAGCAATACATGGGTACCGAGAAGTTCTGGGCGATTGGCAATCTGCTCCGTGAGGGCGGCATCGAGCCGACCCCAGAGGTCCACAACCACGCGTGGGAGTTCTTCCGCGCCGAGCTTGCTCGCACGTACAAGGAAAACCCGCCGACCCCACTGCCAGGCGTCGAAGACATGCTGAACGCCCTCCACGATAAGGGCATCAAAATCGGCTTGACGACGGGCTTTGCGCGCGAAATCGTCGATATCATTGTCTCCTCCATGGGGTGGGACAACGGAATCATCGACACAGTTGTCGCCGGTGACGAAGTCGAGCACGGCCGCCCCGAGCCCGACCAGATCCTGGCTGTTATGGAGAAGCTCGGTGTGACCGACGAGGCGGCCGTGATTAGCTCCGGTGACACCGATGCCGATGTCCGTTCCGCCCAAAAATCTGGCGTGACAAGCGTCGGTGTGCTCACCGGCCACCTGACTCGGGAACAGTTCGACGCCCTCGGTGCCGACCACGTTCTGGATTCGTCCGCGAACCTGCTGGACCTTGTTGGAGAGTAGGACCCAGACTGTAGATCTGACCGAATAGGTACACAACACTGATGACAACTCCGACTCCCTCGACACCTTCCACTCCTACTGCACCGATGGAAAGGGCCCAGACACTTGTCTGGCACGGCGGTAGCGACTTTCGCATGCAGGAAGTTCCTATTCCTGCTCTGCAAGAAGGCGAAACCCTAGTGGAAATCACCACCGCTACGATCTGTGGCTCCGACCGTCACACCGTGCTCGGTCGCCGCAGCGCACCGTGCCCCAGCGTCCTCGGCCACGAGGGAGTCGGAGTCGTCCGCGCCACCCGCAACCCAGATTTGCAGGTTGGCCAGCGCGTTGTGTTCTCTGTCACCGCGCCATGCATGGAGTGCGACCGCTGTGAACGCGGCATGACCGCCAAGTGCCGGAATTTGAAAAAGACTGGTCACGAGGCCTTCGATAGCGACTGGCCTCTTTCAGGGACCTATGCTTCCCATATTGTGCTGCGCAACCATCAGCCAGTGGTAGTAGTCCCCGACTCGCTTCCCGATGTCGCTGCCTCCATCGCGACCTGCGCCGGCGCCACAGTGATCGCTTGTATGGAACAGGCTGGACCCCTTGCAGGTAAACGAGTCCTGGTTATGGGCATCGGCATGCTCGGCCTCATCGCTGTTGAGGCAGCTGTTTTTGGTGGCGCCGCTGAGGTTGTGGCCATGGACCGCAACCAGACTCGGCTTGAATGGGCACGACAGTTGGGTGCGGTTGTGCCCGACCCCTCGGCTGCTGGTGCCGATTCCGAACCAGAGCCTTTCGATATCACCCTCGAGTTCTCCGGTAGCGAATTCGGAGTCGCTACCTGCATCGGCAGCCTCGACATAGGTGGTCGAGCGGTGCTGGCCGGAAGTGTTGCCACGTCACCGGCTTATGCCCTCGATCCGGAGTGGCTCGTCCGTGGCTGGCGCACCATCACCGGTGTCCATAACTACGAGCCACGGCATCTTGCGCAGGCGGTAGAGTTCCTTGCTGACTCCCAGATTGATTGGGACACGGCTGTGTCGGGACCAATTGCGCTAGAGGATGTGCCTGCGGAGGTGGAGGCGGTGCAGGATATGTATTTGAGAGCGACTGTGACGTTTTCCTAGCAACCGCTGGAAAGAAAAGGTACGCAACAGAAAGAATTTCAACCAAGGCTGTTACCTATCTCAGAGGAGAACTGCGAAAAACATTTTCTAGGGCATTGAAATGAAAGACTTCATTGGATAAGAGATTATAGATGGTCAATAAATATTCTCGAAAACCAACATCCAAAACGAATCACAGCTTCTAATAGCAATTCAACAGCGGGTTATAATCCCAGTTTCAATTCCCTATTCAATAGCCCTGGAAGTCCATCCTTCGAAACAATTGAGAACGTGAAACAGCGAAACGCTGCACTTTTTGGAAAATTAAATATACTGAAACTAAACCCGGTTAATCATCCGCTATTCCAGATGCGGCAGCAACCAACGCTTCACGAAGCTCGCGATCCACAGCATAGATATGTAGCCCGTGTACCCCTCGAGTAAGTAAGACATTAAGCTGATTCTTCAACAGTTCTTCAGCGAAGGACTGTTTCGACCCGTCTTTCAACGTTCGTTTATTCTTCACATTTGGGTTCCACGACTCAGATGGGTCAAAGATAATCTTTCCATCACGATATTTGACAGAGGGGCCAATAATGACACCAGCATAGTTCAGGTCAAAACCTTGGATAGTAAAAATAGAACCAATTTCATCAATAGTTTGTGGGCGCTCTGCCCAGCTCAGCTGTAGACCTGCAGTCTTCTTCTCAGTACTCTTCTTTTGATTGTTCCATGGCATTGAAAAATCACCGACTCGAACCCGCCAGAGTTCATTCTCCGCAGGTGGCCGAGCACTCGAAAACTGCCAATCATACGTGGCTATTAACCTAGATAATCCTTCCTCTACATTCGACGCTTTGTCCTTAATTGACTCGTAAAGCTGGTTAGGATCATCGAAAATCTTAATACTATATTTATTATCCTCCGGAATTTTATGGATAATACCGTCATCGACAAAAGAGCGTACCCACTGAATGGTATCCTCCGAGGCAAGCATCCTCATCTGAAGCTTTAAATCAATACTTTTATCGACTCGTTGCTCCATCCATTCCAAATCCGCCGGCTCCCACACCTGATTTGCGGCAAGAATCTGGTCAGGATCAAATACTGCTACCACTACATGTGCACGTTCGAGAATATCTTTGAGGTGATTTTTACCCCTGTACGACTGTTTTCCTTGCGTCCATAGCAAATGAGCTTCGTCGATTAGAACGACATCTACCTTTTCCCCAGGATTCCGATGATTGATAAAGGATGTCGGCTTCATGACTTTAAGATTCTTGGTACTCGAAATACCGAGTTTTTCAGCAACCTGCTGATAAACAGTAACCTGCTCATCGTGGTTGACTAGCATATACGCGTCAAGGGTCGATTTCCCAAGATGTTCTTCGATAGCTGGGAGCTTTTGATTCAAGTCATAAAAAACGCTGCTAAGCAATACTGTTTTGCCGGTTCCAGCAGCGCCTGAGACCATAATCAGCCTAGAGTCGCCGATTGATTGCATTTGATCTACAACTGCATTAATTATCTCAAACTTTGCATCAGACTGCTCTGTAGTTAGCTCATGGAAAGGTGATGCTTTAAAAAGTGCAGATTCGCGGATAATACGTTCAGCTGGAAATAGCTGTTGATCCAGCGCATGTAGTTTAGACCAAATCTGGGTGAAAGATTTGTCTAAATGCTCTTTGGTGAAGTAATCACCTTGCGCATTTGTTCGCGCATTCTCAGTAGCAACACTGGTCTCACTGGCAGACTTCACCGATTCGTTGCTAGGCAAGTACTGCATAAGTCGATTCTCAATATCCAGAGTCAACGACTTATTAAATAGAGAGTGCCCAATCACGTACATCTGGGTCCCAGCGCCATCACGTAAATCAATCCAGAGATTTCGCTTGGAGTTAGATGCCTTTGTATCCCCCTCGAGATGTTGGGTCGTTCGCTGGACAATCGAGTTCGTTTCCCCCACATAGACTCGATAGGATCCCTTGTTGTCCCGCAATGAAATGATGTAGACCGTAGGGTAGTCAATAATAAAACGGCGGTAAGGAATGTCTTTGCCTTTTAGCTCGTCGATGCCACTACTTGCGTAGTCGACTCGCTCAACAAATGCCCTTGGGGCTGGAAGCAGTTTTCTCTTGCTCACGTTACAACCTGTCGTGCTTAAGCGAACTTCCCGTGCTTTTACTACGCGGATAGCGCACTTCATTTAAGGCGATTTTCTTCGCAATCGCCTCATTAGGATCGATTTCAGCCCTACGAGCCAGTAAAAGGCAGTAGCTCAGCACATCTGCAAGCTCATCCTCGAGATCGGCTTTTTCGTATTCTGCGTCCCATTGAAAAAGTTCGAGCAACTCAGCAGACTCAATTGAGATCGCTTTAGCAAGATTCTCAGGAGTATGAAAAACCTCCCACTTTCTGTCAGAAGAGAACTTGAAAAGCTGCTCTACTGTTTCCCGACTAACTTCCATGTGTTTTTACCTTTTCAAGTCCCCAACAACCCCGACCTGCCCCGCCGCATCCGACACAGCGTCTACACGCTTCACGACAGGGTCGGCGCCCCAGCGCTCGTCCGGTAGAGCGCTGACGCCTTCGCGTCCATAACCGTCAGTCCCCACCACTACGTGACCAGCAGCATCGTCACCAGCACCAAAGCCCTCAGCAAGCGCAACGGCAAGATCCGCTACTAGGCCCGCACCGAACTCCGGGTCCTCGCCCTTGTCAATCGCAGCGCGCGAGACCGTGCCGTGATTACCAACAATCACGATGCCAGCAGCCGGGCGCAGGGTCCCCTCTTCATACTCGACAAAGCCGGCGCCCTTCAGGGCCTCCAGCAGTAGCTTCCGGTCAGCAGCGGAAGCTCGCTCTCCCCCATCCTTATCCAGCTCCAACACCGGAGCCAGCGCCTGGCCAGCCTGTCGGCCCGGCTCACGGCGCTCCGGATCCAGCTGCACATCAGCCGGCAGCGAGGTAGAAACCGTGTCCTTCAGTTCATCCGCACCAGCGGAAGAGAGGAACTTATCGGTCAGCTTCAACACGCCCGCATCCGGGGCGCCAGCAGCGCGCAGAGTCTCGGAAACCCCTGCAAGCTGCTCATCCGTAGCATCAGGAGTGGCGATAACCAGGACCGGCACGTCCTTCAAAGAGTCCTTGACAATCTCCCCGATGATGGGCTCGATGATGCGGTTAGCTTCATCGGCACGCGCTTGCTGCGCATCGGCACGTGCAACAGCGGCATCGCGCTCAGAGGCAGCACCAGTGCCAAAATCAATGCCAGCACCAGCGGGGTTGAGCACATAAGCACCCAGCGCAGCGCCTGCCGCAACACCGAGGGCAGCACCTGTCACACCGGCTGTAAACTTCCCGCTCCTGCGCTTCTTCGCCATCGCCCGTCCTACTCCCTACCTACGAAAGACTACTTAAACAGCCCCTGGAACCACAGTGCAATGGAGTTCCAGGTATCAATCAGATTCTCGCTGACAGAACCATCGCCGGAGGTACCAGCAATAGCGAAGATCACCGCAACGGCCACGAAGATAGCCAGGATTGCCCAGGCCACACCGAAACCACGGCTATTGACCTGGTAGAGGTCGGCGACCATGCGACCGTCGACAAGCTTCTCCCCGACCTTCAAACGCGACAGCAATGCCGACGGCACGCCGCTTTGATCCTCATCGCGGTAGATGCTGTCGATATTCTGCGGGGCACCGACGGAGACGACCATGTCGGCGTCGTGATGCGCGGCGAACACCAGCGCCAGGTCAGTGGCAGAATCGGACAGCGCCGGGAAGGTCATGGCGCCAATGCCGAGGTCCTGAATGCGCTCAAGGCCCACCGCGTGACCGTCCGGATCAGCGGGCAGGATCACGCAACCGGCAGACCGCAGCGCCTCGGAGTTGATGTTCTCCGGGTCGCCGATGATGTAGTCCGGCTCGTACTTCAGGTCGAAGAGCGTGTCGGCACCGGTGTCGACGCCGATGAGCAGCGGCTCGTACTCGCGGATGAAGTTCTTTAAGTCTTCCAGCGTCTTGCGGTGTCCCTCACCAGGGCTGACTACAACCACCTTGCGGCCACGCAGCGGCTCCGTCTCGTCCGGAATGCCCAGGCCATCGATGTAGAGCGGGGACTCAGTCTTGGCGAACTCCACCAAGTTGCCGGAAAGCGCCTCCAGGCGGTCGACCATGCTGGTGCGGCCCTCGTCGAAGGCGCGCTCGAGCTCGTCCTGGTCGACCTCGTCGCCCTGACCAATCAGGCGGTCACCGTGGTAGAGCTTGCCGTCGTCAAGCCTGCCGTTCTTGCCGTCCTTGAGCTTCTCAAAGACCTTGTCGCCGACGTTCTGCACCATTTCAATGTCGGCGTCGCGCATCATCTGCGGGCCGTAATTCGGCACAAAACCAGTGGTAAACGCGCCAGTGTTCACCACTGCGGCGACCTTGGCATCAATCAACTGCTGTGCCAGTGGACGCGAGATATCCGGCGCATCAATCACCACGATGTCGCCTTCGCCCATGCGCTTGAGCGCACGCTCCAGGCGGGAACCGTCCCGCACAGTCCCCGAGATGCCAGGAAGATCTTTTTCGTTCCGAGAGAACAGACTCATGGCACTTAGTGAAACATAAGTGCAGCTACTTGGCCGCGAAGGCGCGCCGAGCTTGATCCAGAAGATCTTGTGCGTGCGCGCGTCCGGAGTCCGAATCGTCCAATCCCGCCATCATCCGCGCGAGCTCGTCAATCCGCTCCTCATCCCCCAGGCTCGTCACCTTCGACGACACCGCACCGGAGCGCGCATCCTTACTGACCACCAAGTGGGTATCCGCAAACGCCGCCACCTGAGGCAAGTGCGTGACGACGATCACCTGGTTATTCACCGCCAACTGCTTCAGGCTCTTGCCAATTTCCACAGCCGCGCGCCCACCAACACCGGCATCAACTTCATCGAAAACCATCGTGTGTCCGGCCTGTCCTTCGGCGAGGACAACTTCCAATGCCAGCATGATGCGGGATAGCTCGCCTCCGGATGCGGATGAGGCCAGCGGGCGCGGCTCGGCACCTTCGTGGGCACGGAGCTTGAACTCGATGTTGTCCACGCCAGCGGGGCCAAAGGTGTCAGCCTTGGTGATCTCCACCACCAGCGAGGTATGTGGCATGGCCAGGCCCTTGAGTTCCTTGGTCACGGCCTGTTCCAGGTGCTTCGCGGCCTTTGCGCGAGCCTTGGAGAGCTTCCGTGCGGTGGTGCCGAGTTTCTTCTCTGCGGTCTTGATCTCCGCGGTCAGCTTGTCCAGCGCTTCGCCGGAAACATCCAGCGTGGCGAGCTTGCGCTCCGCCTTATCCCGCCAGGCCAGGACACCGGCGATATCTGGGGCGTACTTGCGGGTCAGGTTCTTGATCTCCTGCTGGCGCTGCATGAGCTTGTCCAGGGACTCGGTTTCCTCCGGCAGACCGGAGAGAAACGCGCCAAGGCCAGCGGAGATCTCGGAGAGCTGGCTGGTCAGTTCATTGAGCTGGTTGGAAAACTCGGTGAGTTCCTCGTCGTCTGCGGCGGCGAGCTCGTTCGCGGCGGCGCCGAGGAGTTCGGCGGCGCCGGAGTCCTCGGTGGCGGCATCCATGCCGGTCGTGCTCACGGCAGCGGCACCATCAATGGCGGCCAGCGCCACGGCTGCCGCGTCGCGGAGACCATCTAGGTCCTGCATGCGGCGGATCTGCGAGGCCAGGTTCTGGTCTTCGTCCGGCTCGGGTGAGACCGCGTCGATTTCTTCGATGGCGAAGCTGAGCTGGTCGGCACGCATGGCCAGCTCACGGCGCTTGGAGGTCTTCTCTTCCAGTTCTTTGGCCAGGGAGCGCCAGTGTGCGCGCTGCTGACGGTAAGTTTCCAGCGTTGGCGCGATGGTGTCGGCATCCATGCGGTCGATGGCCGCGCGCTGCTCATCGGCGCTTTGCAAGCGCAGCTGATCGTTCTGGCCATGAATGGCGATGAGGCGCGTGGAGACATCCGCCAGTGCCGCAGCCGACGCACCGCGACCGCCAACCCACGCCCGGGAGCGCCCCTTCGCGGAGACCTGACGAGCAAGCAGGTACTCGTCATTCTCATCGCGCTCGCCGCCGAGCTCAGCGACCACAGCATCGATGGTGGTGGACTCGTCCTCAGAGAGATGTTCGGTGGACACGCGGCCTTCCACCAGGGCCTTGTCTGCGCCGGTACGCACGCGGCCGGCGTCGGCACGCGCGCCACAAAGCAACTTGAGGCTTGTGATCACCATGGTCTTACCCGCACCGGTTTCACCTGTGAGTACGGTCAGGCCTGGGCTGAATTCAAGCGTCGCGTCGGGGATAACGCCGAGGTCGCGGATGGAAATCTCAGTCAGCATGGCGCCTGCAATCAGTCCTTCCCTTGAAGTGTGGGGTCTTGTCTGCCGTGTTTAGGGGCTATTGCGCCTCGGCGGGGCCGCGCCACCCGGACGTCGGCAAGCGGAACTTGTGCACCAGACGGTCGGCGAACGGCTGATCGTCCAGACGCACCCAGCGCACCGGCTGTGCGCCGCGCTCGATTTCGATACGGCTGCCCGGCGGCATGGTGATGTTGCGGAAGCCGTCGAGCACCGCGACCGCCTCGGCGGTGTCGTGGTTGGTCTCAATCGCGATAGTCGAATGCGGTGAGATCACCAGCGGGCGGGAGAACAGCGCGTGGGCGTTGTTGGGCACGACGAGCATAGCGTCGAGCTCCGGCCAGAGTACGGGACCACCTGCGGAGAAGGCGTACGCGGTAGAGCCGGTCGGCGTGGAAATTAGCACACCATCGCAGCCGTAGGAACTCACCGGGCGACCATCGACCTCCAAGATGACGTCCAGGACGCCACGGCGGTTGACATTTTCGATACTGACTTCGTTCAGCGCCCAGCCAGAGCCAATGACGCGGCCGGTGGTGTCACGGACGGTGGCGCGGATGGTCATGCGGTCTTCGATGCGCCAGGAACGCTTGATGACGCGGCTAATCGCCTCGGTCATGGACTCCTGCTCCCACTCAGCGAGGAAGCCCACGTGCCCCATGTTGATGCCGAGCACCGGCAGGTCAGCCGAGTGCGCAATGTCTGCGGCACGCAGAAAGGTGCCGTCGCCGCCGAGGACGAGGACGAGTTCGCATCCCGACGCCGCCTGCGGAGAATGCCAGTAACGTGGGTACTTGCCGAGCGTTGGGTGCGCGGCCAGCGCCTCTGGGTTCTTACCGGCCAGCACGCGGATGTCGATACCCGCGGCCTCAAGCAGCTCGGCCGCCTCGGCGGCCATTTCCAGGTTGGCGCTACGGCCGGTGTGCGGAACCAGCAGAATCTCGCGCTTGCCGGCGCTGGTCTTGGGCTTGCTTTCCCGTGAGTGAGTCTTCGCGCTAGTCATTGTGCGGCCCCTCCTCAACAGCCTTGGCGATGGCCGCAGCCATAGCCTCATCACCAATATCGCTGGCGCCGCCGTCTTTCACCAGCCACAGGAAGAACTCCACGTTGCCGCTCGGACCCGGCAGCGGGCTGGCCACGGCTGCGCGGAAGGACAGCCCCAGAGTGCGGGCGTATTCGGCGACTTCCTGGACAACTTCCTGACGCAGTGCATCGCTGCGCACGACACCACCGGAGCCAAGGCGCTCCTTGCCCACCTCGAACTGCGGCTTGACCATTGGCAGCAGGTCAGCGCCCTCGTCGAGGCAGGAGACAATTGCGGGCAGGACTAGCTTCAAAGAAATAAACGACAGGTCGCCAACCATGACATCGGCCGTGCCGCCAAGTATCTCCGGCGTCAGCGTGCGGACATTAGTTCGGTCGAGCACAACCACCCGCGGGTCGTCCTGCAAGCGCCAAATCAGCTGACCGTAGCCGACATCAACGGCATAGACGGTGTCGACATCGCGGCGCAAGCACACATCGGTGAAGCCGCCCGTGGAGGCACCGGCATCCAGCACCTTCCGGCCTTTCAATTCCAGGCCCTGCGGCTCGAAAGCTTCCAGCGCACCGAGCAGCTTGTGCGCACCGCGCGATGCCCAGTTCTCATCTTCTTCCAGACCACTGACGCGAATGGACACGTCGCCTGTCACCGCAGTCGCAGGCTTGGAGGCGACAAAACCGCCGACCTCCACTCGGCCGGCTTTAATCATGTCCACTGCCGCTTCACGGGAGCGAGCGATCTTCCTTCGCACCAGCTCCGCATCGAGCCTGCGCTTAGGAGCTTTCTTTGCCACCGCGTTCACTTTCCTTCCCTGCGTGACGAGCCCAGGGCCTCATACAAAATCTCATGCGCCCGCTCAAACTGCGCGACTCTCTCCTGCGGAGTTGGCGCAGGTGCAGACAGTGCGGCCGCCACCTGCTCGCGGACATCCTCCGGAGTTACCTCGCGCGCGCCGGGCATCGCCGCCGGGCTAGGTGCCGGGTTAGGTACAGATGCAGGGCCGGGTTTCGGCCCCGGCACAGGACCAGACCCCTGCCCCTGCCCTGGCTTCGGTGCGACCTCACTCATCGGCTATCACTTCCGCCAGGCAGCCAGAGCCGCCTCAGCAGCTGGCCCCTCCGCGCGGACCTGCGCGACCTCGACCGCGCCAGCACGACCAGCCTCAGAGTTCCACACCACATCCGCGACCGTCAGCAGAGCCGCCACCGCAGCCTCCGCCGGATTCGCCAACCGAGGATCTTCCGTGTCACCGCCAGAAAGAACGATGACACCGGCCTCCGCGCCGTCGTAACGCGCAGTGAAACCAGCCTGCGGAGCCGGACGTGCCTGATCCAGCTCACGATTCAGCGCGGTCATGTCAGCGCCGATGAGCGTCGGACGGTGCTCAGGCGGCGCTGCGACGACATCCATATGCGTGGAAACGCCCGTGACCACCATAAACGTGTCTATCTTTGCAGCGTTTCCGCCCGCGATGTCGGTATCGAGACGGTCACCGATTGCCAGCGGATTCTTCGCACCCACACGCTCCGCCGCCTTAATGAACATCGGCGGTTTCGGCTTGCCCGCCGACAGCGGAGCCACGCCCGTGGTCGTCGAAATCGCCGCAGCGACCGAACCATTACCGACCAGGAAACCGCGCTCCGACGGCAGCGTCGTATCCAAATTCGACACCAGGAAGCGCGCACCTCGCGACACCGCCAGCGCCGCCTCCGACATCTGTTTCCACGTCATCTCACGGTTAAGCCCCTGGAACACCGCCGCAGGGTTGTCATCAGCGGAATCCACGAGGTTGTACCCCGCCTCACGAGCCAACTGCTTAAACGACTCCGCACCCAGCACAAAGACGTTCGAGCCCGGCTCAATGACCTCCGCCGCCATCTCAATGGCCGCCTGCGCCGACGTCATCACATCGTCCGCATGAACGTCATAGCCCAGCCCATTGAGCTGATCCGCCACGGTCTGCGGCGCGCGCGAGGCGTTGTTCGTAATAAACACCATCGGCAGCGCTGCCTCAGTCAGCCCCTCCAGCGCGTTCGGAATCGCCGCGCCACCCTCGTAAATCGTGCCATCCAGATCCAGCAGAGCGGCATCATAGGAAGAAGCGACAGAAGCCATGGGGGTTCATTTCTCCTTTTACGAAATAGGAACGCTTTACGACGAATTGTAGATGCGCAGCCGGATTGCGCCAGCGGTGCGTTAGCGGTGGCTGATGTTGCGAGCCGGCAGCTGGGCTGATTACTTGCTCAGCTCTTCGATGCGCTCGCGAGCATCGAGCATCTGGTCCACATCGATCTTGGCGCAGCGGGTAAACCACACCTTGGCATCATCTTTACGACCGGCCTCCACCAGCGCATCAGCGTAGGCGTAGAACAGACGAGCTGCTTCGAAATCCTCGCGGTCCGGGTTCAGATCCTGGGTCTCCAACTCAACCAGAGCCTCATCGATCTGGCCCATATCGCGGCGGGCACCGGCGGCGACGATAGCCAGCTCAGTCTTGGACTCGTTGTCCAGCTGCTTGGCTTCCTCGGAGCGAGCCAGCTCAATGGCCTTTTCTGGACGGCCGAGGCCGCGCTCGCAGTCCGCCATGACCGCGAGCATGCCCGGGCCACCGGAGATGCGGCGAGCAGCACGCAGCTCCGCCAGGGCTTCCTTCCACTCACCTGCGTGGTAAGCAGCAACACCAGCGGTCTCACGAACGACACCGACGCGACCAGCGCGGTCCTTCGCTGCGCGGGCGTGCTCGAGGGCACGCTTCGGGTCTTCAGCCATCAGGATTGCGGACATAATCATGTGACGAGCAACCTTGTCGGCGTTGTCCTTAGCCAGGCTCTTCAGATCCTGGCGCACGCTCGGGTCGAGCTCGTCTGCGCGAATGTCATCTGGCAGCTTCGGCTCGTTCTTGCGAGCCTCAATGCGCTCCTCGCGAAAACCTGGGCGCTGCGGGCCGGTGCGGTGCGTACGCTTCTCATCCTGGAAGCGGCCACCACGGTTGGAGCGACGTGGCTTGCCGCCACGACGGTCGAAGTTGCGGCCTCCCTGGCCACTGCGTCCGCCCGGGCCGCGACGATCATTGCGGTCATCGCGGTTGTAGCCACGACCGCCACGGCCACCGCGGTCATTGCGGTCGCCACGGTCGTCCCGGTTAAAGTCACGATCATCGCGATCATCACGACGGAAGCCCCGCGAACCACGGGAATCGCGGTTACCGCCATGACCACCGTGACCACCACGGCCACGACCACCCGGGCCACCGCCCTGTCCACGACGGTCGTTGCGGTTGCGCCCGTTAAAGCCGCCCTCGCCACGACCATGGGAACGGTTAGACCCGCGGTTTCCGCGATTTCCTCGGCCTTCGCCGGAACGAGGACCTTCGTGCTCAGCCATGAAGTCGGAGCTCCTTATAAGTAATGAGTAAAAGAATTTATGTGTTTTCAGGCTACCAGTAACCCCGGATTGCCTGGTGGTCTACCTAAAAGACCAAACTTTCATACTACCGCTAAGACCTGCCCACATTCCAGCCCAGCAAACGTGCGGAACCTGTGGCCTTCCCCACTGCCTCGGACAAATCCCAGACAGCCAGGCCAACCCAGTCGTCAGTGGTGAACTGCGCGGTAGCGGTGGTTCCCTCGACGCGGAGCTCATGCTCGGCATCCGAAAGCCCGTCTGGCACGGCGAGGTTGGCGCCCAGGGCGTCGTTAAGCAATGCCTTGAGTGCGCGGGCATTACCCTGCTCAGCGCGATGTGCGGCGCGGCGGAAAATGGTGAGCGCTTCCTTGGCGGCGTCCTCGGGTGTCACGGTGGTGTCGACGGCGAGGTCAAAGAGGCCTTCCTGCTCGAAGGTTGCGGCCTTGGGTGCCTTAGGCTCGGAACTAGGCGCGGGGGTGGTTTTTGTTGGCGCCGCATTCGTCTGCGCGCGACTACCCGAACCAGCGAAACCTGGCCCCTCCGGCACGGCGGTGCCCTTCTGATACGCGGTGGCGGCGGCGCGGGCACGCTGATCAGCAGCCTCGTTCAAGTCGTGACCGGAATGTCCCTTGACCCACTCGAGGTGGATATTGCGGCCGGCAAGCAGCTGGTCGATGTCCTGCAAGATATCGACGTTGAGGACGGGCTTGCCGTCGCGCTTCTTCCATCCCTTGCGTTTCCACCCCGGCATCCACTTAGTGACGGAGTTGATCACGTACTGCGAATCACACAGTACGAAAAGGGGCTCGTCGGGGATGTGCGCGGTGGCGCGGAGCAGCTCGGCAAGAGCGGTGAGCTCCCCGCGGTTGTTGGTTCCCTCTTTCCATCCGCCGGCGGCCCAGCAGCTGTCGTCGATATACCAGCACCACCCGGCAGGTCCGGGGTTGTGCAGGGCGGAACCGTCAACGGCAGCAGTAATAGTCATGAGGCTAGATTGTATCGGCTGCGTGGGTCCGGCCAGGAATTGCCTTAAGAGCCGTAGCAGGCGACCGGGCCGTGCGGGCCCTGGACGATGTCAATCTGAGTGTTGAAGATTGGGCTCAGAACCTCCGAACGCATCAGCTCTGCGGTAAGGCCGTGCTCTACAATCTGGCCATCCTTGACCGCACAGATGTAGTCGGCGTAGCGAGCCGCGAAATTGATGTCATGCAACACCACCACCATGGTTCGACCCAAATCGCGCACTGCAGTGCGCAGGTACGACATGATGTCGACCGAATGAGAAATATCCAGGTTGTTCAACGGCTCGTCGAGAAGCACGTAATCCGTCTCCTGACAGAGCACCATTGCGACATACGCACGCTGACGCTGCCCACCGGAGAGCTCGTCGAGGTAGCGGCCCTGGAGCGCCTCAAGATTGAGGAACTCAATGTATTGGGAGATGATGCGCTCGTCCTCGGCGGTCAGACGCCCCTGGCTGTACGGGAAACGGCCGAAGCTGACCAGCTGGCGCACGGTGAGGCGGGTGACGAAGTGGTTGTCCTGGCGCAGAATCGACAGCACCTTCGCCAGATCCTTCGACTTGGTCTTGCCCACGTTGTAGGGGCCGACGTTGATGTCGCCGGAATCGACGGCAAGGAGGCGGCCAATCATAGTCAAGAGCGTGGACTTGCCCGCACCATTCGGCCCAATCAGAGCCGTAATCGCATTGGTTGGAATTTCCAGGTCAACGGGGCCAATTGACACCTCGCTGGTATAGCTCTTGCTTACACTGTCGAGGAGAATCATAGCCGTCCCTTCTTCAAAACGACGTAGAGGAAGATCGAACCGCCAACCAGCTCGATGATGATGGACACCACGCCCTGGGCATAGAAAACGTGATTGAGGATGAAATACGCACTGGCCAGCGTGACGTAGCCGATTAGCGCCGCCATCGGCAGCACAAAACGATGGTCATAGGTATCCGCAGCCTGGTACGCAATGGTCGCGACCAGGAAGCCGAGGAATGTCATCGGGCCGACCATAGCCGTCGATACTGCCATCAGCACGGACACCGCAACCAGCACGGTGATGGACCGAACCTGGTAATTCACGCCCAGATTCGTCGCGACTTCACGCCCCAACGACATGACATTGAGGGCCCGCGAATGCAGCGCAATCACCACGATTGCCGCGATCACCAGCGGGATCGCCACCGGGAAAAACTCCGGGTCCGCGTTGTTGACAGAGCCGAACAGCCGCGCCGTCAGCAGGTCAAAATCCGAAGGCGTCAGCATGCGCTGCATAAATGTCGATACCGAGCCCAGCCCGCCACCGATAACAATGCCCACCAGCAGCATGCTGTGCATATCCGCGCCCTGCCCAGTCAACAGCCACGCATACAGCACCAGCGACAGCCCCACCATCAGCACGAGCTGCAGCACAAACGCCCCAACCGAGCCGGCATTCATCAGACCCGTCGCCCCGAAGAAGTACACCGCAGCGGTACTGATAGCCACGTACAGCGCTTCAAACCCCATAATCGACGGCGTAATAATTCGGTTATTCGCAATCGACTGGAACGCCACTGTCGCGACGGCATGGCAGCAGGCAACCACGATCATGGCAATTACGGCATCAAGACGCCGGCGCGCAATCAGCCAAAAACCATCCGTACCGAACGGCAACGGGTTGTCCCACGCAAGCAGGCCCGCCGTAAACAACACCGCCAGGCCCGCCAGCGCAGCAATGATAATCCAGTACCTGCGCGCCGCGGCGGCCGTGCTAAACGACGTCGTTTGCGGCCCGGCCTGGTCGGCCACCGTGTGAGTTGAACTGAGATTAAGCACGACGCCGCTCCACAATCAGATAGACGAAGATGGCAGCACCCAGGATGCCGAGAATCACCGATACCGGAATCTCGAACGGGGCGATAATGACGCGGCCAATCAGGTCCGCAATCGTCACAATGGCAATGCCCACCAGGCATACCCAGGGAAGATTGGAGCGCAGATCATCGCCACGGAACATGGAGACGATATTCGGGACGATGAGCCCCAGGAATGGGAGGTTGCCCACCACGACGGTGACCAAACCTGTTGCGATTGCAATCAGCCCCGTTCCCAGGAACACGATTCGCTTGTAGTTCAGACCGACGTTGGTGGCAATGTCCTCACCAAGCCCCGCAACCGTTAACCGATCGCTGAATACGAAGACGATTGCAACCACGATGACGACCAGCCACAGGAATTCGTACTGCCCTTTATAAATGGCAGTAAAAGAGCCTGCGAACCACACGCCTAGCGACTGCAGCATGTCCGTCTGTAACGCAAAGAAAGTCGAAATCGAACTGACTACCGCACCCAACATGATGCCCACGATGGGCACAACCAGACTTGACTTCAAAGCGACACGGCGCAAGAACAGGAAGAACACTGCCGTGCCGATGAAAGCGAAGATGATTGCCCCGCCCATCCGGCCAAGCATCGAGGCCGAAGGAAAGAAATACATCACGAAAATCAGGCCGAGACCAGCCCACTCCGTGGTTCCCGTGGTGGTGGGTTCGACAAACTTGTTGCGCGTAAGTAGCTGCATGACCAAGCCACACATCGCCATCGCGGCACCCGAGAGCACTAGTGCAATGGTGCGCGGTATACGCGTAGTGGCGAACATCTCCCAGCCGTCGTCGGCGCCCAGGATGTCGTATTGGCCTACAAACAGCGACATAGCCACCAGGACTGCCACAAAGGCAATCCCGATGGCTAGTCGGGAATCCAGTAACTTCTGCATAGAGTTGGTGAGGTACTCCTGTGACTGGTCAGAGAACTATTAGGCCTGCTCGAAGGCGTCGGCAAGCCCGTTCAGAATCTCCGTGTACGTGATGATGGACTCGTTGGTGTAAGTGTCCTCTGGGGCGTAGTAGATCTTGCCCTCCTTGACTGCCTTCACGTTCTTCAGCGGAGCGGCTTCCTCGACCACAGACTGTGCCGAACGGTACTCATCGGTACCGCGGACAGAGGTGCCAGCATCGCGGTCAAGCACCATGATGAAGTCCGGGTTTGCCTCAGCGATGGACTCGGCGGAAATCTCATCACCCTGGTGGTCATCGCTGGCCTTGTCGACCTCCAGCGCCGGCTTCATGCCAATCAGGTCGAACAGCGGGCCGAAGGTACGACCAACAGTCGGAGCAATGTAACCGAGGGTGCCGCCCGACGAGTTCAGCGCCATGACCTTCACGTCCGGGTTGTAAGCCTTGCGAGCGCGCTCCAGAGCCTTGTCAAAGTCTGCGATGAGCTGATCGGCTTCCTTCTCCTTACCGAAGATGGCGCCCAGGCCCTTAGCGTGCCGCTTGAGCTCCTCGTCCAGCGGCTTGCCCTCGCGCGGCTCAAACTCCACAATCGCGGAGTTCGGAGCGAGCTTCTTCAGGTCATCGTAGTACTTGCCGAAACGCTGACCGTTCACAATCAGGTCCGGGTCAGCAGCAGCAACAATTTCGAGATTCGGCTCGCGGTGATTGCCGATGTCCTGAACGTCAGGATTGTCCTTGTAGTCGGAAACCGTGAACGGGATAATCGGTTTAGGAGCTGCAGCCAGCTTAATACCCCACTGATCGAGCATCTCGAAGGAACGGTTATCCGTGGCCACAACAGAGTCAATCTCGGCAGGTACGGTCTGCTCACCATGATTATCAGTAACGGTAATAGTAGACTCGTTGCCTGCAGCTGCAGACTTATCCTCGTTACCGGCATCAGTAGAACAAGCACCAAGAACAAGTCCAAGGCTCGCAACAGATGCAACTACGATATTGCGAATACGGCCGGAGTTAGAACGCGCCACTTAAAGGCATCCCTTCGGTCACAGTAGGATTGTTAAACAAACGCCACTTAGACGCCGTTACCCAATCACTTACTTAGGTAATCATTACCTGTGAAACATTAGCTTAGGGTTCCCTATTTAACAAGTAAATACGTTATGAAATTACGCAATATTTAGGGCATATTTCGAACTTGGCTTAGCGTTGGCTAATTTGTGCTGGTAAAGGCACGATTGCAGCGTTCGCTAACGGGGGTAACTTGTGCCCTACGGAAGGTAACATGTGCACTATCGACGTATGTTTGGGTCTCGCTGGGCGTAGTTGGGCCTAGTTGGGCCTAGTTGACAATGAGCTTGCGAGCTTTGCTTGCGAGAATGGGCTGCGCTTGAATACGGGCTGTACACGCGATTGGAGGCTATACGTGTGAGTACAGGCTGCAGGCATAAATACGGGCTGCAAACGTGAAACTGTATGAGTTTATGACACTTTCAAGCGATCTTTCGCGCTATTTCTGTCATAAACGCAGTCAGTAACTTTAATTAGCCCACAGCCGCTGCCATAGACCCAGGAACTAACCCCGCATTCACCCGCCAATGACAGCCATAAAGGCAGTCAGTAACTCACATTGGGGTAAGCAGCGAAAGGTGCCAACCGGGCGATCCTCTAAGCGGACACGCCTGTGTCCATTAACCCGGACACCCTTTGCCCCCTTAAGCCTCAAGACACCGGTAAGCCCGCCTTCCGCTACCGAGCAGACCAACCCCTATTTAATCCCGTTTACTCGTGGGTAACAAAAAGTGGGCCGCAGCACCCAACCCCACACGGGAACTGGCTACCACGACCCACAAACAAAACAATTAT
>NZ_NOVT01000023.1:0-430 GCF_008042455.1 Corynebacterium sp. LK10
CGGTAGGTTCAGGCGGTGAATGCATCACCACTTTCGACCAGGAGAAGTAGTGAAGCAAACCCGCCGAACGAAATACAGTGCCATCAAACCCATTGCGCTTCAACACATTGCCAACGGGGCATCAGCAAGCGCAGTTGGGCGCGATTTAGCGATACCCTCACCAACTGTCAGGCGGTGGGCGCGACAAGCCGGAATTGCGATTCAGCACCAATCGCACTGCCCGAAGTTATCGATGATGGATAAGCATCGCGTGATCTACGAGATGCTTATGGCCGGCTCATATAGTGTTGCCGAGATTGCCGCGCAGGCTGGGGTGTGCACAACCACGGTGTATAACCGGCGGGCTAGTTTAACCACTATGAATACCCGCAGTCGGATAACACCTGGTGATGTATCTCGTGTTGGTACTGGTCGGCGGCTAGGGCTGGCG
>NZ_NOVT01000032.1:0-265 GCF_008042455.1 Corynebacterium sp. LK10
TGTCAGGCGGTGGGCGCGACAAGCCGGAATTGCGATTCAGCACCAATCGCACTGCCCGAAGGTCTCGATGATGGATAAGCATCGCGTGATCTACGAGATGCTTATGGCCGGCTCATATAGTGTTGCCGAGATTGCTGCACAGGCTGGGGTGTGCACAACCACGGTGTATAACCGGCGGGCTAGATTGACCACTATGAATACCCGCAGTCGGATAACACCTGGTGATGTATCTCGTGTTGGTACTGGTCGGCGGCTAGGGCTGGCC
>NZ_NOVT01000026.1:0-263 GCF_008042455.1 Corynebacterium sp. LK10
GAACGCTTAATTATTGCCGATTGCCTGCGGGCAGGTCATTCGCACCGGCGTATCGCCCAGATAGTCTGTCGTAGTCAATCCACTATCAGTCGTGAAATCGCACGCAACAGCGTCGATGGTATCTACGATGCCTATCACGCTGATCAGGCCAGCCGCGGGCGTCTTGCTCGTCCAAAGCCGCGCAAACTCGATGACAATCGATTTTTGCGCGCCCAGGTTGTCAATCTGCTCAACCGTGGCGCCTCGCCGCGTCAGGCCAGTGG
>NZ_NOVT01000003.1:0-239 GCF_008042455.1 Corynebacterium sp. LK10
GCGTGTGTGTTGCTGGTGGGTGCCGGGGGCCTTTGTTTGTTTTGGGTCCTTTTGTGCTTGCGGGTGATGGATTGCGTGGCGGCGCCTTTGTTTGGGTGCTTTTCGCGTGGTTTTTTCATTTGTGGGAAAGATCATGGTTGTTCTCTTCTTTTTTGGCCTCGTCGGTTCGAAGGGGAGAACGTTTTATTTTTGGATAACGGCCAGGCCGCATGCATTGTTTGTGTGTGGTGGTTGTTTGT
>NZ_NOVT01000005.1:0-218175 GCF_008042455.1 Corynebacterium sp. LK10
GCCCACTTTTGTTTTCCCCACGAGTAAACAGAATTAACTAGCGTTTTAGTGCTGCATTTTGCTGTTCGTATGCTTATTCCTATGCGGCGCGCTACGTCGTCGCCGTTTTAATTGCTCCTCCCAGTCAGCTGTATCTTGGAATTCATGCGAGTGGGAATCGTGACTGGAGCATCTCGGGGCATAGGCGCCGTCTTCGCCGATAAACTCGGGCAGCTACGTCCGGACCTAGATGAAATTTGGTGTGTTTCTCGTAGCTACAACGATGATTCTTCCAGCGAGGACTCTGAGCGCTCTAGGAGCCAAGGTCCTCGTCTTCGCCATCTTCGTCTAGACCAGTCCGATGATGATTTTGGCGATAAAATCCGGAATTATGTCGAGCGCCATCACGCGACGATAGTTTACTTAATCCTCAATGCCGCGTATGCGAATTATGGCGATGTTAAAACCCAGGACTTTTCGCAGGCTGATCAAATGATACAGACGAATATTCGCGGTACGGTCGCAGCGGTTTACTCGCTAAACGATCTATTCGGAAAGAACGGCCACATCATTCTCATTTCATCGATCTCAGCTGTAGCACCAACTCCAGGATTAGCGGTATACACGGCATCGAAAGCGTTTATTCGGCATTGGGGTAACAGCCTTAGGGAGGAATTAAAACCTAATGGTGTAACTGTCACTATTTGCTACCCGGGAAAGGTTAAGACCACCGCTCTCCGGGACGTCGTTAAGCAGGCGAAGTCGGTGAAGTTGCGTCTTATGCCGGAGCAGAATCTCAATTATTTAGTGGTGCGCACGTTACGTGCAGCAGAGGTCGGTCGGGCGGAGGTAGCGCCCGGCCTATATGGCCTGGTGATGGCCCTATTCAAAACTGTGCCCGAACGTGTGTTGGCTCGATTCGCGCGGTTAGTTTGAGGCCGTCTAGATTCGCGGAATCAAACTTTCGTTTAACCCCCTGGGTTTGGTCCGTTTAGAAGCCAGCGTTATCTGAGTAGGCTACGAAGTATGCGTAAGTTATTCACAGCTGCTTCGGTGTATCTCGGTCTTGGTCTGTTTTCTGGCGTTTTCTATCGTGAATTTACCCGTGCGATGGATTTCGGGGATAAAACGCAGCTCAATACGCTGCACACGCATTTCCTTGTTCTTGGCACAATCTTTTTCTTGGTTGCGCTGGCATTGGATGGTCAATTCAATATTTCAGCTGTCAAGGGCTTTGATCGCTGGTTCATCGTTCAGAATGTCGGCATTGTTTGGACGATTGGCATGATGGTGGCTAACGGTATCGTGCACGTTGTTTCAGGCCCGGAGGCCTGGGGTGCGATGTACTCGGGAATTGCAGGACTCGGCCACATTATCCTGACGGTCGGCTTTGTGTGGTTCTTTATGCTTCTCAATAAGGCGCTGAAGAATCGTGAACGCGAGGTTCGCAAGGCCAACGCGGCCGTGTGAATTTCCAGTGGAAATGCGTGAGCTGGATTGCTGATTCGGCGTAGGCGATAAGGCGAAATAGAAACCCCGTGCAGAAACAATATCTGCACGGGGCGCTTTCATATAACGGCGACTATTCGTCTGCGATAGCGGCCAGGGGCGGTGTCTTCGCGGCTTTCTGACCAGGGCCGAGAGCAGCAATAATGCCCACAAGCGCAGACCCAAGCAGCATGAGAACGATCTGCAGCCACGGTACCGCGATAGTATTCAGGCCCTCATCCTTCAGCACGGTCAGAAGTGACCAGCCGAGGAACAAGCCGAGGACAATACCTACAACCGCGCCGAAAATGGAGATTTCCACAGATTCCAGGCGAATCATCCGGCGAATCCCCGAGCGTTGCAGGCCGACGGCCCGAAGCATGCCAATCTCCTGGCGGCGCTCGACAACTGAGAGTGCGACAGTATTGATAATTCCCAGAATCGAAATGATGACCGCCAGGGCCAGCAGAGCGTAGACGATTCCCAGCATGACATCGATAGAGGCATTAGCCAGACCCGCAAACTCCTTAGCAGTCATCACCTGTACTACGAGGTAGTCCGCAACTGCGTCGCTAAGCTTTTGCTTCATTTCATCCATGGAGCCGCTGTCTGCCGCGATGGAATCAGAAATATCGACGTAGGTCTGGAAAGGCAACAGGTGGCTGCTTTTGACATATTTATGGGCGGCTTCGTCGGAGACCATAATCGACTGGCCGGGATCACTTGTGTCAGCAAAAATGCCGGTGACGGGGAGCCGTGTTATGCCGCCTTTGGAAACAACTGCGAGTTCAGTGCCAACGTTCCAACTATTCTTTTTCGCTGTTGATTCGCTGATGACAATTCCCGCATCCGGCTTGGCCAGATCCAGGGAGCCCTGGATGGCGCGAGTGCCGTACCATTTGCCGACGTTGGAGTTGAAAACCGACGCATTACTAGATTCCGGTCCGACTTCAGTTTGTTCGCCGTCGGAAGCTATCATCGTGGCGGCTTCCTCAGGCGGGATCACCAGCAGCGCACCAATCGACAAAGTTGCGGTGTCGTCGACACCATCGATATCCTTCACTGCGTCCTCGACCCCAAGCGGCAGGGCCGAATGCGCGGTCAGAGGTGGCGAGAGTACGAAGTCAGCCGTCAGATTGGTCTCTGACCACTCATTGACCGCCTCCTTCATGGATACGCCGAACATGCCGATCACAGTCACCAGCGCAAGCCCGAGCGTCAGTGCAAACGATGTGGTTCCCGTTCTGCGCGGATTGCGGTGGGAGTTCGTTGCCGCAAGCTTGCCGACGGTTCCAAAAGGCGCACCTACGACGCGCCCCAGTCCTCCGATCAGAGGCATGGACAGCGCGGGTCCGACAAGCCAGACGGAGGCTACGGCCATCACTGCACCGACACCAACGAAGATGGCACGAATCTTGGTTTCTGCGTCGTTCCACTGCAATGCCCAGGCAATGATGGCGATAGCGGCGGACGCCAGCACAGCACCGGCCCACGTCCGAGCACTGAGGCTATTGCTCGTTGTTTGATCCCCAGAGCGCATGGCTTCTACGGGAGGAACGGCACCAGCGCGGGCGGCCGGTGCCCAGGCGGCGATCATGGTGATGGCCACACCGACTACGAGGGGCACGATGACTGCCACCGGTTCGAATGTTAGGCCGTCGCCGGGCATGGAGATACTCATGGCATCGAGAAGCATGAATAGCCCCTGGCTCAGCCCAAATCCCGTGATGACACCTAGTGCGGAACCGATGAGGCCAACAATGAATGCCTCCAAGAGGACTGACCCAGTGAGCTGTCGTCGTGAAGCACCGAGGGCGCGTAGGAGAGCGAACTCCTTCATGCGCTGAGTGACCAGCATGGTGAAAGTATTGGAGATGATGAAGATGCCCACAAGCAGCCCGATGAGCCCGAAAGCGATGAGGAAGTAGTTGACAAAGCTTAAGGCAGAGGAGACACGTTCGGAGGCCTCGTCGGCGAGCTTAGAGCCTGCCTCTACCTTGAGCTCGGGAAATGCTTCTGCGACATCACGGGTAAGCGTGGCAGCGTCAGTGGTGGAATCTGCGGCGAGGGTGAACATGTCCATATGGCTGTCCGCGCCGTAGAGCTCGCGCCACTGATTCTGGGTGAAAAAGACCGCGAGGTAGCCGGTTTCGTCGATGGAGGTATCAGCGATGCCGACAACCTTCACCGTCGCCCGCTCGAGACGGGTGGCCACCTTGATTTCAGTGCCGACGTGGAGGTTGCCGAGTTCGGCGGTAGTGGAGTTGACGACCACCTCACCTGGTGTTTCTGGCGCGTGCCCCTCGGTAACCGTGACCTTGTTGCCCACCGCTTCGGCCGCTGGATAGTAGGGAAGACCCATCGATGGCGAACCATTGGTTTGAATCGGCTTGCCGTCGGCTCCTGTGGCCGTAATGCTGTTGTTGGGATCGCCAATGTTGAGGGCTCGGACCCCGGGGAAGCTTTCGATTTCCTGCGCGGTTTCTTCGGTGAGAGCACCGGGATTGTCAGCTGGGGCCGTCACCACCACGTCGACACCGTCATAAGCGGTACTCATTGCGCCCTTAAAGGCCTTGTCCAGCGATGATGTGAACACAAATGCGCCGGTGATGAAGGCTGTGCCCAGCACGACCGAAATAATTGTGAGCACGAGGCGCAACTTGTGCGAGGTGATATTACGCCAGGCGACGCGGCTTAGCGTGGAAGACGATGATGCCATGGGGAGAGATGACCTGCCTTCCTAAAGATTCTCAATATCTGCCATGTGCGCCAAAATATCGGCGGGCGTGGGGTTGCGAAGCTCGTCAACCACGCGGCCATCCGCGAGGAACACAACACGGTCTGCGTAGGACGCGGCGGTGGCATCATGCGTCACAATGACAACGGTCTGGCCGATGTCATCAACCGCATCGCGGAGAATCGTCAACACCTCACGGGATGAGTTCGAGTCCAAGTTGCCCGTCGGCTCATCGCCAAAGATGATCTCCGGCCGGCTGACAATGGCACGCGCACAGGCGACACGCTGCTGCTGGCCACCGGACAGTTCCGAGGGGCGGTGCGTAAGCCGTTCCTTAAGCCCGAGGCGTGTGGTGATTTCCTCGAACCACTGCTTATCCACCTTACGACCAGCGATATTGATAGGCAGGGTGATGTTCTCCGCCGCTGTCAACGTCGGCACCAAGTTGAAGGACTGGAACACAAAGCCCAGGCGGTCACGCCGCAGCGCCGTAATCTCCTTGTCCGACAGCTTCGACAGTTCCGTCGTGCCGATGTACGCGCTTCCCGACGTCGCGGAGTCCAAGCCGGCCATGCAGTGCATCAATGTCGACTTACCCGACCCGGACGGCCCCATAATCGCGGTGAACTCACCAGCGGCAAAAGAGATATCGACATGGTCCAGTGCAGTAACAGCGGCATTGCCGACACCGTACTTCTTGGTGAGCCCCTCAGCGTAGGCCGCCGCTGGTGGGGCGGAATGCTTCAAAGAAGACTCAGCGGATGATTTGGTGGGGCGTTTTGCATGCTTGGCAGACATGGGGGAGGGGCTCTCTTCTAATTAGATTTGATCAACGGCGAATTAATATCCGGCAGCGAAAGCGGATTGAAAACGCTGCGGCGGGAATGGAACGTTCGTTGTTCACCAGTCACGGGGTCAGCGAAACTCATTTCTACACAGACCAGGTGCAGGGGCTCCGAGGCATTCTCGGCCTCCAGCGGCAGAATCTCCGGGTAGTACTGGTCACCCAGGATGGGAAAGCCCAGTTCACTCAAGTGCAGCCGCAGCTGATGAGTGCGTCCGGTGATGGGCTTCAATTGCCACAGCGCAACGCGACCACTGTCGGCAGCGAGGCCGTCGGCGTCCGAAGGCACGTCGACAAGCGAAATGCGCTCGATGATGGTGTGGGCGTTTGGCTCGCCCTCGAGAGTATAAGCCTGCATCTGGCCAGCAATTTTGTGCTGTCGTGTGCGCAATTCCAGTGGGGTCTCGGGCAGGGCTTCGCTGGCCGCGCCAGCGATGGGTGTAGGCGACGTCAGTGCGTGATAGCGCTTAGTGACTTCCCCCGATGCGAAAAGTCCCTGGTAGGCGCCGCGAACCTCGCGCCGGGCGGTAAAGATGAGCAACCCCGACGTCAGTCTGTCGAGGCGATGCGCGGGAACCAACTCCGGATTACCCAGCTCCCGCCGCAGACGAACCACAGCAGTTTCCGTAATATGTCGGCCGCGCGGCATCGTTGCCAAAAACGACGGCTTGTCGACGACCACAAGGTTGTCATCTTGAAAGACAATCGGCATCGGCCCCGCGATTGTGCGCTCCGGTGCCGGGGTGCGGTAAAACCACATTTCCGCGCCGGGCTTCACCATGTCATCCGGACTGTAGGGCACTGAGTTGGCGCGAACGACGAGCCCATCTGCAAAACGCTTGGCCACAGCCGCTTCATCATCGTCTGGGTGGCGGTGGGTTTGACCTGCGATAGCGCCTGCGAGAAGATCCCACGCACGGGTGGGGGCATCGCCACGACGCCCGGGAGCGGCGATGCGGGATGGGTTGAGCCCATCGCGAATGGGCAGTGGCATGCGACGCATACGGCTGACTTTAACAGGTGCCCCGGATTCACCCGGCGGGTAAGCGGAGCTGCTGGCGCAGGGCGGTGTTGGTATCGCCCCTAATGGCGTAGGTGGACAACATTCTGCCCTGTCGGTCGCAACATAATGGGGGTAGGGTGGAGGTGAAAGTAATAAAAGGGTTGGCTCGGAAGAGTTGACTAAATAGCAAAGCTTGTCCATTAAAATGGCGTCCAAGCAGGTGCGATAGGTGTAGCTGCGTTGCGGTCGGGCCGCGGAGAGCCAATTTTTATGGATCGCATAATAAGGAGGCAATCAATGCCAAGGCAGAACATCATTGTGTGCGCGGTCGATGGCTCGGAGGCATCCAAGACCGCCGTCAAGTGGGCCGCTAACACCGCAGTGAAGCGCGGTGAGCCGCTCCGTCTGGTCAGCAGCTACTCCATGCCGCAGTTCCTCTACGCAGAGGGCATGGTTCCGCCGCAGGAGCTTTACGACGATCTTGAGGCCGAGACCCTGGAGAAGATTAACGAGGCCAAGAAGATTGCCCTCGACTTCGCACCGTCGGTAGATGTCAGCCACCAGATTGAAGAGGGCAGTCCGATTGACATGCTGCTCGACCTGTCTGAGCAGGCAACCATGGTGGTTATGGGCTCTCGCGGTCTGGGTGGGCTCTCTGGCATGGTCATGGGTTCGGTTTCCGCCGCTGTTGTTTCCCACGCATCGTGCCCGGTTGTTGTTGTCCGCGAGGACAACCTGGTAACCGATGAGACCAAGTACGGTCCTGTCGTTGTCGGTGTCGATGGCTCCGATATTTCCGAAAAGGCAACGGAGTACGCATTCCGTGAGGCCGATGCTCGTGGTGCCGAACTGATTGCGGTTCACACCTGGATGGACATGCAGGTACAGGCTTCCCTGGCTGGCCTTTCTGCAGCTCAGAGCCAGTGGCAGGTTGTGGAAGAGGAGCAGAAGGCTCTGCTCGGCCACCGTCTGGAGAAGTACGCTAAGAAGTACCCGGAAGTGGCCATCAAGAAGGTTGTTACCCGCGACCGCCCGGTTCGTGCTCTGGCTGATGCCTCGGAAGGCTCGCAGCTGCTGGTCGTCGGCAGCCACGGCCGCGGAGGTTTCAAGGGCATGCTGCTCGGCTCCACTTCGCGTGCACTCCTGCAGGCGGCTGCTTGCCCGATGATGGTCGTCCGCCCGGAGACTGACGCCTAAAGCGCCCTTCGAGGGGGCTGAGAAAAGACGCCGGCGGCGGTCGTCGAGGCGCTTTTAGCGCCGAGTGCAGAAACCGTTACCGAATATTTATAAGTAGAACCTAGCCGGTTTCCGACAGGCGTCGGGGGCCGGCTTTGGCTTATCCAAATGAGGGCTCTCGTCTGCATAAACCCCGTTTTCATGCAGAAAGTACAGATTTTATAAGAGTTTTCCTGTGGTTATCCGACTGTTATCTCGCTAGTTTCCCAGTGGCCGAAATGGCCTGATAGTGCTTGCAGTGTATGCAAGATTTTTCGGAAAGACTTATAGTTGAGTCAGAACGATTTCGGGAAAGGAATATCTATCATGAACGAGATTCTTCTTGCTGCCTCCTTTAGTCCCACGATGGGCTTCATCAGCTGGATTATCATCGGTGGTCTTGCCGGCTGGATCGGCTCTAAGATCATGAACACCGATGAACAGATGGGCGTCGTCCTGAATATCGTCGTTGGTATCGTCGGTGGTTTCTTGGGCGGTTGGCTGCTCACCCTGTTCGGCGTTGATGTCGCCGGTGGCGGAAAGTTCTTCAGCTTCCTCACCTGTCTGCTCGGCGCCGTGATCCTGTTGTGGATTGTCGGCCTGGTTCAAAAGCGCAAGTAAGCCAAGCAAAACAGCGCGACTATGCACGAAGCGTCGTAACGCTGCTATCTACTGGATAGTGAGCTAGAGCGCGGGGCATCTCATCAACATTGAGATGCCCTTTTTTGTTGTGCGGTTGTCGTGACGTTGGCGTTCTGCGATTGTCGTGACATCTGTTGGGGGCAGCAATCATCGCACGCTAAAGTAGGACTAGAGGCTGAAAGACTGACTAGTTTGTTCTTTTACAAAATCACAGTCGCAGATACGCCTACAATGGAATATCACAGACTATGAACGCCCTGTTCAGTGCTCTGAAAGCAATGGCGCTAACGCCGGTATTTGCGAGTAAGCAGCTGTTAGAACGAGGTGTGACTTTGGAAGGACGAGAGGTACTGCCGTGGCAGAAGCGACAACGGGCAAGGGCGCAAAAGGCGGCCGCGCTTCCTCTCGCCGTCGTAACCGCCCCAGTCCGCGGGAGCGCCTCCTGGCATCAGCGACAACTCTGTTTACAACGGAGGGCATCCGAGTCGTCGGCATTGACCGCATCCTGCGGGAAGCTGATGTGGCCAAAGCGAGCCTGTACTCGTTGTTTGGATCCAAGGACAAGCTAGTCATCGCATATCTGCAAGACCTTGACGCCAAATGGCGGGAGGCTTGGGAGCAGCGAGTGGCCTCTTTGGATACCCCGGCGGAGAAGATTCTCGCTTTCTTTGATCAGTGTATTGCGGAGCAGCCGGCAATCGACTTCCGTGGTTCACACTTCCAGAATGCGGCTAGTGAATATCCGCGGCCGGAAACGGAGTCGGAGCAGGACATCCGTCAGGCTGCAGCCGATCACCGTTCCTGGGTTTGGCAACAGCTACACACGCTGCTGACTGAAAATGAATCTAGTATGCCGTCCGCTCACGCAAATATGCTGTTGCTCTACCTCGACGGCGGCCTCGCGGGTGCCAAGATGTCCAAAGACCTGAACCCGCTGCAGATGGCGCGCGACCTGGCCCGTGACCTGGTCACGTAAATACTTAATTCCCTTTTTTAACGCGTCGTAGTTCTCGCCTTTTTACTCACGGGCTAATCTCGGAAGCGTTTCCAGTCCGACTCCTTTGAGCCGGTGGCTTTCTTAACCATATTCTTCGTATTCTGGCCGAGTAGCATTCCCAGGTTCTTTGCAATCAGAATTGGCTTCGGCCGTTTCTGTGCTTTTTGCGCTTTCTCGGCTTGTCGTTTCATGTCGTCCCGCACTTTAGCCAGGCCGGGAAGCGGCGGAACTATACCCGAGGAAATCTTCATATCCTGCGTCAGGGATGGCAAATTGTCCTGAGCACCAGGCCGCATCTGGGTCACCATGTAGCGAACCTTCGCAATTTTCAAAGCCTGGGCATATTCTTCTTCCTGCTTTGCTTTACGACGGTCCCGCGATTCCTTCTCAATAGCGGCATATTCGCTCTTATGCTGCTTTATCTTCCACGGAGCGAATGCGGATTTGATATAAAAGTGACGCTTGGCCTGCTTTAACTTCTTCTTTTCTTCCCGCTCCGATTCGTATTCACCCTTTTGGTGGCTTTGAAGAGTTCGGAAATCGTCCGTGAGCGGGTAGGTCTTTTCCACATAGCGGGTGAGAATGATATTTTGGGTCAGTGTCCAGAAGTTATTGGTGACCCAGTAGACAATTAGAGCCACAGGTGTTGGGCCAAAGAAACCCGCGAAGAGGATCATCAACGGTGCGTAGATAAGCATTACGCGCATGAATTTGCTGAGGAATACACTGACGCTATTGGAATAGTCGAGAGTGCGCTGCAACCGGCGGTAGGAAATGACCAAGTTAAAACCGGTGAAAAAGGCCGCTGCCACGATGCCGATAATGCAGAAAGTTAACAGCGAATCATGATTGCCCCCGAGGATTTGCAGTTGCGCCGGGTCCATGCGCAGATATGCGGGTAGAGGCTGTCCCAAGAATGTCGCGCTCAGAAAGTCGGAGATCTCATCCTTAGAGATGAATCCGACATTATGAGACGCAGGCAGCCCAGGCCCCTCAGACGCCCGCAGCATGTGCCTCAGCATGCGAACAAGGCCCATAATCACGGGAATCTGGACGAAGAGGGGCGCCAGCATTACGGAGGTCTTAATTCCCTCTGCTTTGCGCATTTCCTTGCTGGCAAAGCTTACGTATTGTGGCGAGTTCGGCTCGATGCTCCTGCGGTAGCGCTCCTTGAGCATAAAAAGCTGCGGCCGTAGGTTGGCTGTCTTGCGCGCCGAGATAAATTGCTGGAACGCGAGACACGCTAAAGCGCCACGCACCGTAAACACCAGCAGGAAGAGAGAAAGCGTCCAGGACAGAGAAGACGGCAGGTGAAATACTGAGGCCAGTAAAAGGTGCCACGCCTTAAGGACAAACGAGACCAGCCAAACAAATGGTTCCAAAATGACCACGGGCCGACTCCTCCATGTCAAGGATAAGAAAAGTAAGACAACCGGATGAGGCCGGTGTGCCAATTCCAGCCGCTATCCTAGCGACTCGAATTACCTGCCCCAACTTTAAAACAGGGCCCCGCTGTGGCGGGACCCTGTTTTAAAGATAGTAAAGCTGGGTGAAACCCAGTGGAAGGCAAATGGACCTGGGTGAGAACTAGTTAGCGCTCTCGTACTTTTCAATAATGTGCTTTGGCAGCGCACCACGGTCTGCAACATCCATGCCATTCTCTCGTGCCCACTGGCGAATCTTGCGATTGCGATCACGGGCCTCAGCGGCATTGGGATTAGCGGAAGAGCGCTTACGCGGAGCTACAACCGTGCTGTGATCAATGGAAGCTTTCGCAATATACGGTTCTAATACCTGCTCGAACTTCTCTGCATTTTCCTGAGAGAGGTCGAGAATGTAGTTCTTACCGCGGAAAGAGAAACGAACGACTTGGTGGTCTGCGGAATCAAGTGGAGTCCCATCGAGGTCGTCGATGTACTGAATTAGTTCGCGGCGTGCCATAGAATCCCTGCCTAAGCTTGGTGCTGAACTTGTAATAATGAAGAAGGCTTACGGTGAAACTTCAATACGGTGAAATTTCAAATTAATATCAAGCCCTATTTTCTTTCCCCCACAGTATAAGTGCAAAGAAATTTAATGTCTATTGACGATAATTTAGCTTGATTGTGCAACTTATATTGAATACATGGTTTGTTAATAATTCGATTAATTGTGCACAAGAACTTGGGGTAATAAAAAGACGGCCCTGCATGTTGTGCAGGGCCGTCGTGAACAGCAACTACGTCACTGAGGGCGCAATGCGGGGTGCGCTCTCGGTAGTCGTCGTAAAGCGAAAGGACGAGAAGGCGCTTAAGCCTGGGTCATGCCCTGACCCGGCTTGCCGCGGTAGGTAGCGGCGACGAAAAGCGGCTGGTCCGGTTCTTCCTTGACCTCGACAAGGCGGTACTCAGAGGTAACGTCCTCGCGGCCGAAGTAGACGGCAGTGTAGCCGTGGCGGTCGAACTCGAGGTAGTTGACGTACGGGTTCGCAGCCTTGAGTCCAGCGGTAGCAGCCAAGGAAATCGGGTTGTCCTGAGGCAGCTTCACAATGTCATCGATATTCGGGGCGCTGACGGAAGTACAGACAATCTCAATAGCGGCAATGCCGGCACTCGGGTACTCGCCCGGAACCTTCGGTACGTTGCAGTTCCAAGAGGAGTGAATATCGCCGGTGAGGAAGACAACGTTGTCGTAGCCTTCCTTGCCCATAATGTCGATCAGCTTACGACGCTCAGCAGCGTAGCCATCCCACTGATCCAAGTTGTACGGCATGCCGTCCTGAGGCAAGCTCAGCAGCTCGGTGACAGCGCGGGTGGCCTCCGGATCCAGCGGCGGCACCAGCACCGGAGTGAACATGACGGAGTTGCCCACGACACGCCACTTTGCGCTCGAGGAACGCCACTGGCCGAGCAGGTAATTGAACTGCTCAGAGCCGAGCATGGAGCGGTTCTCATCATCGGTCTCGCCAGCGCGGATGAACTTCAGCTGCTGGTCGCGGTAGGTGCGCAGGTCCAGCATGGTCAGGTCGGCGAGATCGCCGAAACGGAAGCTGCGGTAGAGCTTTCCGCCCTGGGAGAACGGGACCGCGCGAACCGGCAGCCACTCCAGGTAAGCCTGGATAGCGGCGTCGCGGCGGGCAATGTAGTCGCCTTCGGTCTCCGGGTCGTGATTCTCAGCGCCACTGTGCCAATCATCGTTGGCGACCTCGTGGTCGTCCCAGGTCACAATCCACGGCTTTGCGCGGTGAGCTTCCTGCAGGTCCGCATCGGTACGGTAGGTGGCGTAGCGCAGGCGGTAGTCAGCGAGAGAAATGATCTCGTGAGCCGGCTTGTGGTCACGAACCGGGCCCTTGCCGGAGTAGCCACCGGCCTCGTACTCGTAGATGTAGTCACCGACACACATAATGATGTCGATGCGGTCATTTTCCGCCATGTCGCGGTAAGCGGAGAAGAAGCCACTTTCCCAGTTAGCGCAGGAAGTCAGCGCGATGCCCAGGTGATCTGGCGAGGAGTTCACCGGCGGCGCAGTGCGAGTCTGGCCAATCGGGGAAACCTGGCCCGCGTGATCACCAGCGGTGACGGTAAAGCGGTAGAAGTAGTAGGAATCAGCGGAGAGACCCTTGACATCGATCTTGACAGTGTTGTCAGCATCCGGGTCGGTGTTCAGGGCACCAGAGGCAACGATGTTGCCGAAGCCCTCATCAGAAGCGACTTCCCACTTCAGTGCAACAGGACGGCCCTGGTTTGCACCTGCGGTATCGCCTGGGTGTGAGGTCACACGAGTCCAGATAAGAACCGAGTCCGGCAGTGGGTCGCCAGAGGCCACGCCGTGTTGGAATACCTGAAAACCACCGGAACCGCCAGCATTAGCTGGGGACTGTGACTCAGGATTGGCCCCCGCACTGGTAGCGGTTGCCAGGCCGATGGCTCCGGCAGCAGCACCGGTAGCGCCGGCACGCAGTACGGCACGACGAGAAGGGGTGAATGGCTTTTGGGCTGTTGCGTCGCTGTACGAGACCGCACCGTTCAGATTCGAGGCTGCAGTCTGAGATTTATCTGAAGATGGCATAGCCCTCATTACAGTAGTTCTCAGTCCGTAGCGCCATTGGTGGGAAAAAATAGCCCGATACGGGGGTAATAAGAGCAAAAGCGCGACTGTTGCTGTTCAACAACAGTCGCGCTCAATTCGATGAATCTCGGCGAGTGGCCTCAACCTGAAGCGGCCGGGTTTACGCGCCCAGCTCCGAAATAATCTGGCGGTCCAGCGAATCCAGCTCCGCGGTAATGGAGTGGTGCGCGCGACGACGCTGCTCCGGGGTCATCTTCTCGGCAGTGTTAATGGCGTCAGTCATGACATCCAGACGCGAGTTGGCGTCCTTGATAAAACCATCGGTACCCTTGACGCCCGACTTACGCAGCTCTGTCAGTGAACCACGAGTGGCCTCAATGCGGGCCAGCAGCGGCGCACCGTGCCCCTGGTAACGAGCGGCATCATTAGCGGAAACACCGAACTTCTGCGCGGCCGAAGAGTGTTCACGGCGCTGAATGGCAGTGATGGCGCGGTAGGCCAGCGGAACCAGCACCGGTACCAGCAGGCGTGCGCCACCGATCCACGACTTTGCCTTGTCCTTGTTGAAGCCCTGGCTGCGCTGCTGTTGCAGGATCTTCTCGGCCATCTTGGTCTGGTGGCGCTGCTTGGCGGCCAGCGCCTTCTTCTCGTCCTTGGCACTCGCCTTGCGGATCTTCTCCGCGCGCTTCAGAGCACGGTTTTCCAGCTTGAGTTCCTTCTTACCGAGCTTTTCCTCAGAACGAACGCGGCCAGCGGCCTCCTTCAGCTCCAGCTTGTGCTGGTGCTTCTGGTCGCGCTTAGCGGCCTTGACCTCAGCCTTATGTGCCTTGCGATTAAGTCGAGCTGCGTGGCGAGCCTCTTCCTTGGCCTTCGCCTTGGCAGCCTTCACCTGCTTGGCGGTTTCGCGCCGACGCTCACGGATGTCACCCAAGAAGCTCATTTTTTCCTTCGCCTAGTTGCTCGCAGATAGTCCCTCCGGAAAAGCGGGGCGGAAAACCCTTAAACCCCACCGCGCCGGAGTGCGCTTGCCAGATGCAGTGGCTGCATCACGATTCTTGCTATCCAAGCTTAACGTGAAACTTCCTACCGAGTGGCGATACGCTAATTCTCATTGTGACTGATTCATCCGTTTCGCGCCCGCTTCTCCACGCGAGCGACCTCATCGGCTGCCGCTACCGGCTGAGCCTCGACCTGCGCGAGGGGCGGCTAGTCGAACCTGCTTCTCACCACGAGCACCGCTTGCCGACGTCCATCGCGTCCATCCCCGGCCTGTACACAGTGACCTCGGGGCCGGACGCTCACCTGGATACCCTTGAGGCCATCGCCCGTGGAGAAAGCGTCATCGCCGGTGGCGTGCTCATGCATGAGCGCCCGATTCCCGGTGGGGTGTACTCGGGAATCGACGAGATTTGCCACCCCGATCTGCTGGTCAAGGTCGATGATTCACCGCAGACGACCTCTCCGACGTACATGCCGGTCCTGGTTGTCACACGGCACCTGCTCTCTGCGCGCAAACAGGGCCGGCGGCGTAAGCCGTCGTCAAGCAATGCGGCGCGTGCGGCGGCGATGCAGGTACGACTGCTGGGCGTTGACCGGCTCGGGCGTGATGGTGTGATGGGGCGGACCCTGCGTCAGGCGATGGTTGTCACGGATGAGTGGAAGCTACGGCATTACGGACCTGATGCTGTGAAGCTGGGGCAGGCGGCGGCGATGCTGCACCGGCTGGGCGTGTCCTGTGGCCTGGTGGGGGCGATTAGTGCCACCGGAATGAATCTGGATACACGGCATATCGTCATTGCTGATGAGGGTTCGCGCGTGGCCTCGTACCGGATGGCGTTGCGCGACGCGCGTGATGCCGTCGCTGCCACTCAGGGGCGACCGTCACGATTTACGCCGGGCACCTGGCCGCTGGCGCCGCGGCGCATCCGGGAGTGCCGAACCTGCCATCACCACGACCGTTGCTTCGATGAGCTGACCGCAAGTGACGACATTTCCCTCCTTCTACCTGGGGATAAGTCCATGCGGTTGCGCAGCGTGGGCATCGACACGGTCACGGCATTGGCGCAGGCGAGTACCAACACTCCGCACGTCAGCAAGGAGCAGGTGTGGATGGCGAGGGCGCGGCTTGCCGACGTCGACGCGCTCCGGGTAGCCGCCAAGACATCGGCCCCGCGTGGCGATGTCGAGATGGACATCGATATGGAGGCGTATCCCAACGATGGCGCCTACCTGTGGGGAACGTGGGTGCCTGGGGAGGACTACCGCGGGTTTATCACCTGGGAGCCACCGGGGCCAGAAGGGCTCGGTGGCACGGCAGAGGCCAGGAACTTTGCGATTTTCTGGGATTACCTGATGCGTCGTCGAAATGCGGCGCATGAACAAGGCAAGACCTTCCGCGCCTATTGCTGGGCGGCAGAGGGTGAGAACTATTGGCTGCGTCAGAGCGCCACCCGGTTCGGCGGCCAGGAATTTGTGGTGCCCGCAGATTCGGCGGAGCTGGCTACAGGCGATGCGGCTGGTTCCAGTTCCGAGACAGCTGGCCCGACAAAGATTGTGCGGGTGCCGACCCGCGAAGAAGTGGACAAGTTCATTGCCTCGGAGGACTGGGTGGACATGCTGAAGGTCGCCCGTCGCCAGATCCTCTCCACCGTCGGCATGGGGCTTAAAGTCGTGGCCCCGTGGTCGGGCTTCCACTGGCGCGACGCCGATGTTGACGGCGAGGCATCGCTGGATCTGTATCGCATTGCGACGGCCACTGACCTTGACTTTGTCTCGGAACAGTCCTTTGAAAAGCTCACGCAAGCCGAGGCTCGCGCCATGCTGCTGCGCTACAACGGCGATGACTGCCGATCGGTAGCCCACGTCCGCGACTGGCTGGATTCACAGCGCGCGGCCGCGGACCTGCCGCATGGGGATGACCTGCCGGTTCCTTAGCGCGCTAACCACGCGCCCACGTGCCGCGCCGGGCGAACTTAGGTGAGACCTTCTTCATCGCAGCATTGCGAATAATGGCCGTGTTCTTGCGGGCTAACAGCAGCAGCTGCTGTGTGCGCTCGGCACGGAATGTTGCGCGAGGAGAGCGGTGCACATCGCGGAAAAGCCGCTTCGTCGCCGCCAGCTGATCCGGCGAGCGTGTCGCCAGCTGTGCCAACTTCTCCTTGGACAGCTTGAGTGCAGCGTCCTCCGTGTCCACGGCCCACGTCGCCAGACCGATCTCAGTTGCTTCCTTGCCGTTGAGTTCTTCGCCAGACATGGTCAGCCAACGTGCAGTATCGGCGCTGACCTCATCGAGGATGGTTCGCATACCGGACATATCCGGAATCAGTCCCCACTTCGCTTCGAGGATTGACCACTTGGCATCGCTCGTAGTAATGCGGAAATCAGCACCTAGTGCAATCTGTAGACCACCGCCGTAGCAGTGCCCATGCACCGCCGCAATGACCGGCACCGGCAGGCCTCGCCAGTCCCAGCAGGCGCGCTGGAACAGGTTTGTGCCGTGGATATCGGGGACGAATGAGCGCAGGATGCGTGAGGGCTTCTTAAATGCCGAGGCGAAATCGAGTCCAGCGCAAAACGATTTGCCCTCGCCACGTAGGATTACGCCACGCAGATTACGGTCAGCTGCCAGTTTCCGGGCGACGGCGGACAGCTCGGTCAGCATCTCAAGTGTTAGACCGTTGAGTTTGTCTCCGCGGTCCAAACTGACGACAGCGATTTTCGCCGCCTCTGAATCAGCTACGGCGAGGTATTCATAGGCGACGTTGACATTGTTGCTGGTGTTCATGGGCACTAACGCTAAACGACGGCTACGTGTGCCGCCCGGGAAATACCAAAAGTGGTCTCAAACAAGACACAAAAAACCGACCCGCTGAGGGTAAGCCCCGTCAGCGAGCCGGTAAGCCATCTTTAGCGCGCGGCAGGGACGCGTAAAAAGCCGCGCGCTGTTAGCTGAAATTACTTGGCAGCTGCGAACAGCTCTGCAGCGTAATCCCAGTTGAAGACGTTCCAGACAGCCTTGACGTAGTCAGCCTTGACGTTCTTGTACTGCAGGTAGAAAGCGTGCTCCCACATATCCAGCAGCAGAACCGGCTTCAGGTTGATGGACAGGTTGCCCTGCTGATCCGTCATCTGCTCAATAACCAGGCGCTCTGCAATGGTGTCGTAACCCAGAACAGCCCAGCCGGAGCCCTGCAGGCCCAGAGCAGCAGCGTTGAAGTGAGCCTGGAACTTCTCGAAAGAGCCGAAGTCGCGCTCGATAGCCTCAGCCAGCTCACCGGTCGGCTGGCCGCCACCGTTCGGGGACAGCAGCTTCCAGAACAGGGAGTGGTTGGTGTGGCCACCCAGGTTAAAGGCCAGGTCCTTGGACAGGCCGGTAACAGCTGCGAAGTCGCCGGACTCGCGAGCAGCAGCGAGCTTCTCCAGAGCAGCGTTGGCGCCGTTGACGTAATTAGCGTGGTGCTTGCTGTGGTGCAGCTCCATAATCTCGCCGGAGATGTGCGGCTCCAGAGCGTCGTAAGCGTAATCCAGCTCAGGAAGTTCGTACTTAGTCATTAGGAAAATTCCTCCTCAACACGTTTTTAGGTTGTGCCGTCGATGGTACTCAAGATGAGTGGATGCGCAACCATTTAAGCAATACAATTAATGCGAAATTCATAAAAAATGCTGTTCAGGGATATCTGTCACAAGTTTATGAACGCGGCGGCTGAGTGCGGCGAATCCACTTACTCACGCGCTTGAAGCGCATTCCGGCTGCGCCACCCAGGTCGTCGTCAAGCGGAATGTCGAGGATGGAAGCCCACGTTGGCAACATTTCTTCCTCGTACCGGTGGCCGTGACCACCGGGGACGGTGACGGAGGCGAGGCCGTCGATAAGCACCTGCCAGAAGGTGACGAACGGATGCCAGCGCATGGAGGGGAGAACATCGCGGCCGACGCGCTCTGCAAGCCAGTCGGGGCGGCGCCAGGCCAGTGGGTAATCCCACCAAACGATGGGGTCAGAGGCATGCTGCAGGAATGCGACGCGCGGGAATTCCCACGGCCCGAACTTGGTGCCATAGAAGGAGTGGTACAGCTCGTCGGGGCGCGTAGCGAAGCGGATGTTTCGCCCCTCGTCGATGACTGGAGCGATTTCCGGAGACCCCTTTGTCCGACGGTGCGTCAGCTCTTTCCACATCGCGGAGAACTGTGGTGCGCCCGTCCAGACAGCACCGTCGACGCGTGCGAGCATGTCAGCGGAATTCTCGAATGCGCCGAGACCGCCAAACCCGCCGAGGGATTCACCGGCGACGTAGACCTTTGGCCGGTCGTTCTCCGGCATCTTGTCGACTTCCTGCAACACCCGATGGATAAGGGTGTGGCCAGCCGCGATTGGGGTTTCGTGGTCCGTTAGCCATGCCACTGGGGAGGGGAGGTCAGAGTACTGCAGAGCGACAGTGGCGCAGTTGCCAAGGGTCAAGAACTCTGCAGCCTGCGCCGACCACGGTGGCACCCAACCGGTGCCGGTGGTGGTGAAGACAACCAGATGATCGCGCCGAAACGCGCCGGTGCGGTGCATCTCGCGGATGATGAGCTCCGCCTGTTCCCGCAGAGAACGACCTGGCACCTTGCCCGCATAAATGCGGATGGGTTCCTGCAGTTCGGAGAGCGGCTTGCCAGTGACCACCGCCAAATCTCGGGCACGGGGGCCTTCGGCGACGAAGACGCGCCCCTCGGCGCCGAGTGCGTACCACGGCTCCAAAGACCATGGACTCCCGGAACGTTCCGGCTCCCAGGGCTGCATGCGGCCTGGAACTACCAGGGTATTCAGGTATCGGGACTTCTTGGCGATGGACTCCAAAGTCCGACGGATAAGCAGTCGATCAATGCTGGCGGCCACGGCACCACCGACGATGGCACCGCTGAGAACCGGGGCGAGACCGCGCGGCAGCCAGGGGCGGAGGTTGTCCCGCAGTAAGTCATAGCCGCGATTGGCCAGCGCGGAGAGCCCCCGAGTGGTCAGGTAGAGACCACTGGCAATCATTGTGGAGGCGAACTGGCTGCGTGCGGATTCCTGCTCATCCTTGCCCACCAGGCGGCCAATTTCGCGCTGCTGGGAAATGGAGCGCAGCCACAGCGCCGCGGTGGTGGCCGTGGTGGCAACATGCCAGGTCACGGCCAGTGCGCGCTCGTGTCGAGGTGCCGGCGCAAAGCGGCTGAGCGGAGTGCTGGCCAGACGCCGCATCGTCGTGTTGTAGCCATAGCCGATAGCCACCCCGGTGACATGGCCCGCCAGCTGTGCCAGGAAGGTCACAGTAACGGTGGCGATCCGAGTACGCGGCATCAGCGAGGGGCTAAAGGCAGCCCATGACGCAATTTCTGCACCAATTAGACCGGGGTTGGAGGGAATGCCCGCTCGCAGTGCGCTGCGGATAGTGCCAGGGCCGGTACCTAGGAGACGTTCGCGAAAGACTTTGGTCGCCATCAGACTGCCGGTGCCGACTGCGCCCAGCGCTTTGGCCATGCCAGCTGTGCCAGCGACTCCTGTAATTCCCGTTCGCGCTGCTCGTGCAGCTCGCACTGTCCTGGTGGTTTCGATTGGCTGAGCTACAGGTGTGTTGCCCGTAGACGCAATCGAGGGCGCAATCGAAGTAAATGCGCGACGCAGGAATCCCATAACTCCCATCATGGCAAAATTTTTTCCACGGGGTTTATTCATCTCGCGCCAGTTTTCCGCACAAAGCGTAGCCTGTGGGGTGTCGCAACGTTTTCCGAATCGGTTGAGAAGGATCCGAGGGCTATGAAGCTATCCACAGGAAATAAGGTCGTGCTGATCGGCGCTGGCGACGTCGGCGTGGCATATGCGTACTCACTGGTCAACCAAGGCACTGTCGACCATTTGGCAATCATTGACATCGACGAAAAGAAGACGATGGGCAACGTCATGGACTTAAACCATGGCGTCGTGTGGGCGTCGTCGCGCACCAAAGTCACTCAGGGCACGTACGCCGACTGTGACGATGCCGCGCTGGTAGTCATCTGTGCAGGCGCAGCACAAAAGCCCGGCGAGACTCGCCTACAGCTGGTGGACAAGAACATGAAAATTATGAAGTCCATCGTCGATTCCGTCATGGCCAGCGGTTTTGATGGGCTCCTACTGATCGCCTCCAACCCCGTCGACGTACTCACATACGCCGCGTGGAAGTACTCCGGGCTGCCACACAACCGTGTCTTCGGCTCCGGCACCATCCTGGACACCGCACGTTTCCGTTACATGCTGGGTGAATACTACGATGTTTCCCCGATGAGCGTGCACGCATACATCATTGGTGAACACGGCGACTCCGAGCTGCCGGTGTTGTCCAGCGCCAACGTTGCAGGCGTCAGTCTGTCCAAGCGCCTCGCCGCCGACCCCGCGCTTCACGACGAGCTGGAGGACATCTTCATCCGAACCCGTGATGCCGCCTACGAGATTATCGATGCCAAGGGCTCCACTTCCTACGGAATCGGTATGGGGCTGGCCCGCATTACGCGCGCCATTTTCCAGAACCAAGAGGTAGCTCTGCCGGTCTCCGCATACTTGCAAGGTGAATACGGTCATGAGGACGTGTTCATCGGAACACCAGCCATTGTGAACCGTCGAGGAATTCGCCGCGTTATCGAGCTTGAGCTGGACGAATACGAAAAGAAGCAGCTGGACAAGTCCATTCAGACGCTCCGAGATGTGCAGGATCCATTCTGGAAGTAACTGCTGGTAGCGAGAGTAGATGTCTTCTCGACATGCGCTTTCGGCCGTCTCATTTGAGAATGAGAATGCCCACCTTCTATTGGCCCGCGTGGCCGACTCTGGCCAACGCTTCGTCTTCAACACAGGAGTGCCTTCTCTATGGCAGCGCAGAGCCCTCAAGACACAGCAACTGACAACACTGAAAGCGGCGCGGCCGTACCGCGTCTGGATGACCTCATCAGCAAGGTCACTGATCTGATCACAGAGTTGGACGACGTCTCGGTGGAGGCTTCTGCACTGCTCGCAGAGGTGCCGGAAGAGCGCCGTCGGCACGCGGAAAACCTGCTGCACTACGCACACCTGCGCACAATTGACATCCGTGAGCTGCAAAACAGCTTGCACGACCTCGGCGTGACCAGTCTGACCACGGTGGAGACTTTCACCCGGGGGCGCCTTGAGCTCGCTCTCAACGCGCTGTTGGCGCTGGCGGGGCGCACCTCAGACATCGATGTCGCCCGCATTATTGCCGACGATGAGCGCGCGGATATTGCCCTGGATAACAACGCCACCGAGCTGTTCGGTCAGGAGCGCGCGGATGTCACTTCGCACATTATGGTGACCCTGCCCGCCGAGGCCGCCGACGATGCAGAGTTGGTGGAGAGCTTCGCTGCCGCTGGCATGGATCTCGCTCGCATCAACTGCGCCCACGACGGACCTGAGCAGTGGAGCCGCATGATTGACAACGTCAATGCTGCAGCTGAGAAGGCCGGTCGCCGCATCTTCGTGTCCATGGATCTGGCTGGTCCGAAGCTGCGCACGGGCGATATCGAACCGGGGCCGCGTGTGGGGCGCGCCCGTGTTGTGCGTGACGACGCTGGCACGGTCATCTCCAAGTCCAAGATTTGGCTGACTCCGCGACTGGATGAGCACCCCAAGCCAGCTCCGAGCGATTTGCCGGGGCGTCCCGCACTGCCGTTGGAAGCAGATCAGGGGTGGTTGGAACAGCTGCAGCTTGACGATGTCATTACGCTGCATGACTCCCGCTCGGCGAAGCGTCACTTCACTGTTGTGCGCATCGACACCGACTCCGAGGGCGAGGTCGAGGCTGTCCTCGCCGAGGGCGAAAAGAACGCCTGGATTGCCGAGGGAACACACCTGCGCAGCAACTACGAGGTCACGCGCGCTGGTGGCGTGCCACCGACCGTGCAAAAGCTGCGCTTCCACACCGGTGATGAGTTTATTCTCACCAGCCGCGAGGAAATCACCACCATTCCACGCACTGACGATGAAATTCCACGCGTCTCCTGTTCGCTGCCGTCTGCCGTGGCGGCTCTGAAGCCGGGCAATCCGGTGCTTTTCGACGACGGTGCGCTCGGCGCTGAGGTGGTTGAGGTCTCCGAGACGTCGTCAAGCGAAGATAGTCACGTCGATGCCCGGCTGCGTGTCCTGCGTACGAAGCCGAATGGTCAGCCGCTGGCGGCGCATAAGGGCATCAATCTGCCGAACACCGACCTGCCACTCAATTCGCTTACCGACGAAGACATTGAGCACCTGCGCTTTGTGGTGGAGCATGCGGATATTGCTGCGGTGAGCTTTATTCGCACGCAGGGGGATGCTGAGTACGTTTACAAGGTGCTCGATGAGATTGCGGCGGAACATGAGGCTGCGGGCCGCGAGGACCTGGCGTCGAAGGCTCGGAACCTGGGTGTTGTGCTGAAGATTGAGACTATTCCGGCATTCCAGAATCTGCCGGGAATCATCATCGCCAGCATGAAGCGCGCCAAGTCCGGTCTGATGATTGCTCGTGGTGACCTGGCTGTGGAGCTGGGCTTCGACCGTATGGGTGAGGTCCCAGGCCAGATTCTGACGCTGGCGCAGGCAGCCGGTGTGCCGACCATTCTGGGTACTCAGGTGCTGGAGAACATGGCCAAGGCCGGCCTGCCGTCCCGCGCGGAGATTACCGATGCGGCCTTCGCCCTGCGTGCCGAGTGCGTGATGCTGAACAAGGGGCCGCACATTACCGAGGCCATCGCGATTTTGAACAACCTGGCCCGGAAGATGGGACGTTCGCAGCGTAAGAGCCGCATCATGCTGCGGAAGATTCGCAGCTGGTCGGACTAGTGGCTGGGGTAGGGGCCGGGCTAGTTTAGGTAGGTTAGGGGGAGCGCACTTAAAAACACCGTGGGAGAAAAGACTGCGGAAGAAGCCGGCCGCGCGTACGAGAGGAGCCCTGCGGAAAATGTCTAATGAACAGGCAGAAAACGCGGGGTGGGCTGTGCCGCCGCAGTCTCCAAAACAGCAGCCACAGCAGTCCCCACCTCAGGTGGTGCTGCCACCGCAGCAGAACTGGCAGCCGACTGTCTCGGATTCGACTATCACGGGTGCGACGCCGCGCTGGAAGGCCGATGAGATTGTTCGCAAGCGCGCGGACAGCGTCTTTCGATGGGCGATGAGCGGCGCCGGAGTATTCGCCGCATTTACCGTTTTCGTCTGGATGAGCATCCTGAGCCCCGGTCAGGACCTAGTGGTTTCCCTCCTCGGTGAGTTTGGAGCATGGGCTTTCGGTCTCTGCGGAATGGTTTCCCTCATTGGGCTGGGTTTTTCGGTCTACAAGACCCTCCAGGTGCTGCGTGACCGCGCAACGTATGCCCGCCCACTGCTGTCGCGCACGGCAACGGATGTGCGCACGATGCACATGTGGCCAGTGCGCAACATCACGGGGCCCGTGGTCGCGTTGGCTGAAACAGGAGTCACTGCCGTAATGGGGCCAGGTCGCTTTATCTGGTATCTGGCCTGCGTTTTGTGGCCACTTGCAGCGGGTTGGTTTATCGCTGCCGACGTATCCCGGACGTACTTCCAGGCCGGAATCATCACCGTTTTAGCTTGTGTGACGACTGCCCTCACAGCGCGGCTACTCGGCTACGTGTTGGCTCCCGAGGAAGTGCATCGCAACATTCCCGTTGGATCCGGTCGCGAACGCACCCAGCCCGGTTTCTGGTCCAAGGGCTTCATCCCCAGCGAAGCTACCGATGAACAAGGGGAGGCGGGCGCAATGGCCGTCGACAAGCAGCTTTTCGAAGGAACGGCGAGCGAATTCGTCGACGATTTTTATAAGTAGCCCAGGCAGTCGCGAATTACGGACTGCGAATAGGTATTCTGTGGCCTTGTGGGAAAGAAATCTCGTAAGAAGAATAATCAGGCCCCGGAGGGCATGAGCCGCCGTCAGGCGAAGCTGGCAGCCCGCGCTGCTGAGCGTGCAGCGCTGCTGGGCAATCCGCGTCCGTTCAAGGACTTCGACGAAGAGGCTGACATCGTGGCTGTCCGCGAGTTCGCTCCGGCTGTGGTCATTCCGGTCACGGTCGCTGACGCCGAGCGCGACATCAAGCTCTGCACCGTGCTGCCAGGTGGCGTTGCTGCTCTGACGCGTGCCGCTGACCAGGGCAATGAGGCTTTCGTCGCGCTGCAGACGCAGGCGCGCACCAATGATGGCGCTGCGGATCTCTCCCGTGCGCTGGCATGGGCCCGTGACGCAGAGCCGGGCCAGCAGCTCTCCGCCGCCACTGACGGCGAGGCCGCACCGCTTACCGACGTCCTGACCGCCGTGGATCTCGACAACCTGGAGGTCCATCAGGACTTCGAGTGGTGGATTCCCAAGGGCATTGAACGCACCCCGATGATCGAGCAGAACCTGGCCGTGGCTAACGACGCGATTCTCCCGTCGTACCGCCTGGATGCGAAGGTCGCTGGTGCTGTGTGGTGGATTGATCCGGGCGAGCGCGCCCACATCCGCTGGGTGCGCCGCGAAGATGAGAAGCCACTGCTGGATGCCTTGGCACGGGTGCACGCTGCGGACAACCTTTCGCTGGGAGAGGGCACTAAGTTCGCTGGTGTCTTCCGCACCGATGGCCTGCTGGTGCCGGTCTGGGACCTGGATAACACCAAGCCGCACGACCACTGGATTGCTGCTGTGGAAGAGGCCGACAAGCGTATCGCTGAGGCGCTGGCCAGCGAAGAGCCGCTGACCGCCGAGGAGCGTAAGTCCCGTGAGACCATCGTGTCCCGTCAGGTGACCATTCGGAACTAGGCGTAGCTGGTTTAAAAACTAACGCGTGTGGCTCAGCAAAAAGCTAAGTCACACGCGTTAGTTGTCTCGAAAGCTATCTGAAGCTGTTTTAGCTACCTTCTTGACTATCTCAGCTCCGCAAAAAGTGCTGGCGCTTCGATTTCGTCCCAGAGCAGCACATTGCCCGCATAACCGGTATCCATGGCGCCTGAGGTGGGCACGGTAAGGGAATCGGAACCGAAGAGCATGCGCAACATCAGCCAGGTCAGATGCCAGACATGGTCACCATCGCCGACGAACACGGCCTTAGTGCCAGCATTGGCCAGGCGAATCCAGCGGTAGGGGTTGAGCCATACCGCAGGTGATTTCAGGCGTCCCATCAGCGCGCTCATGAACTCACGCTGCCGCTCTACGCGGTCCAAGTCTCCCTGGGCGGTAGCACGCGTGCGCACGTAACCCAGGGCGCCCGCGCCGTCGAATTTCTGGCAACCGGCCTGGATATTCAGGCCCGCCAGCGGATCGTCGATGGCTTCTTCAGGGCACATCTCGATACCACCGACAGCATCGACGACACCGGCGAAACCGCCAAAGCCAATTTCGGCGTAGTGGTCGATGTGGATTCCAGTGTTTTTCTCTACGGTATCGATGAGCAACTGGGGGCCACCAAATGCGAATGCCGCATTGATCTTGTTCTTGTCATTGCCCGGGATATCCACGAAGGAGTCACGCGGGATACTGACCAACTTCGGCTTACCGAGCACCGGAATGTGGGCAATCATGATGGTGTCGGTGCGCTGGCCGAAATCACCACTGCCCGTCGACAGCTTGGCGGCATCTTCCTCTGACAAGCCCGTACGAGAGTCCGAACCGACAAGCAACCAGTTGGAGGACATCGTATTGGCAGGGCGATCTGCCAGACCGGAGAACGCATCGACCCTGGTCAGGCGGATGTCGACAAGTGCCATCGTGACGACAAGGAAGATGACGAGAAGCAGGATGATGGATTTAAAGCGCAAGCGTGGCAGTCGCAAGCGTGGCATGCGGAACCCAGACCTGACGCCGGCGCCGTCACGACTGCCACGGCGTCCACCACGGCCAGAACTCGCTGCTTGTGGGGCACTGTAGTAGTCCTGTGACGAGCCGCGCGAGGAAGATTGGAAATCCGCATCCGGATTATATCCGGGTGGGGGAAACCGCGGATCGCTGCCAGCGCGTCCGCTACCGGCCCGGTTCATTGGTGGACGGGACTCAATGCGCGTTTCGTTCAGTGGCGCCTGCCGACGTTCCGGTTGCGGCCTAGACCTGCGCGGAGGCATAGGCGCTGGGCGGGCTGCCCCTGCCCTAGATGGGCGGTCGGAACGGGGCGGGATGGGGCGTCGTGAAGCGCCACGCGAATCGGCCTCACGGGGGCCGGCATGCTTCGGCGACGCCTCGTCCACACGGCGGTAGATGGGGCGGCCATAGCGATCTTTAAGCGGCCTACCGTATCGGTCGCGGGCAATGCGCGAGTCGTCGAAGTTGCCTTCCATACCAATAAAGAATAGGCAACGACAGTGGACTAAGAGAACCGAGACAGCAATACAAGTCTTGGTAGCGCTGGCGTTACCCTGCATGCGACGTGCTGAAAGGGGTTGGGAACGAAGAAGAATATGCTGGAAATATGTCCGCAATGAACCAGAACAACGAACGTGCAGTCAACGACTCGGATGTTTACGTCAAGAGCCGGCATGGTGTCCCTAGGGATTTCTTCGCCTGTGAGGCGGCGGGGCTGGGTTGGCTGCGCGAGGGCGAATCTGACGGCGGTGCGCGCGTAGTGGAGGTGCTGGGCGTGAGCGGGCATGCGCTGAAATTGCGTCGAATTGAGTCGAAAGCGCCGACTCCACAGGCGGCGTACGATTTCGGAAAATCGTTGGCCATTACCCACAATCTGGGCGCCGTTGGCTGGGGTGCCGGCCCCGATGGGTGGGAGGGGCACGGTTACTTCGGTCCGCTGGATCAGCCACTACAGATGGACCTGACTCCACGGGAGAGCTTCGGTGAATACTGGGCGAAAGGACGTCTGCTGCCCACGCTTGGAAAGTTGGAAAACTCCTACAATAACCGTCAGCTAGATATCTTTGACCAGCTCATTGACCGACTCTTGGCTGGAGATTTCGACAACGAGCCAGACGCTGCGCGTGTCCACGGTGACCTGTGGTGGGGAAACCTCATGTGGGATGCAGACGGCGCGATTTTGATTGACCCCGCAGCGCACGGCGGAGCCCGCGAGGAAGATCTGGCACTGCTGGCGCTATTCGGGGCAACGCACTTCGACGAGATCTTGCGTGGCTACGAATCCGTACATCCCCTGCCGGATTTCGCCGAGAGCTGCGAACTCCATCAGCTCTACGCCGTGCTCATGCACGCGGTGCTTTTTGGTGGCGGATACGCCGGACAGGCAGCGGCAATGGCAGCGAAGTACGTGCGTTAGCTGGCGTTAGCAGCCTCCAGCACGCTAGCGATCTCCAGTAGCTCTGCCTCACCGCAGTGCACCGCACCGATGTTGACGCTGGTGGCGGGGAGCTCCGCGTTGGGTGTGCTGCCGCTTGTGCCCGGCACAGCAATTGGCACGGACACGCTTGCCCACCCAGTCAGATTCCACAGCGATAACCACGGAGTCCACCGGGTTTGCTCGTCAAAGTCCTCCCACGGCGCCAACGCAGAGAAATGCCCAATACGTGGCGGATCAAACGCCAGCGTTGGCGTAATCACCGCGTCGACTTCCCAACGCGATCGAATCGCGCCGGGCAGAGCCATCCGCTGCTGATGTGTCGCCGCCGCCTCCGCTGCGGAAATCTCCTGGCCACAGGCGCGAATCCACTGCACGATCTCGGAGTAGTCCGCGCGCGGTAATTTCGTGGCCATTCGCGTGATGGTCCGTCGAAAGATCTCGAACACGTCCGGACCTGCCGGGTCATAGGGGTTGGGCACTTCCACCACCTCATACCCGGCGTCGGCAAGACGGTCAGCCGCCGCCCACGCACCGTTTGCCCAGCGCTTATCGACGTCCACCTCAGCATGAAACGGGCTGACAGTGACACCGATGCGAAGGGGGCGCTGGGACCGTCGGAAAACATGCGAGGTTGCGGAAAAGGGCACTCCGGCCAGTAGCGCTGCGTCATCGACTGTGCGAGTGAGAAAAGCGGGCGTGGAGAGATTTCCACCCGCAATATCGTGTGCTGGTTTCAACCCAACGAGGCCACAGCAGGCGGCAGGCACGCGGATGGAACCGCCACCGTCAGAGCCCAGAGCTGCGGGAACGACACCAGTTGCCACAGCTACTGCGCTGCCGCCCGAGGAACCACCGGGAGTGCGTGGCGCGGTATCCGGCTGATTGGACAGCTGATTGGGCGCGGCGAAATAGGGGTTTTCCGGAGCCGGGTAGCCAATCGGCTCGGTGTAGGCCGTCATCCCAACCTCGGAGGTGTGTGTAGTCGACGTGAGGATGGCGCCGCGAGCCAGAAGTTTCGCCACGGGTTCCGAGGTTTCGGTGGCGGTGAAAGCCAAGTTGGCGGAGCCCATCGTGCATTTGACACCGGCGATGGTGAATAGGTCCTTAATCGCCACTGGCAGTCCCAGGAGGTCACGCGGGAGGCCGTGGCTAGCGCGCCGGGCGGCCTCTGATTGGGCAGTGAGGCTGCGTGCACGGTCGACAGCGTGCTCGGCCAAGGACGTGGCAATACCGAAACGGGCGGGATTGGCTGCGGCGTCGTCGGCAAGCGTGGCGAATTCCGAAACGATCTCCGATACCGAGATTGCGCCACTGCGCACGGCTTCAGTGAGGGCGCGGGCGGGCATCTCGGAAGAAAAGGTCATGCAATAAGTGTAGAAGCCCTCTAATCTGAGCTTATGACGACGGTTACTTATTTGGGTCCTGCGGGCACATTCACAGAGCAGGCGCTGTGGGACATGGCGCGTGCTGGCGAGATTGATCCGGCAGGGGAATCCGCGGTCAATGCGGTGCCGGTGGATAGTCCCGCGGCCGCGCTTGGAGCCGTGCGCCGAGGGGAAGCGGACTTTGCCTGCGTGGCTATCGAAAGCAGCGTGGACGGTCCCGTCACACCAACTTTTGATGCCCTCGCTGCTGGGCCGGAGCTGCAGGTTTTCCGTGAAACCGAGGTCGGGGTGGTCTTCTCTATCCTGGTCCGTCCCGGTACGACGGCGGAACAGGTGCGTACTTTTACGACACATCCTGTGGCGTATCCGCAGGTCAAACAGTGGGTGGATGCCAACCTTCCGGGCGTGGAAGTTCATCAGGCCAGCTCCAATGCGGCGGCGGCTCACCAGGTCGCCGAGGGTACCCACGACGCTTGCGCTGCCCCGGCCCGCGCGGGTGAGCTGCTCGGACTTGAGGCGCTGGCCACTGAGGTCGCTGACGTGCGCGGTGCCCGAACCCGTTTCCTACTGGTGGGGCGTCCTGGTGTGCCGACGCCGCGCACCGGTGCCGACCGGACCTCGGTCTCGTTCACGCTGCCGAACCAGCCCGGCACACTGATGCGCGCCATGAATGAGTTCGCAGTGCGACAGGTCAACCTCACCCGCATCGAGTCGCGGCCGACACGCGAGCTCTTCGGCCTCTACCGCTTCTACATTGACTGCAACGGCCACGTTGATGATGCACAGGTTGCGGCGGCTCTCGCGGCACTGCACGAATACGCCGAAGACCTGCGGTATCTGGGATCTTGGCCGGTCGCTGAGGGCGGTCGCCGCAGCATTATGACCCCGCCGCCGGATATCTCCCAGTCAATTGAATGGGTCGACGCGCTTAAGGAAGGACGAAGGTAAAACATGACACCCGCCGCGCCCGAAAATCCAGTTGGACAGCTGCCTTTCCTCGATGACCGCCCAGACCGCCCTGAATCTGTCATGCCGGTTGATTCCCAGCGCATCATTTTCATCCGCCACGGGCAGACCACCGGCAACATCAACCGCCGCCTGGATACCGCATTGCCGGGCGCACCGCTCACCGACCTCGGTGTGAGGCAGGCGCGCAGTCTGGGACGTCTTTTGCTTCCCGACGTCCACAGAATCGGTGACATCGTCACATCCCATGCCCTGCGTGCACGCCAAACTGGTGCAGGCGCGGTCGCGAATCTGCACCACCTGGGAGAGACTTCCGTTCGCATCCGCCATGAGGGTGGTCTCCACGAGATTCAGGCCGGCGACCTCGAGGGGCGCAATGACCGCGATGCGCACATGGAGTACATGCGTGCCTTCTACCAGTGGCTCAATGGGGAGCTGGAGTACCGCCTTCCCGGCGGTGAATCCGGTGCTGACGTGCTGAATCGCTACCTGCCGACGCTACAGCAGCTGCTGGTGCAGGCAGGGGCGACAGGTGGTGAATCCAGGGAGTCCGGGGAGGGCGGCAGCAAGGATGTCGTCATTGTCAGCCACGGCGCGGCTATTCGTCTGATTGGGCAGTATCTGACCGGGGTGGATCCGGAATACGCACTGCGACACCGCATTGCCAATACCGAGCGAATTGAGCTGGTTCCGAGCGCTGTGGACGTCGGCAAGCCTGCTGGCATTGAACCGGGCACGTGGGATGTGCGCCGCTGGGGCGACAGCGAGTTGCCTTAGACAGGCAGCTGGGCGGCGACCGTTACTGCTGGCCGTTATTGCTGGCCTTCCTGAATCTCGCGGCGCTTCTGAGCTGCCAGGCGTAGGCGTTCCGTGCGACGCTTGGATTCCGCTTCGTTGATTTCGTTGAGGAGTTTTTCTTCGTCATCATTGATGTTCAGTGCGGCGCGCCCGATGAGGGCAACGGCCGCAGCGACGATGAAGCCGAGCCATGCGTTGTCGATATTGGTTGCAAACATCAGAACGATAGAGACACATACGATGATGCCTGCAGCAGAATCAACAATGTTGAGCTGGCGGCCCTTTTTCATCAGGTTTTGCAGCTCTTGATCGACACTTTGATGCTGCGGATTAGCCGGGGTGCCCTGTGAACTCTCGGGGGAGACCTCAGCGGGCAGGTCCGCGAAGAGAGTTTGCAGTTCTGCCCGAGTTTTAGCGGAAGCAGCACTTTCGGCGCGTTTGGAGAACTCATCGACATCCAAGTAGCCATCAGCGAAATGATTGCCGAGACGCTCCATGGCAGCGTTGCGCTCCCTGTCGCCGACCCTGATTTCTGGCTTCTCGCTCGAGTTGTCGCTCATGGTTATTAAGGCTACAGGGAAGAAGAGGGGAGGGGACAGTATCGCGAGAGGAACGAGACCGTGCACGGCGGGACAAACTTATCCGTAGCCGAGTCGGTCCAGATCCTCCTCCTCGAGGCCGAAATAATGCCCGATTTCATGCAGGAGAGTGACCCGAATCTGCTCCACCAGCTCCTCTTCGGTGCGGCTGATGCGGCAGAGCATGTCGCGATACAGGCTGATTTGGTCAGGCGGACCCCAGTGGTTGTTAGAACGCTCGGTCAGAGGTATGCCCTCGTAGAGGCCCAGCAGTGTGGGTTCGTCGAGGTTATACGGGTGGACCTGGATGATGACCTGATCGAGCTGGTCGAGAAACTGCGTGGGGATGCGGTCGATGGCCTCATCGACAAGTGCATCGAACCGCTCCGGGCTAACGTCAACCATTTATGGTGCTGCCTCGCAATGTCCTCTTGTTTTACTGGCCGATTGTTCTACTGTCCGGCGGGAGCGACTGCGTTATCCGCAGCGCCTGCTCCTGCGCCAGGACCGTCGGCACCGACCTCACCGACGTCACCTGTGCCAGCGCCAGCGCCAGCGTCACCCTGCTCCTCCCGCAGCGGATTGCGCGGTGGCGGAGCTACGGGCGGCTGGCCGTCGATAGTGAAGGACTCGTTAGCGTGGCCGTTGAGAGTGGAGAACCCGCCCTGGCCATTGTCCTTAATCAACCAGCAGTTCACACTGCGCGAGCCGGCATTGAGCGACTCCTGCGACAATGACGTCCAAAATGGCAGTAGCGTGGAGTTATACAGCGGGTCGTCACCGCCGAGGTAATTCTGCGCGAGAGTCACACACTGTTCCGCGAGCACATCATTTTGCTCCTGGTCAGTGGGGACGTTGTCACCGAAATGGTCGCGGAGATTGACAACTCCCGTCGACTCCATCAGGTGATCTTCCACGCACGGCACCTGGCGGATGGCGCCGTTTTCGTCCAATGTCACGCAGCGGCCGCCCTCGAACACGCGGGACTGGTCCTGCCCGGCCGCAGGACCGGACATGTGCGCCGTGTTGCCGTCTTCATCGACGACCTGGATACCGCACAGGAAGGTTCGGTCACCCTTTTCCCACTGGCTAGGTGAAGGAATGATCGGCGCCGTGATAAATCGACCGTCTGGATCGTACTGGCCGCCCAGGTATTCAGTCACAGTGTTGCGACACACGCCATTTTGCAGAGCCACCAAATTGTCCGCTGTCGGGTAGTTGGCAGTTTTGGCGTATTGCCCCGGATGTTCCTCGTAATCGGCGAGATTCAGTTTCTTGGCGACCTCATAAGCGTGCGGCTGCTCACAGGGCACGACGCGGAAGTCAGAAACATTCAAATCTTCTGCCAGATTCCAGTCCAGACAGTTGCCCGCGGTTGCGCTGGTGAACGCCGTCGTCTCCTTGTCGACGATGGTTGTCGTTGTCGACGATGACGCGCTTGCCGACGAACCCTTGCCCCCAAGTGGCCCACTCGGTGGCTCGATGACTCCCGCTTGCAGCGCGAATGCCATTCCCGCGGCGCCAACCAGCATTGCCGTCGACAAAGCGCGCATTCCCCAGCTTCCACGGGAGTTATTCGAAGCGTTGGCATCGTTGCCGGCTGCGGAGGATGCACCAGCGCTGGCATCTGCGCCAGTACCTGCACCGGAGTCAGTGTCTGTGGCGGCAGCGTGCTCGCGATCCTGGTTCATATTGTCATCAGCCATAGTGACCCCATTGTGCACCGCCAATGAGCCTGTGGACAAGGTAACGCTAAAAGCGACAACGCTGCCATGAGCGTTGATGCCGTTGCAGGGAGCTCAGTCATCGACGCTCTGCCCGAGTTTGCGGTCCAAATTTGCTCAAGAGCTTTAAGCACTACAATAGTCCGGTATTCGTTCGCTACCCGAGGACACGAGTCTTGACCTGGACTGCACTACTCAGCCTGCTGGGCGTCCACATTATTGGTATGGCCTCACCAGGGCCTGACGTCTTCTTAATCCTGCGCCTTGCCACCAAATCCCGAAAGCACGCGATCGCAGCGGTTGCAGGTATCAGTACTGGCGCCACTATCTGGATGACGCTTACCGTTTTTGGGTTCGCAGCTGTCATCACCGCCAATCCTTTGCTGATGGGCGTAATCCAGCTCGTCGGTGGCTGTTATCTCATTTACATGGGCATCAGTATGGCCAAGGCAGGTATCAATACCCTCCGCGAACTGCGCGCCGGTGCCGCACCAGCCCTGGGAAGCGAGGCGCTCCGGTCGCCGAAGGCGACGTTCCGCCAGGGCTTTTTCACCAACATGTCGAACCCGAAGATTGTTCTCTTCCTCACGGCAGTGCTTTCACAGTTCATTCCCGCGGGCGCATCTGTGGGGACGCTCGTGCTTTGTACGCTGGTGCTAATCGCCTCCCAAATCACTTTCTTCCTATTTATCGCGATCGTGGTGTCGACGGATGCCGTCGTCAAGCGAATGGTGCTGGCAGGGCCGTGGATTGACACTGTCGCCGGCGCGATCTTCCTCGTCCTCGGCGCGCTGCTGGTCGCCTCAGGAGCGGAAGCGGCGCTCTAACCCGCGCGTACCTGCTTATCGACGTAAACCAGGTACTCTAGGTAACGTGATTGATCTCAAATTTCTCCGCGAAAACCCTGAAGTAGCCCGCGAGTCCCAGCGCACCCGTGGTGAGGACCCGGCATTGGTCGATCAGCTGCTGGAAGCTGACGCTAAGCGCCGTGAGGTTATTGCCTCCACCGACGCGCTGCGTTCAGAGCAGAAGGGCTTCGGTAAGAAGATTGGTCAGGCGTCGAAGGAAGAGCGCCCGGCCATGCTGGAGAAGGCCAAGGAGCTTTCCGACGCCGTGAAGGCAGCCGAAGCGGAGCAGAAGGAAGCCGAGGCTGAGGTCGAGCGTCTGCAGTACCTGATTGGCAACATCGTTACGGGTGCGCCCGCCGGTGGCGAAGATGACTTTGTCGTGCTGGAGGAAATTGGCGAGATTCCACAGTTCGATTTTGAGCCCAAAGATCACCTGGACCTCGGTGAGTCGCTGGGTCTTATTGATATGGAGCGTGGCGTCAAGGTCTCCGGTTCCCGCTTCTACTTCCTGACCGGTTACGGTGCCATGCTGCAGTTGGCCATGATGAACCTGGCTGCTCAGAAGGCAACTCAGAATGGCTTCCAGCTGATGGTGCCGCCGGTGCTGGTTCGTCCGGAGACCATGTCGGGTACTGGCTTCCTCGGTGCGCACTCCGATGAGATCTACTACCTGCAGGAAGATGACCTCTACCTGGTCGGTACCTCGGAAGTCGCGCTGGCCGGCTACCACTCCAACGAGATTATTGACCTGTCGGAGGGGCCGCGTCGCTACGCTGGTTGGTCTTCCTGTTTCCGTCGTGAAGCGGGCTCTTACGGCAAGGACACCCGCGGTATCCTGCGCGTACACCAGTTCGACAAGCTGGAGATGTTCTCCTACTGTCCGCCGGAGCAGGCGGAGGCAGAGCACCAGAAGCTGCTGAACATGGAGCGCGAGATGCTGGCCGCGGTCGATGTTCCGTACCGCATCATCGATGTTGCTGGTGGTGACCTGGGTGCATCGGCTGCCCGCAAGTTCGATACCGAGGCATGGGTGCCGACGCAGAACACCTACCGCGAGTTGACCTCGACTTCGAACTGCACGACTTTCCAGGCTCGTCGTTTGAAGACCCGCTACCGCGATGCCGATGGCAAGTCTCAGTACTGCGCCACCCTAAATGGCACGCTGGCCACGACGCGTTGGCTGGTCGCCATTCTGGAAAACCACCAGCAGGCCGATGGTTCTGTGGTGATTCCGGAGGCGCTGCGCCCGTTCATGATGGGCAAGGAAGTTCTCGAGCCGGTTAAGCGAGCCGGTTAAGCGAGCCGGTTAAGCAGGTGCGGCCCCGCCCCAGTTCATCCGCGACTTCACGACACCTATGTCACCTCATGCCACCTCCACAGCTGGCATGAGGTGACGCCTGTGTCGTGAAGTGGCTTTTTTCAGGCGTGACTTGTTTAGCTGCGCTAAAAAATTAATTGGGGGATTGAGAAGGTAAAAACACCAGGAAGGTTGAGAGTAGAAACACAACCGAAAACACAACTGAACCAGGGGGATAGCCTCACTCGAGGTGGTAGAGGTTGTGTACAACATTCGGGATTACAGCAATTTTGCTGATGTGTCTTTCACCTGCTGATGTATCCTGCACCGTGATTTAAGCTGCTCCAGCTTTCTTCCACGCAGCCTTCAGCCCAGCTCGGAGGGGCAGGACGAGGCAGGCAGACGAAGCCACGGCCGAAGTGAGGGCAACGCCAGCTCGCACAAATGCTGGATTGAGCTTGGAGTTTTCTTCCGTGAGAATGCCGATCAGCTGAGATGGCGCAATTGTGCTTGCGAGCGCGCCTAGGGACGCAACGCGCAGCGCGTCTTCACGGTCATCTGCCTTGAGCAGCGAAGCAGCTGAAAATCCAGCTCCGACCGTAGAAACCACGAAGGGAAGAAGCAGAGTTTCCTTCGGTGCTGTCTTCTGAACTGCCTCGCCGTTTAGCTTCCATTTGGTGTGGACTTCTGCAGGCAACTGCTTCCAGGACATAGCCAGTGCGACTCCGTGCGCAACCGTCACGGCCGCGGGGAGAAGAGCGGTCGCCTGCAGTGTGCGAGCTGGAATTTCAGAGATAACCTCACCGTCAATATCGTCCGGTCGGACAATCCCCAGCTTGGTCGCTACTGCGGCCCAGTTGATAGACCAGCCAAAACCCAACAGGTGAGGTTGGAGGATCCGCGGGTCGTCCATGTTCCACAGGGAAGCGCGACCGCTTTTGGTAAATACCCGAAGCGGTTTGGAGAGGTACCTGCGCAAGGTGTTTGGTTCGCCAACTTGTTCGGCTACGCAATTTGCGTAGTCGGTCGCCGTTCCCAGCTCTTCGGTCAGGTCCGCGTGGACGTCGTTAAGCTCTTGCAGAAGACTCTCCTGCTCGGCGATGATCGCCTTGCGTTGTGCGTGCGATATGCCGATTTCGCGCAGTTTGTGGTCAATGGCAGTGAGGTAGGTGTTCATTGGGGCTCCTCGGAAAATAGTGCGGTCATGTCGGCGGATAGGTCGATGAAGTCCTGATGCAGTTGCGTGAGTGTTTGCTTTCCTTTGGCTGTCAGTGAGTAGTACTTGCGCGGCGGCCCTTTGGGGGATTCCTCCCAGCGATTGCTAATCAAGCCGTTGGTGGTCAGCCGCGAGAGTAGGGGGTAGACGGTTCCCGCGGGCGCGCTGAGGTGGGGGTAGGCGTTGAGCTTTGCGACGAGTGCCGCGCCATAGAGCTCTTCGCGAGAAATCAGCTTGAGAATGGCGAGCTCAAGTACCCCTTTCTTCAGTTGTGTCTGTGGACGTTTGGGCATAGCGTTGTGCTTTCTTTCCGGCGGTATGGAGGAATCTGCCCAGGCAGAATACTTTTCATACCTAGTACCTTGTAATACCAACTATACGCACAGTAGTTTGTATTGCCAAGTACTGCATGCTTTATACGGCGCGGAGAGGGCAGGGCAAAGAAAATGAGGGGCAATTGCCAGAAGGCAATCGCCCCTCATTCCACCGGGTTAGCTCTATGGAGAACTCGTAACTGCTAGGAAGCGGTTCGGTTCCTATTTAGCGTTCAATTAGATACGCGCATCAAGCCAGGCAATAGCCGTCGCAATGGCCTCGTGCTGTGCCGGCTCGTTGAAGGTCTCGTGGAACTGGCCTTCGAACTCGATCAGCTGCTTGTCGGTGGACGAGATGCCGTTGTACCAGTCGCGCGAGAAGAACGGCGGCACAATCTCATCCTGGCCGCCCATCATGACCAGGGTCGGCTCAACAAAGTCGACGGAGTTGGTGCCGTTGTAGGTGGCGGCAAAAGCCATCTGCTGAGCCATGCCGAGCGAGAGCTTGGAGTTGTTGTACGGATCAGTTTCGTACTCATCACGCACTGCCTGCGAAGAAGAGGTCTTCGAACCCAGCGGGTTGCCAAGCTGAATCAAGTCGCTGCCGGGTAGTGATGGCACGCGCATCTCGGTGCGGTTCGGCACTTCCTTGAGCATGCGAGTGTTGAATGTGGTCATGTCCTGGAATGGCAGGCGCTGGTAAATCGTCGGCTGCGCCTCGCGCTGGACATCGGTCATGGCCTCTGGGGTGATGGTTTCGCCCTCGTCCGTGCCACCGTAGGGGTTGAAAAGAGCGCCACCACCGTTGGCGACAATGCCATCGACACTGCCCGGGTACTTGATGCCGTGGAAGTCCACGGCAAGGCCGCCCATGGAGTGGCCGAGCAGGAAGGTCTTCGTGCTCGGGTTCTCCGCCTTGGCCTTTTCGACGAGCATGTGCAGGTCATCGACAAGCGAGTGGAAATCATCAATATGGCCACGGGCAACTGGGGTTCCTTCGACCTGGCCCGAGTGGCCGTGCCCACGGTGGTCAATGCGGTAAACGTTGTAGCCGGCGTTCAGCAGCTTGCCGGTTACCCACTCGTAGCGACCCAGGTGTTCTGCAGCGCCATGCACGACGACGACAGTGGCTTTGGCATTCGGGATGGTGTTGGACTTCCAGTAAATCTGGGTGCCCTTGCCATCCTGTGAGGTCATGTAGCCGTCGGTGACCGTAACGTGGCGTCCGTCAACCGTAGTGGTTGGTGCCGGGGTGGTGGGCAGCTCGACCATTGCAGTGGACTGCGGGTCGGGAGTTGGTTCCAGCGGGTTCTTGATGAAGTCCGTTGGGGCTGCTGATGCTGCCGGGGTGGCCAGGGCCAAAGTCAGGGCGGTGGTCACACTCGCAGTGAAAATTGATGCGCGACGCATGATTGCTCTTTTCTGTTTTCAATCGAGGAGTGGATGATAGTTATAATAATTTTATTATAACAAACAAGCCCTGAATTTATAATAAAAATAGCCCGGAAAACCGAATAGGTTTTCCGGGCTATTTTTCGGCTCTTACGAGGACTTATTCAGGCTTCGGTGCCTCCTCAGCATCCGTATCCTCGACCCAACCATAGGTGCGCTCAACGGCACGGTTCCACTGGTGGAACAGGCGATCGCGCTCTTCGGCCTCCATCTTCGGACGCCACTTCTTGTCAATCGTGATGTGAGCCTTGACCTCATCCAGGTTCGACCAGAAGCCAATGCCAAGGCCCGCAGCGTATGCCGCACCAAGGGCCGTGGTTTCAATGTTGTTCGGGCGTGTGACAGCGACATTCAGGATGTCGGACTGGAACTGCATGAGGAACTCGTTCATGGTCATGCCACCATCAACGCTCAGCGTTGTGATGTCCGTGTCGGATTCTGCGACCATGGCGTCGAGGACCTCGCGGGTCTGGTACGCAGCAGCCTCCAGCACAGCACGGGCAATGTGGTTTCGGTTGACGAAACGGGTCAAACCGACGATGACGCCACGAGCGTCCGGCTGCCAACGAGGAGCAAAAAGACCGGAGAAGGCCGGCACGATGTACACGCCGCCGTTATCCTTGACGCTCTTTGCCTTGTTCTCAATGGATGCCGCATTCGGAATCATCTGCAGCTCGTCACGCAGCCACTGAACAAGTGCGCCGCCCATGGAGACGGAGCCCTCGAGCGCGTAGACCGGCTTCTCTCCCTCGACCTGGTAGCAGACGGTGGAGATGAGTCCGTGGTCAGACCACTTCGGCTTCTCACCAGTATTCATTAGCATGAACAGCCCAGTGCCGTAGGTGTTCTTGGTGTCGCCCTCGCCGAAGCAGCCCTGGCCGAACATGGCGGCCTGCTGGTCGCCGAGGATGCCAGTAATCGGTCGCTCCGCAAGAGAACCGCGGGCGCGGATACGGCCGAAGTCGCCTACCGACGGTCGGATGTCAGGCAGCATCGACATCGGAATGCCAATTTCACGGCAAATGTCCTCATCCCACTCGAGGGTCTTGAGGTCCATCAGGAGAGTACGGGAGGCGTTGGTGACGTCGGTTGCGTGAACTGCGTCTTCGCCGTTGTCGCCCTCTGCACCACCGGTGAGATTCCACAGCAGCCAAGTATCGATGGTGCCGAAGAGTAGATCGCCAGCCTCAGCCTTTTCGCGAGCTCCCTCGACGTTGTCGAGAATCCAGCGCACCTTCGGGCCAGCTGGGTAGGAGTTGATACGTAGGCCCGTGGTCTCACGCCAGCGGTCAGCGCCTTCATCCCCCATGAGTTCCTTGCAGATCTCATTCGTGCGGGTGTCCTGCCAGACGATGGCATTGTAGACCGGTTCACCAGTGTTCTTGTCCCAGACGACAGTGGTTTCACGCTGGTTGGTGATACCGATGGCATCAATATCCTGGGAAGCAATGTCGACATCGGCGAGAGCTTCGCTGACTACTCGACGAGTGTTGGTCCAAATCTCCTGAGCGTCGTGCTCGACCCAGCCCTCTTCCGGGAAAATCTGCTTGTGTTCCATCTGTGCAACAGTGACGATTTCTGCGTCATGGTTGAAGATGATGCAGCGGGTGGAAGTAGTTCCCTGGTCAATGGCGAGGACGTATTTGCTGTGCGTCATGGGGGATACTCCTAGCGAAATTGTGTGTAAATGTGAGTGTTCAGGCTTGCGATATTTTATTGTGCGATATCTCTCATATTCCCGTTATCCGATGGCAAAGGCAAGAGCGCCTGCAGCCACGGCTGCCAGCATCGGTGCGACAATCGGAACCCATGCATAGGCCCAGTTCGCATCGCCCTTGCCCTTAATCGGGAGCACGAAAGCGTAGGCCAAACGCGGGCCGAGGTCACGAACAGGGTTGATGGCGTATCCGGTCGGGGAACCAAGGGAAAGACCAATCGACACAATGATGAACGAGACACCGAAGTAGGTCAGCGGGCCAAGTTCGCCGCCGGCTGGGCCGAACAGGATGAATGCGAGCAGAACGAAGGTCGCGATGAACTCGGTGACGGCATTCCAAAAGTTATTTGGGTGAACCGGCGCGGTGAAGAAGTTGCCGCCAGTTTCGGCATTCGCATTGGTTGGGTTGCCGTTTTCGTCGACACCATTGGCGTCGAACAGCTGCTTAAAAGCGGCCCATGCCAGGATTGCACCTACGAATGCGCCCAACAGCTGACCTGCAACATAGTACGGAACCAGGTCCCATCCCAGGCTGCCCTTGATGGCCAGGGCAACGGTTACCGCAGGGTTCAAGTGCCCACCGGATACGTCGGCAATAGATGCACCAGCGAAAACAGCCATACCCCAGCCGAAGGCAATGCCCAACCAGCCTGCATTTGCAGCGCGGGTTGTCCGGAGGTTGATAGAAGCACAGACTCCGTTACCGAGGAGGATTAGAATGGCGGTTCCGAAAAACTCCCAGAGGAATGCCTGGGATCCTGTGATTGTCTCCATGAGATGTAGAAACTCTCTGTGAGTCGTGACCGGGCGAGGTCACGATGAATCTTGCAACGTAAATTCTTTGGGTATAAGAAATGCCGGCGAGAACTGATTCTTTTCGCCGGCACTTTTATTTCGAGCCCATTAGCCCCTTGAAGTGCGAAGCCGTTTTCCCAAGAGGGAAAGCTATTTCGTTGTGGCTACAGCGTTGGTGGCCATCTAAGAACTAACTCGTACGGCCACCGGGGGAGGGGAGGGGCAAACTAGCGGTCGAGGCTGACATCGACGTCCGCGCGAGTCTCCACTGCATGAGCAGCAATCTCGTTAGCGGCCTTGTCAGTCAGCTCACGTTCAGCTGCCAGGGTTGCTTCGACACGCTCGATGAAGACCTTGATCTCCTTCTCCATCGTGTCCTTGTCCCAACCCAGAGCTGGGGTAACCAGTTCAGCGGTGGCCCGGGCGCTGTCGACACCGCGGTGTGCGTACTCCATGGAGACACGCAGGCGGCGCTCCAGGATGTCGTCGAGGTGCATTGCGCCTTCGTGAGTCACGGCGTAGAGAACCTCAGCGCGCATGTACTGCTCAGCAGCCTCCAGCGGCTCGAGCAGGGACTTGTCCTCGGCTGTCGGAGCCAGAACCTCGTAGATGAGGGAGCCGTAGCGGTTGAGCAGGTGCTCGACCTGCTTTTCGGTGATACCGAACTGCTTGGCCAGCTCTGCCTTCTGGTTGTTCAGTGCGTGGTAACCATCAGCACCGAGCAGCGGGACATCAGCGGTGACGGACTCCGGCACCTTACGTGGGACATCCTGGACTGCAGCGTCAATGGTATCGGCACCGATGACGCGGTAGGTGGTGTACTTACCGCCTGCTACGGAGACCATGCCCGGAGCAACGTGGGCAACAGCGTGGTTACGGGAGAGGTTGGTGGTGGAGTCAGAGTCGCCTTCCACCAGTGGACGCAGACCCGAGTAGACACCGACGATGTCGTCGTAAGTAATCGGACGACGAACCTTGGCGTTGACGTGATCGAGGATGTAGTCGATGTCAGCGCGGGTAGCTGCCGGGTTTGCCAGGTTCATGGTCCAGTCGGTGTCGGTGGTACCGATAATCCAGTACTCACCCCACGGGATAACGAACAGGACGGACTTCTCAGTCACGAAGGTCATTGCCACCGAGCCCTCAAGAGCGGACTTCGGAATAACAATGTGGACACCCTTGGAGGTGTGGACGCGGAACTTGCCGGTGACGCCAGCCAGCTTCTCAATCTCATCGGACCAAATGCCGGTGGCGTTGACGAAAACGTTGCCGCGGATAGTGGTGGTCGCGCCAGTGTCGGTGTCAAGGAGCTTCGCGCCGACGATGCGCTCGCCTTCCTTCACGAAGTCGACAACCTGGGTGGAGGTGCGGACGTCAGCGCCGAAGTGAGCAGCGGTGCGCAGGACAGTCATGGTGTGACGGGCATCGTCAACCAGAGTGTCGTAGTAGCGAACGCCGCCGACCACGGCATCTTCCTTCAGGCCCGGAGCCTGCTTCAGGGTTCCCTTGCGGGAGTAGTGCTTCTGCATCGGAACCTGCTTGGCGCCACCCATGACGTCGTAAAGGAAGAAGCCCGATGCCATGAACGGACGCTCCCATACGCGGTGAGTCAGAGGGAAGACGAAGCGCAGTGGCTTAACCAGGTGCGGTGCCAGATGCGACATGGACAGTTCGCGCTCGCGCAGGGATTCAGCTACCAGGCGGAAGTCCAACATCTGCAGGTAGCGCAGACCGCCGTGGAACATCTTTGAGGAGCGGCTAGAGGTACCGCCTGCGAAGTCACGAGTTTCAATGACCGCAGTCTTCAAACCACGGGTTGCGGCATCGAGCGCAGCGCCAGCGCCTACAGAACCGCCGCCGATAATGACGACGTCGTATTGCTCGGTACCGAATTTCTCCCAGGTCTTTTCATGCTGTTCCTTGTTTAGAACTGCAGATGGGGCGAGAGATGAAGAGGACGACATTTTCCAATCCTTCCCGGTGGGGGCGTTGATTTTTCGTCGAAGAGAATTTCTCGGCTCACGGCTCAGGTTACCAAAACTTGGCTTACTTGTAAGCGCTAACCTACGGTTGCGTAGATATAAATAATGGGGCAAAAAGTCACGAAAATCGCGCCAGTAATGTTGTCCGATTTTCCGCAGGTAGATGGCTATGTTAATAGAGATTTACTGCTTTTAGACTGAAAGTCAGCTGGCAATGAACCCCCCCATAATGGGGGTATTAAAGATGGCTGATGGGTGGGCAATGGGTGCACGGCGGGCGTGTGGCGTATTTGAGAGGCGATGACTGGAACTGCGCTCGCATTTACACATGAATATGAGCCTGTAACGACATTTATTCACGAGTCTCAGATACCAGTACATATTGCCCCGCTAAGGGGTGCGAAAGATTGTAGAGTAAAGGCCATGTTCAAGGATCCTGTGTACTTAACGATTATCGGATTGGCGCGCACCGTCTTCTTTGCCCAAGGTTTGAAGTTCACCGTTAAGGGCTGGGAAAACGTGCCGAAAGACTCTGGCGCCGTTCTCGTTACTAACCACACCGGATACATGGACTTCACCTATGTCGGTCTTCCATTCCGCAAGCATCGTCGTTTTGTCCGTTTTATGGCGAAGAAGGAAGTTTTCGACCATTCGATTGCAGGCCCAATCATGCGTGCTTGTAAGCACATTCCGGTCGACCGCACCGACGGCTCCAAGTCTTTCGAAGAGGCCTGCGCAAAGCTGGAAAACGACGAGTTGGTAGGCATCTTCCCGGAGTCGACTATCTCGCGCAGCTTTGAAGTCAAGAATCTGAAGTCGGGTGCGGTGCGTATGGCGCAGCGCACCGGCAAGCCCATCATCCCAGTGCTGATTGTGGGATCCCAGCGCGTGTGGACGAAGGGGCACCCCAAGCATCTCGGTCGCAGTAATACTCCGATTCATATTACGGTTTTGCCGCCGTGGACCCCGGAGGGCGATCCGGCAGAGGCCACCGAAAAGCTACACGAAATCATGGATCAGGGTGTCCGTCAGCTCTGGGACGAGTACGCAGCTGAAGAAGGTCCGCTGCCGAAGGGCGCCTACTGGGTACCGGCTCGCCTTGGCGGCGGAGCACCGACTTTCGAAGAGGCCCAGGCAGAGGACCTGAAAGTCGAAGAAGAGCGTCAGCGTATCCGTCATTTGCGCGGTGACCTGGCCGCATTCAAGGAAAAGCTAGCCGAGTCGGCGCGTGAATTCGGCGATAGTGCGCGTGAGTTCGGCGATCAGACCAGGCAGCAGTTCCTCGATGCCTCGCACACGATGAGCGCGGAGTCTGCTCGTCGAAGGGAACAGACGACCGCGCTGTTGGCGCAGTTCCGTCAGTCTGTGGAACAGATGGCTGATGATGTCGTCGCCGGTGCCAAGGAGAGCAAGGAGTCCGTGCGTACTGCCACGGATTCGATGCGTGTGACGTTCCGCGAAGCGTACGTGCAGCTCGAGAAGGCCTCCGCCTCTGGTGTTGAACAGACGCAGCAGACCGTTTACCGTCTTATCGGCCAGTCGATGATGATTCGCGACAAGCTTCCACAGCGCTTGAACAGGCTCATCGCCGCTCAGCCGGAGACGTTTATCTTCGATTACCCCGCATCGCTTGCCGACGACGCGGGCACAATTAGCGAAGAAACTATCAAGGCCTTGCAGCAGCTCGGTGATGTCGGAGCCACAATCGTTGTTCTGCACGAGTCGGGAGATAAGCCGAATCTATCGGCTTTGGAATCGGTTGACCTGCAGGTCGTGGAACTTCCGGAGGGCGCCAGCAAGCTGGACGTCACAAATGCGGTGGTTAGCACGCTGCGCAAGCAGGCTCGCAAGGAAGAAACCGCGATTCTTTTCGCCGGTCGCTCGAACTTTGAGGAAGCTACACAGCGTGTCGGCATGCCGGTAGTTATGGCCGATGCGGACTGGGCCTTGCTGAAGAACGCGGACTGGGTAATTGACACTGTCGAGCATGGGGGAGTAGCCACAACGCTGCAGTTGTTGCACGACCGGTTTTGCGATGACGGTGAAGATGACAACAGTGAGGACGGCAAGTAGTTCGAAGTGACCGAGAGACTACATCCACTACTCGTAGCTTCGGATATTGACGGGACGTTCATCGACTCGCGGGAGCGGGTAACTCCCCGCCTGCGGCAGGCCGTCACGCGAATGCTACGCCGCGGCACCCCGTTGGTGCTGGCCACGGGAAGGCCGGCCCGGTGGTTGCAGCCAGTGCTCGAGCAGCTGCCGGTTCAGCCGTTGTGCGTGTGCGCCAATGGCGCCGTGATTTACGACTCCGGCCGTGATGAAGTAGTTGCCGCCAACACACTGAAGCCAGAGACGCTGCGATACGTCGTTAAGCATGCGCGCGAAGCGACGCGATCCATCGGTGGAATCGGCATTGCGGCAGAGCGCGCTGGGACATCGGCGAATGACGCCATCGATGAGCTTTTTGTGGTGGCACCGTCCTATGATCATGCGTGGGAATCGGATGAGCACGGTGAGCTTGCTGAAGAGGCCGTGTTGTCAGAACCCGCGACGAAACTCTTACTGCGAAACTCAGATGTGAACAGTGCCCAGCTATATGAACTGGTCGCCCCCGCAATTGACGCGAGCCTGGCGCACGTGACCTACTCCATGCCGGACGGGCTTTTGGAGGTGTCCGCGCCGGGCGTGACTAAGCGCGCCGGGCTTGAATACGTATCTGAACTGGTCGGAGCGACCGCGAAAGATGTGGTCTGCTTCGGTGACATGCCGAACGATATCGAGATGCTGTCGTGGGCGGGCACGGGTGTGGCCATGGGCAATGCGGCTGACAACGTCAAGGAGATTGCAGACGAAATCACCGCCACCAATGATGATGACGGTGTTGCTCGTGTGCTGGAGCGCTGGTTCTAGCTAGCCTCGAGGTTTTTCCCCGCGCCAGCTGGCTGACCAGTGCTCGACAGCGTCTGCTTCGGGTTTACTGCAGCGTTTACTTCAGCTCGGTCTTGACTTCGCCGGTGGTGCGGTCGAAGGTGATTGAACCGTTCTGGAACTCAGCGCGCTCGATGTTTCCATCGACCACCTGGGTCTTCGTCGGAGCGCCCAGCTTGCCGACCTCGAAGCCCTGGCGGGCCCACTCATCAGCAATCTTGCCCCAGATAGCGTGAGCGCCGGTGGTGTCGGAGTCGGTGATTACGCCGTTGGAGAACTTCACGTAGCGCAGGGCATCGGCCTGGCCAGCATTGTTCGCTACGGTAGAACCGCTCTGGATACCGGACATTGCGTAACCGAGAACGGAGCCCATTTCCTCGGAGACTTGGCGCCATTCGGCAGCCAGGTCGTTCTGCTCATTGATAGTGATGATCTGGTCAATCAGGACCGGCAGGTCAGCAATCGATGGGCCGTTTTCAATCGAGCGTCCAACGGCACCCAGAATCGCATCGGCGGTCTGTCCGAGCCCCGGTGCGCCGAGCATGCCCAGCGCCGAGGCCAGCATCGAACGTGCACCCGAGACTGTCTCCAGAGCTTGTGCCTTTTGCTGCTCGTCGGATGCGCTCGGCGAGGAGGAGTTGCTCTGCTCGCTTGCCGACGGTGCGGAGGAGTCAGCCGTAGCAGTGTCACCGGTGTTCGTGGCGTCGGTTGGCTCCGAGGTATTCGAAGTACCCGAGGTGGTCGAGTCGGAGCTCGACGTTGTCGAAGAAGTGGTGCTCGATGCGCTCGAGGACTTCTCGGAGGACGAGGTCGTGGACGTACCCGTGGATGCCGAGGTGGTCGAAGTGGTCGAGGTCGACGTGCTCGACTGCGAGTCTGTGTCCTCGGCGGTCTTATCGTCCTTTTCATCCTGCGGAACGAGGAGGTCGATCAAGCCGTCAGGGCCCTCATTATCAATCTTTCCGCTGGTGAGAGAGTTGTACTTCTTCTCGGCAATCGAGCGGATCTTGCTCATCTGCGCGTAGCCAGCATCACCTGGGCAGGTGGTGTTACCAACGTCGCGGTGTGCGAAGATTGTCGGCAGAGTGACCTGCTTACCGTATCCGTACTTGGAGTAGCTGGTGCCACCCGAAGTCATCTGGATCTGGCCGGTCGGCTTGATGCCGGCGACCTTCAGGCGCCAACCGATCATATTGCCCACCGAGTTCAGTGCGGCCTCACTGGGAGCAACCGAAGAGTAGTTACCCATCATGGAGATGCCGAAAGTGCCGGTGTTGAAGCCACCTGCGTGTGCGCCCTGGACATTCTTATCCAGCCCACCGTAGCGGCCCTCGTAGATGTTGCCGTACTTGTCGACAAGGGCGTTGTATCCGATGTCGCACCAGCCCAGAGTCTGTGCGTGGTACTGGTAGACGCCGCGGACGATACCAGCGGACTGGCTCTCGGAGTAGTTGTTTGAACCGGCGGTGTGGTGCACGGTGGCACCGACAAGCTTGCTGTCGTAGTCCGCGCCCTTACAGCGGTTATTCTCGTTGGCGCCCCAGCCGGCACGGGTAATGACCTTCGGCATGCCCGTGACATTCTTGGCATCCACAATTGGGTCGATGCCGGATGCAGCAGCCTGGCCGTCGATTAGCACTGCGTCGACCTGGTCGATCGGCAGTTCATCGGCGACCGGTTCGATGTCCGTCCACTTCACTGGGAGGTTCGGCGAGTCCAGATTTGCAGCGTCGTTAGCGCTCGGAGCAGTCGGGTCATCGAGTGCGTCCCCAGGAGCTGCATCCGGAGTCTGCTGGTAGTCGGAAGCGGCTTCGGCGACATCCTTGGCCGCATCCGTAGCGGAATCCTTTGCATCCTCCACGGCCTTCTTGGCGCCCTCAGCATTAATCTCGTCGAGGTTGAGCTTGGACAGATCCAACTTCTCAGCGCCCTTGATGTCCTTCAGATCCACGCCGGAACCCGGGCCGAAGATGTTGAGTCCGTGGGTGGAAACCTGAACGCGCTTGGTTGGCTCGATGTAGATGAGCTCCGTTCCGTTCAGGCCGTTGCCATTGCCTTCAGCGGGGTAGTCCGGGTCAACGCTGAACCAGTCGGACCAGGAGCCGTCTGCTCGCTCGGCGCGGACGAAGCTGGCGATATCAGGGTCGCCAGCCCACGTCAGCGCAAACTGGGAAAACTCAGTATCGGAGGTAATTTCCTTGACGACACCGCGGTTGGGATGAGCCTCGTCGGCAAGCGACTGCGTTGCGATTGCTGCATCTTCGACGAGAACGGAGACGCTGTCTGCAAGCGACTTGCTCTGGACAACCGGGTCGATGGGGCCGGCGCCGTTTTCCTCAATGAGGTCATAAGCGGCACCTGCGCCGACAACGGCAACGGGTGTCAGGGCAAGGGTCGCCACGGCAGCGAGTACCAAGGATTGCTTGGCACCTGCGCGGCGATTGATGCGGCGGCGACTAAACACGGTAATAACTCCTGGGTGATTACGAAAATCTGGTGTTACACCACAAATGTGATGTGGTTATGCCTGGATTGGATAAGCGGGGGACTTAGTTCTGAGGTGCGAACCAGGCCTGCGTAGCTTCGGCAGGGTTGGTTGGCAGGGATTCAGTTAGAAACTCACCAACAACCTCGCCTGGCGTGGGCGTTTCCACGTTTCCGAGGGAACCGCCATTGTCGCTCGACTCACCGGTGCCCGGAATCGGCGGAATGCCGGCGGCCTCTCCGTCCTGGTTGTTCGGATCCGTCGAGCGGCCGGCAATATCCGCTCCACCGGCACCATCAAACTTGGCTTTGGCTGCAGCGCGGATGGCATCCATCTGCTGGTAGCCGAAGGTGCCTGGGCAGGAGGTGTAGCCGGTGTCGCGGTGACCGAAGATGGCCGGGAGGTTCACGGTCTGGCCGGAGCTGTAGCGTGCCTTCGAGTAGCCGGCGCTGGTCAGTGCGGCGGTGGACATCGGATCGACGCCGCCGACCTTCATGCGCCAGCCGACCATCTCGCCGAGTGCAGTGACGGCCGCATCCGGAATCTCCAGCTGGTCGTGATTGCCCATCACCGAGATACCGAAGGTGCCGTTGTTGAAGCCACCTGCGTGTGCGCCCTCGATGTTCTTGTCCAGGCCGCCGTAGCGGCCCTCGTAGATGTTGCCGTACTTATCGACCAGCGCGTTGTAGCCAATATCGCCCCAGCCCAGCGTATTTGCGTGGTAGGCATAAATGCCACGGACAATGGCTGGTCCCTGGGACTCTGAGTAGTTATTGGAACCCGCGGTGTGGTGGATGCACGCGCCCTTGAAAGTGCTGTAGGAGCTCGAACCGCTGCGGATGGACTCATCTGCGCCCCACGCTGCACGGCTGATTACATTTGGCGCACCGGAAATCGACGACTCGTATGCAACTGGCTGAATAACCTCGCCGGCCTGCTCTACGCCGTCGATGAAAACTGCCTGGACGGCGTTGAGGGACAACGCGGCCGTAGCGCTGACGAGGTCCTGCAGGGAACCGCCGATAGTGGCGGGGTCAAGGTTGTCGATACCAATGATGTTGCGGGGATCCAGACCTTCGAGGAGGTTCAGGCCGACAGTCGACACCTGCACGCGACGGGTGGGCTCAACGAACAGCAGCTCGGTGCCGGACTGCCCGGAGTTATTCATCGGACCGTGTGAATCAGCGTGGAACCACGGGCCAAAGCTGCCGTCTTCGCGCTCGGCGCGAACGTAAAGCTGCAGATTGTCATCGCCCGGCCAGGTGAGTGCGAACTGGGAGAACGGTTCGTCGCGGGTGATGTCCTTCACGAATCCGCGAAGCGGGTGCAGGGCATCGGTAATGGCATGCGTGCCGACGGCTGCGTCGTCAATCATCATCGTGACAGCGTCAACCAGCGGCGATGTTGAGATCTTGGCCGCGATGGGGCCTACGCCTGGGCTTTCAACCAGAGTAGGGGCCTGGCGAATACCCCATGTTGCTAGCGGAGCTGCGGCAGTAGTAGCTGCCAGTCCATAGAGGAAGGTGCGACGGCCCATCGACGGGGCATTGATGCGACGGCGAGTTGGCACGGTAAAAGCTCCAAAAAAATGGGGTACAGGGTTATCGACCCGAGGTCTACCCGGGGTCGAAGGGAAGGAAAGTTGCAAAGCAACAGAAAATTCTGAGGAGGATGTTACCAGTGTGACTAAAAAAATCTAGTGAGACATCTGTGTTTCCTCGTTAATTTTGGGAAAATTATCAAATAATGTGACCAAACGAACGTTGGGCTGGGCTCACGTGGACGTCGTAAAGCCCGCGTGTACACCCGCAAACCGGATGGAAATGCAATAGGTTTTAAGGCGTGAGTAGCGAAAAGAACACCACTGCCAATGAATTTGCTCCGAAGTCCCTACAGGACATCAAGGACAACACCTACGACCTCATCGTGGTCGGTTCGGGTTTCTTCGGTTTGACCGTTGCTGAGCGGACCGCCACTGAGCTGGGTAAGCGCGTGCTCGTTGTCGAACGCCGCAACCACATCGGCGGCAACGCCTACTCGGAAGCAGAGCCGGAGACTGGCATCGAGGTGCACAAGTACGGTGCGCACCTGTTCCATACCTCTAATAAGAGGGTGTGGGACTACGTCAACCAGTTCACTGACTTCACCGACTACCAGCACCGCGTGTTCGCTATGTACAAGGGCACCGCATACCAGTTCCCGATGGGGCTGGGGCTGATCAACCAGTTCTTCGGCAAGTACTACAGCCCGGACGAGGCGCGCCAGCTGATTAAGGACCAGACCGATGGTCTGGATCCGCGTGACGCGAAGAATCTTGAGGAAAAGGCCATCTCCCTGATCGGCCGTCCGCTGTACGAGGCCTTTGTCAAGCACTACACCGCCAAGCAGTGGCAGACCGACCCGAAGAACCTGCCGGCCGGCAACATCACCCGCCTGCCAGTTCGCTACACCTTTAATAACCGCTACTTCAACGACACCTACGAAGGTCTGCCTGTCGACGGCTACACCGCCTGGCTGGAAAACATGGTGACCTCCGACAAGATTGATGTCGTTGTTGACGCCGACTGGTTTGAGGTGCGCGACGAACTGCGCGCTGTCTCCCCGGACGCCCCGGTCGTCTACACCGGCCCGCTGGACCGCTACTTCGACTACGCAGAGGGCAAGCTGGGTTGGCGCACGCTGGACTTCGAGATGGAGGTTGTCAACACCGGCGATTTCCAGGGCACTCCAGTGATGAATTACAACGACGCGGATGTGCCGTACACCCGAATCCACGAGTTCCGCCACTTCCACCCGGAGCGCGATTACGTCAAGGACAAGACGGTAATTGTTAAGGAATACTCCCGCTTCGCCGACGATGACGACGAGGTGTACTACCCGATCAACACCCCGGAAGACCGCGAGATGCTGGAGGCCTACCGCAAGCTCGCTGCAGCAGAAGCGCAGGAGAACAAGGTTCTCTTCGGTGGTCGTCTGGGCACCTACCAGTACCTGGATATGCACATGGCAATCGGTTCCGCACTGTCGATGTTCGACAACAAGATTGCGCCGTTCTTCAACGACGGCGAAGCAATCGAGCAGGAGCGCGGGCACTAATTTGCCGCTTGCGGCTCCCGCGCTAGTATTGCGCGAGTGTCGCGTGAGAAAAGCCAAACCGGAATTCCCCAGCAGGGGCCATTGCTGCAGCGTGTGAACAAGTTTCTCACTCTGCCGGTGGCTCCCGTAATTCTGGTTCTCATCGGTTCTCTTGGCACACAGGCCGCGGCCGTGCTGGTCACTGGCATGCTTTCCACGGTCGGCGCGCCGGGCATATCGGGCCTGCGCATGACCGCCGCCGCCATCATCATGGTGGTTCTGTTCCGACCAAAGCTGTCCGGGATGACCCGCGCCCGCGCCATTAACATCGTGGTCTACGGCATCGCCATGGGCATGATGAGCATGATGATTTACGCAGCTATCGCCCGCCTCCCGCAGGGCGTCGCCGTCACCATCGACTTCCTCGGCCCCTGCGTCGTGTCCTTCCTGGGGCTGAAAATGTGGCGCTCCCGCCTATGGGCCATCGTCGCTTTCATCGGCGTTGCCCTGATTGCCCAGCCCTCCAATGACCTTGACATTATCGGCATTGGTTACGCCGCAATCGGTGCAATCTTCTTCGGCGCTTACACGCTCTTCTCCGCCCGAATGGGCAGCACCGAGGGCGGCGGCATGCCCGACCTGGCGCTGTCAGTGGTCGTCGCAGCAATCGTGCTCGCGCCATTTTCTGTTTCCGCTGCACCGCTTGTCGACGGTTCGATGTGGGCCACCATCGTTATTTCCGGGTTTATTGGCGCTGTTATTCCCTACGTGATGGACACCATCGCTGCGGGGATTGTCTCAGCGGCGGTCGTCGGCACGCTCTTTGCACTGGACCCGGTCATCGGTGCAATCCTGGGCTGGGCGTTTTCCGGTGACCGAGTGACTTGGTCCATGGCGCTGGGCATCGTGCTAATCGCGGCGGCTGGCGCGATTATTACCTGGCGCGGGGCGCGGGAGTCGCGCGAGCTGCGGGGGCTTGCGCAGTAAAAATGCGGATACCAGAACCCGCCGAAAAGTGGGGTCTCGACGTGTTCTGCTGGAAAACGACAGTGAATGCGGGTAAGTTTGTCGAAGATTTATTGTTTCTTAAGGTAATTCCCTGAAGCGGAAACACGCCTGATAGTTCCCACCGGCCGTGGGGAATCGCACATTGTGAGGAGAATGCACACGTGAAAATCACCTCTACTTTCCGTGGTTGGCGTCGAAAGGTTGCAGCCGTTGCGTCCGCGGTAGCTGTGGCCGCGTCTGCATTGACCATGGCGCCGGCCGCGAGCGCGGCGGGTGACCGAGGCTCGCTGCGCCCGGGTTGTGAGTGGGATTCGTACCAGTACTTCACCCAGAAGTGCCAGGTTTATTCGCCGGCCATGGACCGTAATATTCCGGTTCAGATTGTGGCCTCTGCCAATGGTGGTAACAAGGCTCTCTACCTGCTAGATGGCCTGCGTAGCCCGGCTGATGCCTCTGACTGGGTGGAGCACGGTAACGCCCCACGTACTTTTGAGGGATCCAACGTCAACCTGGTTATTCCAGGTGGCGGCGGCGGTAGCTTCTACACCGACTGGAAGCGTCCGTCGGTTAGTGTGCACGGTCCGTTTGTAAACATGTGGGAGACCTTCTTAACTCAGGAACTGCCGGTTTACCTTGAGCGTGAGTTCGGCATTTCTCGCACTGGTAACTCCATTGCAGGTCTGTCCATGGGTGCATCTGCTGCACTATCGTTGGCATACAACCACCGAGACCAGTTCGGTCAGGCTCTTGCCTTCTCCGGTTACCTGCACACCACTGCGCCGGGTATGACCACTGCAATTGAGGCCGCTCAGCTGTCGGCTGGCTACAGCTCCTTCGACATGTGGGGTGCGCCTATGTCAGCGGAGCGTGTCCGCAATGATCCGTACCTGAACGTCGAGAAGATGAAGGGGCTGGATCTGGTTATTACCTCGGCAAATGGTGTTCCGGATGAGGTTCGTGACCCGAAGAACCTCTACCGGGTCGTCCCGAAGGCCGGTGGCGTTGCGCTGGAGTCGCTGTCCCGCTTGTCCACCCGCGAGTTTGAGTTGCGTGCTCGTACCTCCGGTCTGGATGCGACGTTTGAATACGAGCAGACCGGTATCCACGATTGGCCGACCTGGGATCGCAACCTCCAGAACTCCAAGGCCCGCATCGAAGGTTTCCTCGGAGCTTAAAACTAGAACCTGAACGAAAAAGCCCCTATGCGCAGCAGATAGTCCGCAGCGCGTAGGGGCTTTCACATTCTGGGCTGTCGCTAGCGTGGCAACAAGAGGCAATCCGCCACGGGCACTAGGATGCTATGAGATAGAAACGTCGGTAACTTATCGGCGGCAACACCCCCGGTAGACCTTTCGGAAAGTGGTTGATACGTCTCATGGCATCACAGCCTGAACAAAAGCGGACACATACCCCGACAACGTCGTCAAGCCTTGCCGTTGAACGCCTGCAGCGGATTTTGCTGCCAAAGTTGGGTGAGCCCCGTGATGTCCGCTCGCTCTACTTGGTTGAGCCGGAGACTAATGCCGGTCGTGTGCAAGCGCATTCGCGCACGTCAGCCACCATTCCGGCGGGTGATGAAGTTAGTTTTGAAACCTACTTCAATGCTTTTCCGGCCAGCTACTGGCGCCGGTGGACGAATCTGGACAATGTTGTCCTGCGCCTGGAACTGTCCGGTACTGCGCGCGTGGACATTTATCGTTCGAAGATTGACGGTGCGCGCATCGCCGTGACCGGCGAAGTTGTCGGTGATCTGGGTGCGGCGGCTGAAGGCGCGGAAGCCAAGGTGGACGGCAAGGATGTCCACGTCTGCGAAATCCCAGTACCGCTGACGCAATTTGAAGACGGCGGCTGGATTTGGTTCGACCTCACCTGTGAGACGGACGTGGTAATCCACTCCGCAGGTTGGTACTCCGATATCGAGGCGCCGAGCCAGACGTACCCGGACGGCACGGAGCATCCGGCGCCGGAGGGGCGCGTCACTATCGGTATCCCGACGTTCAATCGCCCGACCGACGCAGTTGCTGCTCTTGAGGCGCTGTCCTCGGATCCTGAGGTCGATGCCATCATCGATGCTGTTTTGATGCCTGACCAGGGCACCAAGCACCCGGCAGACGAGCCGGGCTTTGATGCTGTCGCCGAGCACTTTGGTGACCGCCTGCGTATTTTCCCGCAGGGAAATCTCGGTGGTTCTGGCGGGTACTCCCGCATTATGTATGAGGCCCTGGGCGGTCCGGATTCGGATTCGAAGCGTGCGACCGATAGCCCGTTCATTCTCTACATGGATGACGACATCGCCATCGAACCGGATTCCATTCTGCGTGCGGTCGCTGTCGGCCGGTTCGCGAAGTCCCCGATGCTGGTCGGCGGTCAGATGCTGAACCTGCAGGAGCGCAGCCACTTGCACTCGATGGGTGAAGTCATCGGCCGCCATGACTTCATGTGGACTTCCGCTCCGCACGTCCACTATGACCACGACTTTTATGCGCACCCACTGCGCGATCGCGGGGAGCACGGCACTAACGCAACCGGTGAGGTTGTCGATTCGAAGGATCTTCACCGTCGCATCGATGTTGAGTTCAACGGCTGGTGGATGTGCCTGATTCCGCGCGTCGCCGCTGAGGCAATCGGTCAGCCGCTGCCACTGTTTATTAAGTGGGACGATGCCGAATACGGTTTGCGCGCAGGCAAGGCAGGCTTTCCGACGGCTACGTGGCCGGGCGTCGCAATTTGGCATATGGCCTGGTCGGACAAGGATGATGCGATTGATTGGCAGGCGTACTTCCACCTGCGCAACCGCTTGATTGTCGCGGCCCTTCAGCACGAGGGCGATGCTGCCGGTATCGTGCGTTCCATGCGCAAGGCCACTTTCAAGCACCTTCTGTGCCTGGAGTACTCCACTGTTGCCATCCAGAACGAAGCCATGAAGGACTTCCTGGCAGGCCCGGAGCACCTGTTCGATATTCTCGAGTCCTCGCTGCCGCGCATCAATGCCCTGCGCAAGAGCTTCCCCGACGCGGTTGTGCTGCCGAGTGCAGGCGATCTGCCAAAGCCCTCCGGTATTCCGGGGATTCCGACAAAGGATGTCGGTGGTCGCCTGGGCAAGCTGAAGAAGGTCGGTTGGCTGGCCAAGGGGCTGCTTCACAGCGTGCGCCCGGAAAACTCCGAGCACCATGCGGTGCCGCAGGCAAACCTGGCGCCGCTGGAGGCTCGTTGGTTCTCCCTGTCGCGTCTGGATGGCGCAACGGTCACCACCGCTGACGGCCGTGGCGTGGTGTATCGCCAACGTGACCGCGACAAGGCCAAGGCTCTGCTGGAAGAATCCTGGGAGCTGCAAAAGCAGGTTGAGGAGCGGTTCGAGCAAATGCAGGCACGCTACCGCGCAGCCTATGACGATCTGACCAGTAGGAAGGCCTGGGCGAATGTCTTCGAAAATTAAAGGCGATCCGTTCGGCGAGTCCGACGTTCTCGTTACTATTCAGCACACGCTTAACGACGTTCCGGGTGTGCTGCCCACCGCGCGTGCCATGAGCTATTTCGGTGAGCACGCCCTTGGGTGGATGGGGCTCGCTGCCCTCGGGGCGGCGGTGGATAAGGAGCGACGCATTAGCTGGGCAAAGGTCGGTGTGGCCGCCTTTACCTCGCATGCGGCATCGGTGGTGCTTAAGCGCATTGTCCGTCGCCCGCGTCCCCATGACCGTCGTATAGCAATCGGCGTTGGTACGCCAAGCAAGCTGAGTTTCCCGTCCTCGCACGCGACGTCGACGACGGCGGCGCTGGTGGGGATTGCAAAGTTGGGTTACCCGGCAGCACCGGCCGTGGGCGTGCCGGCGATTATGCTCTCCCGCCTGGTGCTGGGAGTTCATTACCCAACCGATGTCGCTCTCGGAGCAGCGCTGGGTACAGCCACTGCTCTTGCGGTGGACAAGATAGGTGATAAGGTCATCGAGCCGAAAAAGGCGCAGCATAACCAGGGTAGACAGCCCTCCATTGCGGAAAGGAATGCACAGTGACACAGGCGGAGAACGACAACTTGGCCAATGTGTCGGCCAACCAGCGGCAAGCTTCTCAATCAAGGATTGGGTCCGAGCCGCACACTTCCGGTATCGATGAGCCTGCGCACCCGCAGGGGCATCCGCCGAAGAATCTGTTGGACGGCATGATCAAGGCGCTTCGCCCGAAGCAGTGGGTGAAGAATGTCCTGGTCATTGCGGCTCCACTGGCAGCCGGCAACGAGATTATGGACTCGGGACGTTCGATCGGCACACTGACCGTCGACATCCTGGTGGCGTTTGTGGCCTTCTGTTTGGCAGCATCGTCGATTTACCTGATTAATGATGCTCGCGATGTCGAGGCTGACCGCGCGCACCCAACCAAGCGCTTCCGCCCAATTGCCGCTGGCGTACTGCCGGTGAGCATGGCGTACATTATGGCGGTCGCACTGATTATTGGTTCGATTGCGGTGTCCTGGTTTGCCTCTGAGGGGCCGGGGCTAGCAATTGTTGTGGCTGTATACATTGCACTGCAGCTCGGTTACTGCTTTGGCCTGAAGCACCAGCCGGTGATTGATATTGCGCTGGTGTCCTCGGGTTTCATGCTGCGTGCAATGGCCGGCGGTGTTGCTGCCAACATCAACCTGTCCCAGTGGTTCTTGCTGGTTGCCGCCTTTGGTTCGCTGTTCATGGCAGCCGGTAAGCGTTACGCTGAGCTGCTGTTGGCAGAGCGCACGGGTAAGAAGATTCGAAAGTCGTTGCAGGGTTACACCGCGACTTACCTGCGCTTTGTGTGGACCCTCGCTGCGACCGCCGTGGTGCTGAGCTACGCGCTGTGGGGCTTTGAGATGGGCCGCGCGCCGGGCACTTCATCGACTTCGGCTATTTGGTACGAGATCTCGATGGTTCCATTCACTGTGGCCATCCTGCGCTTCGCCGCCGACGTTGACCGTGGTGATGCGGGAAGCCCGGATGAGATTGCGCTCAAGGACCGACCGCTGCAGGCACTGGCCGTCCTGTGGCTGCTGTCCATTGCCATCGCTGTCTACGCTGTCCCGACTCTGGGGTAGTTCCCAGTTCTTATCCCTTTAAGCGAACTGCGATTTCCGTCGGGTTCTCGTCGGGTTCTAGTCGGGTTCGGTTGGTAGCTGAAAGCCCATGCACCGAGGGGTGCATGGGCTTTTTTGTGCCTAGCTAATACTTACGTTGTGTTTGGGGTTCTTGTAGGCGTGTTTTAGGTTTCTCAGTCAGTCCTACGGATTAGTCGGGGCGGAATTACAATTTTGTAATTCCATGCTGGTAAACATTGTTTCTCCTTGTGGTGGATAGTTTTGAGGGGAAATGTGAGAAATATTACGGAATGATTACGATTTAAACTTGGATGTAGGGAAACGATTGAGTATCGTTACATACTCGAGATTCTTTTGTGGGGTCTCCAGTTGTCGCGTCACAACTGGAAGCAGAAAAGCGAAAGCTCGCGTAAGCGACTGCCTCCGAAAAGTCTGGCGCGGAGGTAAGTCCGAAAGTAAAGAGGAGAACGATGAGCTTTACTGCAGTGAGTCGTAACTTCACGGTGAAGGTCGTAGCTGCCCTTGTGGCTGTTGCAATGGTGTTTGGTGGCATCATGCTCGCATCCGCGAAGGATGCGAGTGCTGATCCAAACCGTGATCGACTGCGTCCAGGCTGTGAGTGGGATCCATACAACTGGTGGGTTCAGTACTGCCAGGTCTTCTCGCCGGCTATGAACCGCAATATTCCGGTTCAGATTAAGGCGGCTACTGGTGGCGGCGATGCGTCCCTGTACATGCTCGACGGTCTGTGGGGCTTTAATAAGGGCGCGTCCGGTTGGATTTGGTCGGGTCACATTGCTCAGACCTTCGCCAATGACAACATCACTCTGGTTGCGCCGGCTGCTGGCGACGGCTCCTTCTATGCCGACTGGAGCGATCCGGCCGTGACTTCCGAAGGGGTCAAGACTCAGAAGTGGGAAACCTTCCTGACTCAGGAGCTGCCGGTCTATCTGCAGCGTGAGTTTGGTGTCAACCCGAACCGCAACGCAATCGCTGGTCTGTCCATGGGTGCGGCTGCGGCGGTTTCTCTGGCGGCCCGCCACCGTGATCAGTTCAAGCAGGTTACTTCGCTGTCCGGTTACTACCAGATGTCCAACCCAGTTGTTGCTACGGGTACCACTGCAATGGTGGCTAGCACTGGTGTAGTGAATCCGACTGGCATGTGGGGTCTTCCGGTTCCGGCCTCGGCGGAACGCCAGGCCCATGACCCTTCGATGCTGCTCGACCAGCTCAAGGGGCTGCCGATGTATGTTTCCTCCGCCCAGGGTGTTCAGAGCCTGTGGAGTGATCCGGAGGTTTTGAACCGTCCGGTGCCACAGCTCCCTGACACTGTCTGGCGTGCCGTAATGGAGTCCGTCTCCCGCGCTTCGACGCAGCGCTTTGAGCAGGACGCTCGCGCTGCCGGCCTCAATGCGCAGTTTGTCTACAGCCCGAACGGTATCCACTCGTGGGAGCTGTGGGGCCGTGATGCCGCGCTTGCTCGCCCGCACATTCTTGGGGCGCTGGGGCTCTAGGTCGGTAGTTATTTCAGGGCGCTCTGGCGCGCTGACCTAGCTCTGGTGCTGGATGGCTTCTTAAAGGGGCTAGCTTCTTAAGAAGTCTCAATTTTGAAAAAGACCAATCCTTTTGTGGGGTTGGTCTTTTTTCTGTGTCGAGTCCGGGTTTGGATGCTGAGTGGAAGGTGTGGGTAACGGCCTACAGAGGGGCGCAAAGAGTTGCGCTGTCAAAGCTTGAATTCAGTTCCTTTTGCGTGTGTCTCCACGGTTTTTACCCGTAAGAGGGTAAACATGAGAGTCGAACCTTAAAGTAAAGGGTGAAGCTATTCAGGTAGCTATACCGTATGTTTCGCAGATCGTGTGTGAGATTCTTCTTGCAGCGGCACGCCGGAGGAGGGGAACCTTCGGATACGTTGCTGGTCACTACGTAATTCTGCGAAGCCGAACGGTAAACGCATAGCTCAAGCGCCGCGTGATGCTATCTGCAGGTGCCTAATCGGTGCCGGTGCAACACTCAACGTCTCAAATAATTTCAACCAGCGACTTTGTAAAGGGAAGCCCTCTTATGCGCGTAACCGCTAGATTCCTCCGTGGTGGACTCGGCAACAGCCGGAAGTCATCACGGGCGTTGACCGCACTTTTGGCACTACCGTTGACTCTCGCTCTCGGTGCCCCTGCTGCAGTGGCGGCTCCCGAGCCAGCTCAGCCAGGTCTGCCTAGCTACGAGGAACTTCAGGCCGTTCAGGGGCAGTTGGCGCAATCTGGAGACCTGGGAGACCTTGCTAAGGCCGCTGAAGCAGCGCAAGCTGCTGGTGCGCAGCTACCTGGCCTGGGTATGCCGAAGCCGATGCCAGGGCCGGAGCGTACGCCATTTAAAGTCGATACTCCCGCAGTGGCGAACCTCCCCAGTGGAGTCAGCGTAGACAAGGTCGAGTGGTACACAGATCACCACGTCATTGCGCACATTCGCTCGGCTGCCATGCCGGAGAAGCCAATCCAGGTTGAGATTTTGCTGCCGCGCGATTGGTACCGCGACAAGGAGCGCACATTCCCGAGCGTCTACCACCTTGACGGTATGGCATCGTTTGATGACTACTCCGGTTGGATTCGCGCTACTAATATCGAACGCTTCTACGAGGACAAGAATGTCCTGGTGGTTATGCCTGCCGGCGGTACATCGTCCTTCTACTCTGACTGGGATCAGCCGGATAACGGTCAGAACTACAAGTGGGAGAGCTTCATCACTAAGGAGCTCGTGCCGGTTATCACCAACGGCTTCCGCGGCAACGATGAACGCGGCATTATCGGTATCTCCATGGGAGCTACCGGTGCTTACAACGTTGCAGCACACTCTCCGGAGCTGTGGAAGTTTGCCGGTAGCCTCTCTGGTTACCTGGATATGACTTCGCCGGGCATGCCGCAGGCAATCTCTCTGGCGATGAAGAACACCGGTGGCTATGACGCGACGAAGATGTGGGGCCCGCTCGGTTCGCAGCGTTGGAAGGACAATGATCCGAAGCTGAACATCGACAAGCTCAAGGGCATGTCGCTGTACATCTCGGCGGGTAACGGCAACACCGGTGAGTGGGACGTGCCGTCGCAGATCGATCCGACGAAGCCGGACAATCCGACCGGTTACGCATTGGAAGTGCTTTCCCGCATGACCAGTGAGACCTTCATCCGGAATGCTCGGGAAAAGGGCGTCGAGCCGGTTGTGAACTTCCGGAGCTCGGGTACTCACACTTGGCCGTACTGGCAATTTGAGGTCAGTCAGGCCTGGCCAACGCTGGCCGATGCACTGCAGTTGCCGGAGTCCGATCGTGGCGCTGTCTGCCGCGTAGGTGGCGAGATTGAAAAGGCCGTCGCATCGCTGCCGGGAATCGGCACCTGCCTGTCGGATGAGTATGGCGTCGCCAAGAATGGCGTGGCTCAGGACTTTACCGGCGGTACCGCCTACTGGCACCCGGATTCCGGGGCACATGTGGTCTGGGGACGCATCGGTTCGCGTTACAACGAGCTCGGTGGTCCGTCCTCGCCGCTCGGCTACCCAGTGACCAACGAACTGGCTACGCCGGATGGCTCGGGACGATTCGTCCACTTCGAAAAGGGCTCGATTTACTGGACTCCGGAAGGCGGAGCCCACGAAGTCACCGGCGACATTATGAACGTCTGGGGCAAGGCCGGCTTCGAGACCGGTCCGCTGGGCTACCCAGTCGCCAACCACCGCGATATTCCGGGCGGTGTCGCCCAGGACTTCCAGGGTGGCACCATCGTCAAGATCGGCGGCGAAGAACCTCGCATCGTGCGTGGTGAAATCGGCCGTGTCTACAAGGAGCTCGGTGGCGCTGAGTCCGATCTGGGTCTGCCTGTCGACGGCGACGAGGTCAAGCTCGCCCGCGGCGCTTTCCAGCGCTTCGAACACGGTGCCATTTACTGGACTCCGGAAACTGGTGCACAGCCGGTGCGCTCCAACGACATCACTGACCACTGGGGCAGCACTGGCTACGAAAATGGCTCGTTCGGCTACCCGGTCGGCCCACTGCAGCCAGTCAAGGCCGGCGGTCTTGAGCAGCAGTTCGAGGGTGGCTGGATTCGTCAGCTCAACGGCAAGATTGTCGAAGAGCGCAATAAGCCAGAAGCGCCGGCCCCAGCCGCCGACAACGGTGATGACAAGTAAGCCAACCAAAGCAGGGCACTGAATAAGGGATAGACAAATGTCCATGAACAAGTCCTTCCGGACACTGGCTACAACCACAGCTGTTGCGCTGCTGACCTTCGGAGTGGCCGCCTGTGGCAGTTCCACAGTGGAATCTTCGGAGGTCACCTCGTCGACGACTACGAAGACCTCCACGACGTCGTCAAGCACGAAGACTTCTGCGCCGAAGTCGAGCGAAAAGTCTGCGCCGGAGATCACAGATCCCCAAGCTAAGCGCGTGGACGAAGCGCCCGATGGGCAGATGAAGCTCAGCGAGGCGGACGATTCATACCTCGGAGCGCTGGAAAAAGCGGGAATCGATGTTGATGGGGTGGAGGATCAGCTCATCGGCACAGGTCGCGCGGCATGCGCGGACGCACCGGAGGAGGAGCGTGAAGTCATCGCGCTGGCGATTGCCGGGCAGCTGGTCGCCCAGGGGCGCTCACAGGAAAGCGCCGAAGAAGTGGCGAAGACTATTGCAAGCTCCGCTAAAAAGGCGTATTGCTAGCACTCATGCGTAAAGTGCTGACAATTCTGGCGGTCATTGTGCTGGTGGCCGCTATTGGCTTCGGCGTAGTGCAATGGCTTAACGACGACCAAGGCGGTCAAACCCCACCGACCCCCGGTGACGATGGCGGGGTTCTGGCCGAACAACCCGAGTGGTGCCCGGCGGTAGAAGTTATCGCCGTGCCCGGAACTGCGGAATCGCGTGCTGACGATGATCCGATGGCCCCGACCGCGAACCCGCATTCGCTGCTGCTTGGCCTGACGAACTCGATCTCAGGGTCCTACTCGGAGGGTGATGTCAAGGTCTGGACTACGCCGTACCCGGCACAGATCAAGACGCATCAGCTGCCCGACCAACTCACTTACGATGATTCGCAGGCAGTCGGGCGCGATGTCACCGCTAAGGAAATGGCTGACTTGCACGGGCAGTGTCCACTGACGGACTTCGTCCTGATGGGCTTCTCCCAGGGTGCCGCTATTGCAGGTGATTTGGCCTCTGACATCGGCAACGGCCGCGGTGTGGTTCCGGCCGAGCGCATCGCGGGCGTGGCTCTGTTGGGCGACCCGCGGCGTGACCCTAATCAGGGCGTGAACCAGGGTGTTCCGCTGGCTGGTGTGGGTGTCGAGCTGTCATTGCAGCCCCTCGGCGGCATTGTGCAGGCTGTGGTTCCGGGCGCAACGATGCGCGGTCCACGAGACGGCTTTGGGCCTCTTAATGACAAGGTCCAGAATGTCTGCGTGCCATCGGACTCCTTCTGTGATGTGCCTCCGGGAGTGGCCGATGCGATTGCACGAGCGCAGGAGATGATTACCGGCGCGGGTGCGCACGCGACCTACGCCACGAATGATGTGGCAATTCCGGGGACGACTCCGCTGGCCTGGACTGAGGGTTGGACTCGCGAACTGATTGAGCAATCGCTGGCGCGGTAGGGGCAGCTCAAAATGTGCGAGACGCCCCCGACGGGGACTTGCTGTTAGAATCTTGCTCAAGAACTGGTGTTTAATGTTTCAAAACAACAGTTTCGCTAAAACTTCGAAAGAAATTGACGAAGTTGCAGGAAGCAGTCTGAAGGAACCGGTTATTATCGCCCAAGGAACTGCTGTTCATGACCGGGGAAATCTAGGCGAAAAGGTAGGGTGCAATGACGAATCCGACAAACCCATATGGAGATTTCGACGAAGACGGTATGCCGAGGTCCAAGGGGAAGTTCGCTAACAGCTCGGGTGCTTACAGCTCCGGTATGCCGTACTCGGATCCATACCCACCGCAGCAGCCGAACGTGGGGCAGGGCTATCAGGACCCGAGCCAGCACAATTTCCACAACGGGTACTCGAACCCGTATCAGAGTGGTTACCCAAACCAGCAGGCGCCGGCGTATTCCGCTGGCTTCAGCGGCCCGAACCCGCACCAGGGCTACGGGGTCGCAGGTTCCCCTGTCTCGGATAAGTCCAAGATTGCAGCGGCTCTGCTTGCCTTCTTCCTGGGCACCCTCGGTGTTCACAATTTCTACCTGGGGCACAACTCGCGTGGTGCTATTCAGCTAGCACTGACGGTATTCGGCTGGATTACCGCCATCTTCCTGGTTGGCTTCTTCCTCATTATCGGCGTCAGCATTTGGGCATTTATCGAGTTCATTTTGATTCTCGTCGGTAGCGGCTCCTACGCCTATGACGCAAATGGGCGCCGCCTGCAATCGTAGGAGCCTCGTCCGAATCCGCTAGTTCCTGAAGCCGTGCACCGGCGCGGGGATGTAGCCGCCGCGGGCAATGAACTCGGCATTGCCCTTGGCATTGACATCAATGACCGGCGCGTAGCCGAGCAGACCACCGAAGTTCACCTCATCGCCCGGCTTGGTACCCGGCACCGGAATGAGGCGGGCTGCGGTGGTCTTGTGGTTCATCACACCGATGGCGGCCTCGTCGGCAATCATGCCGGAAATGGTGGTCGCAGGCGTGTCACCGGGAATCGCAATCATGTCGAAGCCCACCGAGCAAATAGAGGTCATCGCCTCCAGCTTGTCCATGCTGATCGACCCCGCGCGCACAGCATCAATCATGCCCTTGTCCTCAGAGACCGGAATGAACGACCCGGACAGTCCACCGACGCGTGAACACGCCATCAGGCCGCCTTTCTTGACGGCGTCGTTAAGCAGTGCCAGCGCGGCAGTGGTGCCGTGCGTGCCGACCTGCTCCAACCCCATGTGCTCGAGAATATGAGCGACGGAGTCGCCCATCTCTGCAGTCGGCGCGAGTGAGAGATCCACGATGCCAAAAGGCACGCCCAGGCGCTCCGACGCCATCGTGCCGACCAGCTGACCCGTGCGTGTGATCTTGAACGCTGCCTTCTTAATCTCCTCGGCGACTTCGTTAAAGCTGGCGCCATGCAGATCGCCGAGCGCGCGATCGACCACACCCGGACCCGAAACGCCGACAGAAACGACACAATCTGGCTCCCCGACACCGTGGAACGCGCCGGCCATGAAGGGGTTGTCGCCCACCGCATTGGCGAAAACCACCAGTTTTGCGCAGGCAATCGAGCTGCGGTCGGCGGTCTGCGCCGCAGCTTCCTTCACCACTTCGCCCATGCGGCGCACTGCATCCATGTTGATGCCCGCGCGTGACGACGCTACGTTGACCGAACTGCACACCAATTCGGTCTCGCTAAGAGCGTGGGGAATGGAGTCGATGAGCCACTTCTCGCTGGTCGTCGCGCCCTTTTCGACGAGCGCCGAGTAGCCGCCGAGGAAGTTCACGCCAGAATCGCGGGCGGCGCGGTCCAGTGCCTTGGCCACCACGGTGGGGTCGCCTTCGCAACCGGCCGTGATGAGGGAAACTGGTGTGACGGAGATGCGCTTATTGACGATCGGAATGCCCAGCTCCGCCTCGATACCCTCGCAGACCTCCACGAGGCGAGCGGCCTGCCTGGTTACGCGGTCATACACCGCCTGTGCGGTGGCTTCCATTTCAGAGCGAGAGCACTCGAGCAGGGAAATGCCCATGGTGACCGTCCGGATATCCAGACGGTACTTCTCGATCATGTCAATAGTGTCGAGGAACTTAGATTGCGCGAAGTTGAAATCCATCCTGGTCGCGCCCTTTAAATCTCGTTGACGGCGTTGAATAGCGCCTCAGACTGGATTCGAATGACAAGCCCCTCCCGCTTGCCGACGGAATCCATGTAACCCTGCAGCGTGCTGATAGGGGTGGCCTTCTCGTTGAACTCCACCCGCAGGATCATGGTGAACCATTTATCCATGAGGGTCTGGGAAACATCGACGATGTTGACGTCCTGCTCCGCCAGAGCAGTGGTGACGGCGGCGATGATGCCGGTGTGATCCTCGCCGGTGACGGTAATGATGGCAAACATGGCCTCAATTTTAGCCGGTGGGGAGGCGGGGAAAATCTGTGGATGGCGGTTGTGCTGGTGGCAAGTTTGTGGCGAAGCATGTTCAGGGCCGCCCAAAAACACTTCACGACACCTATGTCACCTCGTGCCATCTGTGGAGGCGGCATGAGGTGACATAGGTGTCGTGAAGTGGGGAGGAGGGGAGGGGCGTGAGCGTGGGCTGTGCCAGAGCGAGGGGCAGCCCTACGGAGCCAGCCCTATCGGACGTCGACGAACTCCTTGACAATCCACTTGCGCAGGGCGAGCAGAATCAAGCCCAGGACAACCGAGGCGATACCCAGGGTGATGAAGAAGGTGTTCTCAGCAGCGGCATCCTCATAGTTGTAGAAGCCGGCCAGGGTGCCTGCCAGTGAAGTACCCATAGCGACTGCCATCAGCCAGACGGCCATCATGCGCGACGGGAATGCTGCCGGAGCGACCTTGGTAGCAAGGGCGTTGCCGACCGGGCTCAGCATGAGCTCACCCATGGTGAACAGGAAGAGAATCCAGATAATCGCATACAGCGGAGTGGAGTTCTCACCGCCACCGGAGAATGGGATGAAGAAGAACAGCGAGATACCGATGATGATGTTGGCGACACCGAACTTCACTGGGGTGGACCACTGGCGGTCACCAAGCTTGGACCAGGCGGCTGCAAAGACCATCGAGAAGGCGATGATGAAGATCGGGTTGATCGAGTTAATCCAGGCCGGGGACATTTCCCAACCGAAGATCTCGCGGTCGAGGCGGATGTCCGAGTAGATGGCCAGCACCGTGAACTGCTGCTGGAAGATACCGAAGAACAGCACGCCTGAGACGAACATCGGGATGAAGCCGACCAGGCGAGTCTTCTCCGATTTCGTCGTAAGTGGCGAGGAGTACATCTGCCACCACAGCACCACAGCGGCGATCAGTGCAATCACTGTGACCACAGTGGAAAGAGTCGTGACCGGAACAATTCCGGTGGAAACCAGCGTAACCGAGACAACAGTGATGACCACTGCGATGCCAATCCATACCGGGTACTGCTTCTTCGGCAGCGGGTTCGGAATCTCATGGCCAGCCTCGGCGATGGTGGACTTGCGCATCAGGATGTACTGAATCAGACCGGCAGCCATACCGATAGCGGCCAGGCCGAAGCCCCAGTGGAAGCCCTTCATTCCCCAGATCCAGCCGGTGAGCAGTGGGCCGAACAGGGCACCGATATTGACGCCCATGTAGAAGATGGAGAAGCCGGCGTCACGACGCGGGTCGTCCTTTGCGTAGAGCTGACCCAGCACGACCTGTGCGTTGGTCTTCACGCCGCCGGAGCCGATTGCGATGGAGACAAGGCCAATAGCCAGGCCAATCACGCCGGGGATGAATGCCAAGGAGATGTGGCCAAACATGACCAGGATGGCGGAGTAGAACAGTGTCCGCTCCGAGCCAAGGATACGGTCAGCAACCAGAGAGGCAACGAGTGCGGCCATGTAGACAAGACCGCCGTAAGCACCGACGATAGAGGTAGCAGCACCCTTGTCCAGGCCGAGACCGCCCTGAGTGGTCTCGTAGTACATGTAGAAAGCCAGGATGGCCTGCATGCCGTAGAAGCTGAAGCGCTCCCACATTTCGATGCCGAAGAGATTGGCGAGACCCCACGGTTGGCCCATGAAGGTGCGGTCTTCGCTGGACCCTGCGGGGTTATGAGTTCGTTGGGTCTCAGCAGTTGGTTGATTGCCGAGAGCCTCGTCTGAAGATTTGTCCATTCTTCAATTATCGAGGCGGAGTGCAAAAATTAAAAACCAGATTTAGTCAGTGAACTAAATCGAAGGGTTAGGAACGGGGCCAAAGGCTTAGTCCAGAGACTTACGAGCAACCGCATTCGACGCTGCTCGCCAACCCAGCAGCAGCAAGGCGCTCATGACTGAGGCAACCAGAATGAAGGACCAGTGCGGGACTGCCGAATTGCGGGTGGCCCACACAGCTAGGCCGACGACGACAGTGCCGAGCCACACAATTGCGCCTGAACTCACTGCACGCGGGTTCGGCTCGTTCTTAATCAGCGCGGTGCCCAGGAGGACACCGAATGCGAACGGCCACCAGGTATCGAGGATATTGATGAAGGTAAAAGAATCCTCGGGAGTGTTGTGAGCCAGGCGCGCTAACACGGCGAAAATAAAGATGGCGAGGATGTCAATCAAGAACGTCGATACGCGTGTGTTCATGCTTCTTAGTCTAGCGACCCCTCAGATTGGTGGGGGACCAGCGACCAGCGGCGAGGAAGCCATTAGCGGTCAGCGACTGGCTGATGCTCGGGCTGATCCTTGTGGTCGAAGCCGAGGGCGTAGATAATCCAGCCCACAATTGCCACCAGGACGAAGGAAACGATGCGGTAGACCAGCACCGCTGCAAAGGCCTCGGCGCCGGTGGTGCCGCCTGCGATGAGAGCCGCGGTCAAAGCGGCCTCGACAGTGCCGATGCCGCCCGGTGTGGCCTGGATGAAACCAGCGAGCTTGCCGGTTACGAAGGCCAGCAGCACCTTCGTAGCGGAGATGTCATCGACACCAACGGCACGGATGGCGGCGTAGAGACAGACAATTTCCGCGACCCAGTTGATAAAGGACCAGGTGAAGGAAAGAGCCAAAGTTTGCACGGGCAACTTCACGCTGGTCAGCTGTTTGACGGACTCTTCAAGTCGGTCGACATCGGTGTCCGCGGGCTTCTTTCGAATCTTGTTAAAGACACGCAGACACCACGCGCCTGTCTTGTTGAGAAAAGCCGGGTTCTGCGAAATCCGCCACAGCAAAATGGTGGCTAGTAAAACCGCAATTGCCATAGCGATGAGCACCGCGGTCGTGCCACCCTGTCCGACGAAGAAGAGGCTGCCAAGCCCCAGAAATGCCAGACCTAAAAACGACAACGCGCCCGAAAAAAGCACGAACCAGCTGACAAGGACCGCGGATGCGCCCCACTGCATCATGCGCTTAATCTGTAGCGCCGTGGAGAATGCAGCACCACCGGGAACGGTGACCGCCCACGCGTTGGATGCGAGGGTTAGCGCATTGGTGCTACGGCGAGTGGCTGCTTTTACGCCTCCAGCTCGCAACAGCAGACGCATCACTTCCGCCATCGCGTAGAGCGAAAAAGCCACGGAAAAAATAGCGATGAACAGCCACTTAGCGTCGACATCCGCAAGGATTTGGAGCCCCTGGACGACGCTGTCCCAGTTTCTTACCGTCAGGACGACACCGGCAATCACGAGGGCCACGAGGATTATCGATCGTAGCCAGCTCGAATTGCCGGTTTTGAGGACTTTTTTAAGTCGTGACATAAATAAGAAGCCTGTTCGTCTTCCTGTTCGTCTCCCTAGACGTCGCCGCAGTGGTCTCCCTAGTCGTCGTTCTTGCCGTCGCGCTCCTTGAGCAACGAAGTGAGCGGACGGAACGGCTGCAGCCACGCACCGCCATCAGGCAGGCGGTCGAGATCGATACGCGGTAGCGGCTCGCGGAAGACGCCCTTGATTTCCTCCAGGTCAACGAAGCGAATCGCATCGGAGGCCAGCGCCCAGGAAGCGTGCTCGTGAAAACCGATGACGGTTACCCGAATCCCCTCGGATGCGAGCTTTTCCAGCAGCTCCTGGAAATTCTGGCCATCGGCGGACGCAACGACGACACTGCGCAACACGCCCTCGTCGTAACGCCGTTGGATGTGCGCAATCATGTCCGGGTCAACGTCGGTGTCCTCTTCGATCTTCGGCTTTGCGAAGACCGCGAAACCGACATTGCGCAGAGCCTCGACCCAGGGGCGGACAATCTCCGCTGAGCCCGGGTTGACGTTGGTGAACACCGTGGCCTCGGGGAGGACATCGGAACCGATTTTGTGGGATACGCGCTCGGCTTCGTCGATAAGCCATTTGCCCACGGCGTCGAAGCGGGGGCGGTGCGCGGCGGTCGGGCGGGAGCCCAAAATGGCGCCGAGCCCCATGTCCAAGTTCGGGGCATCCCACACGAGCAGTGCGGTGGGGTGCGTCTCGGTGGTGTTGTAGCTGGCAGAGGTGTTCTGGGTAGTGCTCATGTTCCTATGCCTCTTTCTTGCGCCAGATGAACTCGTGGATGTCGTGGTCGAGGTTCAGGCCGCGGGCTTCGAACTTGGTCGTCGGTCGGTCGAGAAGCATGGGGGATTCCGGCCAGGGCCAGGCGATGGGCTCGAGCGTCGGCTCGACCTCGCGGAGCTCCTCGATCCACTCTGCGTAGTCCGCATGGTCGGTGGCGGCGTGGAAAATGCCGCCGGGCTTCAGACGCGAAGAAATCAGGCGCAACGTGCCAGACTGCACAATGCGGCGCTTGTGGTGGCGTGCCTTCGGCCACGGGTCCGGGAAGAACAGGCGCACGCCGGCCAGCGACTCCGGCTCGATCATGCGCTGCAAAACCTCGACGCCGTCGCCGCGGACCATGCGGATGTTCGACACCTCATTGCGCACGGTGGCGGAGAGTAGTTTCGCCAGGCCAGGGCGGTAAAGCTCAACGGCGATGATGTTGTGGTCCGGTTCCTGCGGAGCCATTGCCACGGTGGACGTGCCGGTGCCGCAGCCAATCTCGACGATGGTCGGTCCCTTGCGACCGAACCATTCCTCCACGTCAATGACTTCGTCGGAGAGGACCTTGCCGTAAGTGTCCCAGTTATCTTCCCAGATCTTTTCCTGGTTGGGAGTCAAAGTGCCGCGGCGGAAGGACAGATTGCCGATGCGCGGGTAGTCAAGACCATCGTCGAATTGGGTCTTTTCCGGACGACCTGCAGGCAATTCGCCCTTCTTCGGCTGGCGTTCATGCGGTTGTTCCGCCTGCTCGTCCGCGCGAGTTGGCAATGGTTCAGATTGCTGCGAAACCGCAGGCTGTTCGATATTTTCAGAAAAATCAGAAGTAGTCACGTTCCCTATTGTCCACGACATCGGCCAACTATCCAATCATTGCCCCTAGGATTTTTGTTGTTGTCCTGGCGGTTTCACGCCGGTTGACGATGCCGCGTCGTCCTGAATAGGCGGCACGGCGGGGCAATTTGTTTTGCCGACTTGCCGAATCCGCGGTCCGCTGTAGGCTGAACGCGAAGCCGCGCTTATTCGTTGGTTGAAGCGGTGCTTGGGGTCTGCCTAGCGCAGCGTTTCAGGGCGCGGAATCTGGCCCACGGGCCGTATGGGGGTTACGCAGGTTTTAACTAAACCACGCAGGGGATTTATGGGAGGGGACTAGGCCGGATGGACCTTATTTCCGCAACTGATGTCACGGAAACAACACAGCCGTCAACGGGATCTACATCGTCGTCGTTGCGCGCTGCCGTGGTGGACTGGCTGTCATCACGGCAGGCCGCGCACTCGGACACCGCTAACACGAGCGGCGCGGAGGTGTGCGTCGCCAAGGCGCTTGAGCGCGAGAAACGGCCACCGATAATCTGCGCGCGATTGCGCAGGGGCGTGCGCGAAACCGCTGTGCGCGAGGCATTTTCGCAATGTCACGCGGAGCTGGCCGACAAGCTGTCCGCCCCTGTCGCGCTGGTCATCGAGCAACAACCGATTCGCCATTCGCTTGCCGACGAGTATTGCGACATCACCACAAACGAGACAGCTGAACACACTTTTTTGTTCAGCTCCGCGTTGCGGAAGATTGCTGAACGCTACGGTGCGGAAGACGAATCACGCGATGATGACGGGCTACTCGCAGTGCAGTTGACTGAGATCGCGGCAGCCTTTCCCGCGGCTAGAGACAGCCTGGAGGAGTTGCTATGGCAACACCGGACGTAGTTGAGCCACGCCCGGTCTCGGCGGAGGGGTCTGAGCAGCCACCGCTCCTTGTCACCAAAGCTGGGGATGCAGCGGACCGCGCGGACCTCTCGCAGATCGTTGACACTGCGATGCCGCCACGTCGGCTGGAGTTTGTGGATAAACGCAGCGCCGTCGTGCTCTATGTTGCAGACAGCGAGGTGCAGCCCACGCGGGAGTGTGTCAGCACGGTTGCAGCAATTAGCCAGGCCACCGGCCGCGTTGCAGTTGGCCTGATTGGCAATGGTGAGTATGCCGAGGCCTGGCGCCAGGAAATCGACAGCACAATCCCGATGGGAGCGCTGGACGAGAGAATGGCCAGAACCCTGGTTCTGCTGGCAGAAGGCCCGCCCAGAAACTCGGGAGAAACACTGAGTGCGCGCCGGGCTCGAAATGTGCGAGCTCAGCTGGCGCAGGAGCGATCGCGCGGAGCCGGGGCGGCGGCGCGATTGCAGCGGAAGATGCAGTTGGTAGCTGAGAGTGCAGTGCGGGATGCGCTCCAGGAAGTGGCTGACGGACCCGCAGGTGACCAAGCGGAACTTCAGGGCCGTGCCGAGGTCGCAGCGACGCGGCTGCAGCAGCGGTGTGGCGACGAATTGGGCTTTCGTGTGGAAATCCCGGTGCCCGCTCCAGAAAACCCAGCTCGCCCCAGTTATGCCATGGACGCGCTGGTGGCGGTGGCCTCGCTTGGCGTGGCGGTCGGCGCAGTGCGGATCATCCACGGGGTGCTGATGTGGGTTGGGGTGCCGACGCTTGCGGCGCAGCTGGCCGCACTTGCAATAGGCCTCGGCGTTGCGGTGGTGGCGGTGGGCGCAACGATTCGTCGTAACGCACGCCAACGCACCGCGCAGTGGCGGGCAAATTACCTCGCCCATCTGCGGCGAAAATGGACACAGTCCGTGGAGATGACGGTGCGCGAAGCCCTTGGTGCGCGGGGTCCGGGATGGCGGATAGAGCAGCTGGCGGAGTACACCGGAACGCCTGCCCGATAGCCGTGACAGCGAAGAGAAATAGGGGGATATCACGATGGATGAGTTTTCATTACTGCAGTACTTTTCCGACCAACCCGCGTCCGAGGGCGGGGTGGAGGTGCGTTCGCCCGCTACGCCGTGTGGTTTGGAGGCGGCGACGCCGATTGATGGGCAGTCTGCGGACGTTGGTGGCGCCGGGTTGGTCGTGGAGGTCGATGGGCAGCTCTACGACCTCGGCGACGACGAGGGGTCAATTACGCTTGCCGACGACTCCGGGTTGTCGATCTATTCGGATTTAGACGGTGACGGCACGGTGGATCACGTTACGACGGTCCGTTTTGACGGCACTTGGGAGTCTTGGAGCAGCGATGATGTGAGGGCTGCTGACGCGATAGGCGGAGCGGCAGCGGAAACGGTATCAGCAGCGGGGAAGTGGGATGCGTACTCATGGGAGCAGTCTGCGCGGGGCAGCTGGGGCTAATGACTTTGGAACCGCTGCGCGCGGGGGTACCCGTGTCTCGGTTGCTTACAAATGGGGGTAACTGCAGCCAAAGGGTTAATGGTTGTAATTTTATGTGGTGAGGCTGGCCTTATTCGCTGGTTATAGCCATAAATGAACAGGTCGCAAGAATGGGGCGAGGAAAATTATTTGTTGTAAAGCCGTGATGTAACGGCTTGCAAATGAGGGAACGAGCCGATTGTCGATGTGGGGCCCGGCAACTTTCGGTATCCCCCGGTAGCCTTAAATTAAGACGCGAATCAATGAGTCAGGAGAACTGATGTCCGCACCTTCTATTCCTGGTCTCGAGGGCCAGGCCCCGACCGAGAACGCCGAACTGCTGCGCTGGATTGCTGAGGTCGTAGAACTGACCCAGCCAGACAAGGTTGTCTTTGCTGATGGCTCGGAAGAAGAGTGGAACCGCCTTACCCAGGACCTGGTTGATAAGGGAACTCTTATCAAGCTGAATGAGGAAAAGCGCCCGAACTCTTTCCTTGCCCGCTCTAACCCGAAGGACGTTGCTCGTGTGGAGTCCCGCACGTTCATCGCTTCTGAAAAGGAAGAGGACGCTGGCCCGACCAACAACTGGGCGGATCCGGTCGAGCTGAAGAAGGAAATGACCGAGCACTACCGCGGTTCCATGAAGGGTCGCACCATGTTCGTCGTTCCGTTCTGCATGGGTCCGATTACCGACCCGGAGCCGAAGCTGGGTGTTCAGCTGACCGACTCGGAGTACGTGGTTCTCTCCATGCGAATCATGACCCGCATGGGTCAGGATGCCCTGGACAAGATTGGTCCGGACGGAGACTTCGTCCACGCTCTGCACTCCGTTGGCGCTCCGCTGGAGGAGGGCCAGGAGGACGTTGCATGGCCGTGCAACGATGAGAAGTACATCACCCAGTTCCCGGAGACCAAGGAGATTTGGTCCTACGGTTCCGGCTACGGCGGAAACGCCATCCTGGCCAAGAAGTGCTACGCACTGCGTATCGCTTCGGTCATGGCTAAGGAAGAGGGCTGGATGGCCGAGCACATGCTCATCCTGAAGCTCACCAACCCAGAGGGCAAGGCCTACCACATCGCCGCTGCATTCCCGTCTGCATGTGGTAAGACCAACCTGGCTATGCTGACTCCGACCATCGAGGGCTGGAAGGCCGAGGTCGTCGGTGACGACATCGCATGGCTGAAGTTCGGTGAGGACGGCCGCCTGTACGCTGTCAACCCGGAGAACGGCTTCTTCGGTGTTGCACCGGGTACCAACTACTCCTCCAACCCGAACGCCATGAAGACCATGGAGGCCGGTAACACCCTGTTCACCAACGTCGCACTGACCGACGATGGCGACGTCTGGTGGGAAGGCATGGAAGGCAAGCCGGAGCACCTCATTGACTGGAAGGGCAATGACTGGACTCCGGATTCCGACGAGCTGTCCTCGCACCCGAACTCCCGTTACTGCACCCCGATTTCGCAGTGCCCGGTCGCTGCACCGGAGTATGACGACCCGCAGGGTGTCCCGATTGACGCCATCCTGTTCGGTGGCCGTCGCCCGGACACTGTGCCGCTGGTGACCCAGGCTCTGTCCTGGAACCACGCAACCTTCATCGGTGCAACCCTGGCTTCCGGTCAGACCGCTGCTTCCGCTGAGGCTAAGGTTGGCTCCCTGCGTCACGACCCGATGGCAATGCTGCCGTTCATTGGCTACAACGTCGGTGACTACCTGCAGCACTGGATTGACATGGGTGTCAAGGGCGGCGACAAGATGCCAGAGGTCTTCCTGGTCAACTGGTTCCGCCGCGGCGAAGACGGTCGCTTCCTGTGGCCGGGCTTCGGCGACAACTCCCGTGTTCTCAAGTGGATCATCGACCGCATTGAGGGCCGTGTTGGCGCCAAGGAGACCGTTGTTGGTCACACCGCTAAGGCAGAGGACCTGGACCTGACTGGCCTGGACATCGACTTCGCCGATGTCAAGGAAGCCCTGAAGGCACCGGCTGCTAAGTGGCAGGGTGACCTCCCGGACAACGAGGAGTGGCTGAAGTTCCTCGGCGACCGCGTTCCGCAGGAGGTCTGGGACGAGTTCGAGGCTCTGAAGGCTCGTATCGAGAAGAGTCTGCAGGACTAAGATCTTGCTAGCTAGCCTTGCTAAAAGCTAGAACCTAGAACCACCCCCTTGTTGCCCGAAGTGGCTGGCAAGGGGGTGGTTTGTGCAGTACAACGATGAAGGATGACACGCAATGCAACTAACGCTTTTCTCTGATTTGAGCCTGCGTGTCATCACTTTGATGGCGATGGGGGAGCTGGGGCGCAAATACACCGCTGCCGAGGTAGCGGAGTCTCTCAATGCGTCTCGCGCGCATGTTTCCAAGGTTGTCTCGCGGCTTGTGGAGCTCGGCTTCTTGGAAGCGGTCAAGGGGCGCAATGGTGGCATCTATCTGCGAGATTCGGCTACGGAAAAATCCGTCGGCAAGCTGCTGCGCACTCTGGAAAACAACGAGGTCGTCGATTGTGTCGGCACTGACTGTCCATTGCTGCCGACGTGCCTGTTGCGTGGCAAGTTAGCGGCTGCACAGGAGGCGTTCTTCGCGGCACTCGATCCGGTGTTGATTGCTGATCTCATTCCCGCCAAGTCGGTTGATGGTGCGGATGGTGATACTTCCGAGGGAGGTAGCTTGTCTGAGGGGTCGAGGCTCAATATTCGTCCGGTTTAGGTGGTTTAGGCGTAGAACTGAAGGCCTAATCTCGATTTGAAAAGAGCTGAGAGTGGTGCTGTCGAAGCTTGTCTGTCAAGACTTTTGGCGGCGCCGTTTCTGCAGCTAAAAGCGGTTGATTCGCAACTGCAAAGACTAGTTTTGGCGCCAACAAACAATATTGCGCAAACAAAATGCGCAATATGGTGATAGTGTGAAGTCATGCCAAACCTGAATGTCAACAAGAACGGCCTGACTCCAGAGCAGGCCGAAGTCGTCACCCAAACCCTGCCCGTCGTCGGTGCCAACATCGAGAAAATCACGCCGAACTTCTACAACCGGATGTTCGCTGCTCACCCCGAACTCATTGCCGATACCTTCAACCGCGGCAACCAGAAGCAGGGGGCTCAGCAGAAGGCGCTGGCGGCATCCGTCGCTACCTTCGCAGCTACGCTGGTCGACCCAGACGCTCCTGCCCCGGAAGAACTGCTTTCCCGCATCGGCCACAAGCACATTTCCGTTGGCATCAAGCCGGAGCAGTACCCAATCGTGCACAAGCACCTCTTCGATGCCATCGAGGAAATCCTCACCCCAGAGGTCTTTCAGGGGGCTGTCCGCGACGCATGGGATGCCGTCTACCTGGAGATGCAGCGTGTTCTCATCGACTTCGAGAAGGGGCTCTATGACGACCTCGGCGTCGAAGCAGGTGATGTTTTCCGCGCCGCTCACGTCGTCTCTCGTGAAGAGCGCGGTGATGATGTCGCAGTATTCTCCGTCAAGCTTGACGACGAAACCCCCGTTTCCTACCTCCCGGGACAGTACATTTCCGTGCGTCAGACCATGCCGGACGGCGCCGGCCAGCTACGTCAATACTCTCTGGTCGGCGGCAAGGAAGGTGTTCTGACCTTCGCGGTTCGTCGTGTCGATGCCTCTGAGGACCTGCCGGCTGGCGAAGTTTCCACACAGCTGTGGGAAAAGGTGCAGCCGGGCGATGCCATCGAGATCTCTCTGCCGGCAGGTGACCTGGTGTTGGACACCAAATCAAACGACCCGGTGGTGCTTATTTCCGCAGGTATTGGTGCCACTCCCATGATCGGCATGTTGGATGCCCTGGTGGCTGGCGACTCTAAGCGAGATGTTGTCGTCCTCCACGCGGACCGTGCAGAAACCGCAGATGCCCTGCGCGCAGAGCGTGACAATGCTGTCGCCGCTCTGACCAATGCTCGCCAGCAGGTGTGGTACGAGCCGGATTTGATGAATCTGGCGGATGCGGAGCTGCCGGAGGGCGCTCAGTTCTACCTCTGTGGTGGCAACGGCTTCCTGCAGGCCATTCGCCAGCAGCTCGCCGATCGCGGTGTTGCTCGCGATAACGTTCACTTCGAGCTGTTCAGCCCGAACGATTGGCTGCTAGACGCTTAACGCCACAACCGCGCCGTCGCCATAAAAGTCGTCGTCACAAATAAAGCCAAATGACCAGCCGCGATATATGTCCGGGGCTGGTCATTTTGCAGTTTGTAGCATCGGCGGCTTCGTATTACTCGGCCAAGCCGGAAAGCTCCGCAACAACATCCGCCGCATATTGATTCGTGCACTGCGCAAACGCAATACCTGCCCACAAATTGAGATACTCGGGATCGACGGCCTTATTCGCCGCGCCGCGAAGCGGTGTGGTCAAGTAGTGCAGTTGCGGGTAAAGCTCCGGCGCGACCCTAGAAAACTCCCGGGTAAACGTGTTCTCGATGGCACGCGCTGGCTTGCCGGAAAAAGCATGAGTCAAAACGGTGTCACGCCCCACCAAATCACGCAGTGCCCGTCGGTGCGTCTCCTTCGTACCCGCCTCCGCGGTGGTGAGGAACCGTGTGCCAGCTTGCACAGCCACCGCGCCGGCTTCCACAAGCTTGACGACGTCCTCTCGGTTACCCACCCCACCAGCGGCGATGATAGGTACATCGGTTACCGCACATGCTTCGGTGACTGCTTGGGCGAGCTCTTCCACAGAGGCCCCAATGCTGTCGGACGAATCCTTCCCCTTCACAAATGCGCGGTGCCCACCCGCAGCTAGTCCTTGCAGGACAATGCGATCAGCGCCAGCTGCAGCCGCCGCTCGTACGCCCTCAATTGAGGTCGCATTGAGCACCACGCTGCGGCCAGATTCCTTTACCTGAGCAATGACCTCGTTATCTGGGTAGCCAAAGGTAAAGGAGACGAACTTCAGGGCATCGGGATTGGGCAGAAAGTCATCAGCGAGAATTGCCTCGACTTTCGCCGAGAAGTAGTCATCTGACCAGGTCGGAGTGTCAGGCAAATCGATGTCGAAGTGGGCAGCAGCCGGCGCCAGACGATTACGAAAAGCGGTCCACTGAGCAAGTTCCTCCTCTGAGGTTCCGACACCGGCGTCAGCCGTGTTGGGGCAGAAGAGGTTGATGCCGAAACCTTTGCCGTCGTCAAGCAGTGTGCACGTCTGCTGTGCCTGTTCAGTGAGCTTTTCGACAGTGAGATAGCCGGCGGCAAGGGTGCCAAGCCCGCCAGCATTGGAAACGGCAGCGACGAGTTCGGGCGTGGATGGGCCACCGGCCATCGGTGCCAGGATGATTGATGAGCGTCGGAGGCTTTCGGGAGATTTCGGGGTCGTACTGCTCATAGGGCGAGAGTAACACTAAGGCCGGATTCCCCCGCGTGGGAGAACCCGGCCGGTTCCGACGAGCGACGTTGCGCAATAGACGTCGCGCTACCGCCTCAAAAACTCAAGAACTACTTGGTGCTCTCCGGCGGATCCAGCGGCATACCCTGGCCAGCGCGGTAGAACGGAATGTCCTGCGGTGCCAGCGGGGTCTTGCCGGCGATGAGATCAGCGGCCTTTTCGGCAATCATCATGGTCGGTGCGTAGATATTGCCATTGGTGATGCCCGGCATGACCGAAGCGTCAACCACGTAGAGGCCCTCGGTGCCGTGAACCTGCATGGTTTCCGGATCGACCACGGCCATCTCGTCGGAGGCCGGCCCCATCTTGCAGGTGCAGGATGGGTGCAGTGCGGTCTCGGCGTCCTTGCGGACCCACTCGAGAATCTCCTCGTCGGTCTGCACATCTGCACCCGGGGAAATCTCGCCGTCGGTGTACTCCTTCATTGCCGGAGTGTCCAGCAGCTTACGGGAGACCTTCACAGCCTCGACCCATTCACGGCGGTCCTGATCAGTGGACAGGTAGTTGAACAGAATCGACGGCTTGACCTTGATGTCCGAGGAGGTGATGTGGACATGGCCACGGGCATCCGAGTACATCGGACCAACGTGGAACTGGAAACCGTGCGGGCTATCGATCTTCGTGCCGTCGTAACGCATGGCCAGCGGCAGGAAGTGGAACATCAGGTTCGGGTAGGGCTCGTTGTCGTTGGAGCGCGCGAAACCGCCACCCTCGAAGTGCGACGTTGCCACCGGGCCCTTGTGGGTGAGCAGCCACCACAGGCCAATGAACGGCCAACGCCACTTCTCCAGGTACGGCTGTGAAGACACCGGCTGGGTGGCGTTGTACTGAATGTAGACCTCCAGGTGGTCCTGCAGGTTTTCGCCGACACCAGGCAGGTGCTTGACGACGTTCACTCCGGCGGCATTCAAGACCTTCTCATCGCCAATGCCGGAGACCTCGAGCAGCTGCGGAGAGTTGAAAGCGCCACCGCAGAGGATGACCTTGTCTGCTCGCACCTGACGTGTGCGCCCCTTCCAGGCGTACTCCACGCCGACGGCCTTGGTGCCCTCGAAGAGAATGCGGGTGGCTTCTGCGCGGGTGCGAAGCTCCAGATTTGGACGCTGCAGAGCCGGGTGCAGGTATGCGCGGGCAGCGGAGAGGCGACGGCCCTTGTCGATGTTCGCGTCGAAGGGACCGAAGCCCTCCTGGCGGTAGCCGTTGACGTCCGGGGTGTAGTTGTAGCCGGCCTGCTGGACAGACTTGAAGAAGGCCTTGAACAGCGGAGAATCGGCCGGACCGCGCTTCATGCGCAGTGGGCCGTCGTGGCCACGGCGCGGGTCGTCCTTGTCGGAGCCGAGTGCATTTTCCATGCGCTTGAAGTAAGGCAGAACGTGGTTCCAGCCCCAGTTCTCTAGCCCCTTGGTGTCGCCCCACTTGTCGTAGTCCATGGGGTTACCGCGCTGGTAGATCTGGCCGTTGATGGAGGAGGAGCCGCCGACGACCTTGCCGCGGGCGTGGTAGATGCGGCGACCGTTCATCTCCGGTTCCGGCTCGGATTCGTACTTCCAGTCGTAGTACTTGTTGCCGATTGGGAAGGAGAACGCCGAAGGCATGTGAATGTAGAGGTCCCAGAGGGAGTCCATGCGGCCGGCCTCGAGTACGAGCACCTGCTGAGTGTGGTCTGCGGACAGCCGGTTAGCCAGCACAGAGCCGGCAGAGCCCGCGCCAACGATGACGACGTCGCGGTGTTCGACTGTGGTGTTGCCATTCTTTTTACCGAAGTTGAAGACAGCCGGGAAAGCTCCCATGTTCTGGTGTACCTCCGTAGGTTGTTTGCCGATGTATATCGGACTGGTTTTCAAGGACTGCGATAAGCCCCGATAAGCCCCAAGTAATATTTAAAGGCAGGCCCTATATATTGATATTGGAATAAGTGGCCGGAGGCGTATCTCAAATCCCCTTCACCTATATAGAATGCCACACAATTGGTATTCAATTCCAGTTGGAATGATTTTAAACGCCTTGAAAGCTGGATAAATATGCAGGTGAAGATGTTGATGTTGGGGTGGAGAATTCTTCTGAATCGATTCTAAGACTTGAGGGATTATTCAAACTAGGTATGCTGGGTTAGTTCCCGAATCTGAAGGATTTTCCTATGTCTGATACTCCGCCAACTGAGAAGGTAACGGAGGAAAAATCTGGATCGTCGCAAGAAATGCAGCGATCGCAGTCGGTCCCTCCACAACAAGCGCAAGCGAGTGTGACCTCTGAGCCTGAGGTCAACTGGCCTGTATTTATTATTTCAGGCGTTGGTATTCTCGCCATTGCCCTGTGGGCTATTTTTGCCCCGGACAATGCAGCGGACACCCTAGCGGGCATTGTCGCCTGGGTATCGAAGAACTTCGGTTGGTTCTATATCGTGACCGCGACGGTGGCAGTGCTCTTCATGCTCTACATCGCCATCTCGCGAACGGGGCAGATTAAGCTCGGCCCCGATCACGCCAAACCTCAGTTCGGCCTGTTTTCTTGGGCCTCTATGCTCTTTGCCGCAGGTATCGGCATTGACCTGCTCTTCTTCTCGGTAGCAGAGCCGGTGGCACAGTACTATGGCCCGCCGACCGGAGATGCGGAGACCATCGAAGCCGCGCGTCAGGCAGTGGTGTTCACGCTCTTCCACTATGGTGTGACCGGTTGGGCGCTCTACGCGCTGATGGGCATGGCATTCGGCTACTTCGCTTACCGCTTGAACATGCCACTGACCATTCGCTCGGCGCTCTACCCAATCATTGGCAAGCGCATCCACGGCCCCGCTGGTGAAGCGGTCGAAATCGCAGCGATGCTCGGTACCGTTTTCGGTGTCGCAACTTCGCTGGGTATCGGCGTCGTCCAGCTGAATTACGGCCTGCGCGTGCTGTTCGGGGTGGATGAGAGTACGTCCTGGCAGATCGCTCTAATCGTCGTGGCTGTATCGGTGGCTATCGCCTCCGCGGTTTCCGGTGTTGACAAGGGGATTCGCCGTCTCTCGGAGCTCAACGTTGGCCTGGCCATCTGCTTGATGCTCTACATCCTGGTCACTGGTCGCACGGCGTTCCTGTTTGACGCCCTGGTGATGAACGTCGGCGAGTACGTCTCCAAGTTCCCATCCATGACTATGGATACCTACGCGTTCTCCGGAGCGCAGGAATGGTTGAATTCCTGGACCCTGTTCTTCTGGGCTTGGTGGGTGGCCTGGGCACCGTTCGTCGGTTTGTTCCTGGCTCGTATTTCCCGTGGCCGTAGCCTGCGCCAGTTTGTCGTCGGCACGCTGACCATTCCATTCCTCTTCGTCCTGATGTGGGTGTCGGTATTCGGTAACTCGGCGCTGGACCTGGTCATCAATGGCGATTCGGAGTTTGGCCAGACTGCACTGGATTACCCGGAGCGTGCCTTCTACCTGCTGCTGGAGCAGTACCCGGCGCCGATGATGGTGGCTGCAGTCGCATCTCTGATTGGCCTGTTGCTCTACATCACCTCGGCGGACTCGGCGGCACTGGTGATGAGTAACTTCACTTCGAAGATCACCGACACACAGCAGGACGGTAAGAAGTGGACCCGTATTTTCTGGGCTGTCGTGGTCGGTGTGCTGACCATCTCCATGCTCTATGTCGGTGGTATTCCGACGCTGCAGTCGGCAACGATTGTGATGGGTCTGCCGTTTGCCTTTGTCATCTATCTGGTGATGTATGGCCTGTTTAAGTCGCTGCGACTGGAGCTGTTGCAACAGGATTCGACACGTCGAGCCCTCCACGGGGCGATGTCGGGCCGCGCCGTGGATGGCCAACAGGGTGACTGGCGCAATCGACTTGCCCGCTCCATGTCCTTCCCGGGCAAGAAGCCAGTCATGCGCTACCTCGACCGAGTGGTGCAGCCCGCACTTGAACAGGTGGCAGATGCTATCAGGGAACGTGGCGGTGAAGTGACGCTGCACCGTGAACCAGCAGAAGAAGTCGGTATTGACCAGATTGACCTGCAGGTCGGATTCGGCGAGGAGATGAGCTTCCGCTACCAGGTCTATCCGGTTGAACACTTGACGCCGTCTTTTGCTGGCCTGGTACACCTGGACAGTGATGCTGATATTTACTACTACCGCCTCGAGGTCTTCACGCTGACCGGTTCGCTCGGCTACGACGTCTATGGCTACACCCAAGAGCAGCTGATTTCCGACGTCCTCGACCTCTACGAACGGCACTTGGAGTTTTTGCACATGCAGTCTGATCTCCCGGGCACCTCAGATCTGTCCGATAATGCCGAACCTGTCCGCGAATGGTCTGATGACTACGCCAAGGAGGATTCCTAAATGACCTTTAAGCCTTCAACTACTGATAAGGCCCTCGCACCCGAGACCGCCAAATCCCACGAAGGCGCGGCCACGCTGTTTATCGACGGCACCTGGTCCGCTGCAGCCGCTGGCAACACTCGCACTATCGAGTGCCCGGCCGATGGCTCTTTCATCGCCGAAGTTGCGGAAGCAGATGCGACCGACACCGAGCGCGCCATCGCCGCCGCCGACGCCGCCTTCCGACGTACCGGGGAAGGTTCCTGGGCATCCTGGAGCACAGCTGAGCGCAGCAAGTTGGTACTCGACATCGGTGCTGCCATCAGGCAGCGCAAGGACGAATTTGCCTGGGCAGAGGCCATGGATACCGGTAAGCGCCTGCCAGAGGCGGCAGCCGATATGGATGACATCATCGCCTGCTTTGAGTACTTCGGGAAGCTTGCAGGCAATGATGCCGGTCGTCTCGTGGATGCGGATGACCCGTCCGTCGTCGCGCGTCTTGTGCGTGAGCCCGTCGGTGTCTGTGGTCTGATTACGCCGTGGAACTACCCACTGCTGCAGACCGCATGGAAGGTCGCACCGGCGCTGGCCACGGGCAATACCTTTGTGCTCAAGCCGGCGGAGCTGACTCCGCACACAGCAATTCTACTCATGCACGTCATCGATGATCTGGGTGTTCCGGCGGGCGTTGCCAACCTCATTACCGGAGCTGGTGCCGAAGCGGGCGCACCGCTGTCCTCGCATCCGAAGGTGGACATGGTCTCCTTCACTGGCGGTCTTGTCACTGGCAAGATTATTGCTGGTGAAGCGGCTAAGTCTGTGAAGAAGGTCGCGCTTGAGCTCGGCGGCAAGAACCCGAACATCATCTTCGCCGACGCCGATTACGAAGCCGCTTTGGACAATGCCCTCAATGCTGCGTTCCTGCACTCCGGTCAGGTGTGCTCGGCGGGCGCTCGCTTGATTGTGGAGGAGTCCATCGCCGAGAAGTTTGTCGACGATCTGGTCGAGCGCGCCGGACACATCCAGCTCGGCGGTCCGCTCGACGAGAAGGCCGAGACCGGTGCGCTGATTTCGAAGCAGCACCTGGATAAGGTCGCGGCATACGTCGATCGAGCTCGTGAGCAGGGCGCTCGTGTGCGCGTAGGCGGCGAGATCGCCACGGGCACCACCGCCGATGGTTCCGCCTCGCTTGCCGACGGCTACTTCTACCTCCCAACCGTGATTGACCAGGTCACCCGCGATATGGACTGCGTCCACGACGAAGCCTTTGGCCCGGTAGTGACGGTGGAGACCTTCACCACGGTTGACGAGGCCATCGAGATCGGCAACGACACCGAATACGGCCTGGCCGGTGCGGTGTGGTCATCCAACCGCGAGGTGTCTGAGCGCGTTTCCCGCGAGCTGCGTCACGGTACCGTCTGGATCAACGACTTTGGCCCCTACCTGCCACAGGCCGAGTGGGGTGGCTTTGGTCAGTCCGGTATTGGCCGCGAGCTGGGCCCGACCGGCCTGGAGGAGTACACCGAAGCCAAGCTGGTCTACGAGAACACAGCACCGGCTGTTACCGGTTGGTTCGAGGATCGTCGTTAAATAACTCGGAACAAGCCCGAGTAAAAATACGGGAAAACGACCCATCGGCCGTTATACTCACCGATTGAAAAAAATCGACTCTGCGCACAACTGCGATAAAGGTTTGCAGTTGTGCGCATTTTGTTCTCTAAAGGACATCTGCCGTGAACGCTACTACTCGCTCCGACAATGCCAGTTCTAGTACCGCCAGTGGGCCAGATACTGCCTGCGCCGATACTGCCAGCACCGCCGCGACCTTCACCCGCTTCACCTGGCGCCAGCATGTCATCGCCTGGGCTGTGCATGCCTTCACGCTGACCGGTTTGGTGTGGGCAACGCTGGCTGCGGTCGCACTGCTGGAGGGCAGCCCACATTGGATGTGGCTCTGGCTGGGCATTGCCCTCGTCGTCGATGGTGTCGACGGCAATATGGCGCGTAAGCATCACATCAAGGAAGTCGTCCCGTGGTTTAACGGCGCAGTGGTGGACAACATCGTCGACTATCTCACCTGGACCGCCATACCCGCGGCTTTCATGGTTATGTATCTGCCACTGGGGCCACGGCCGTTGGCGATTGCCCTGATTATTTTGGTCCTGGTGTCGTCGATGTTCTGCTATGCCAACGAAGCCGCCAAGTCCGGCGACTACTACTTCGTTGGTTTCCCTGCCGCGTGGAACATCGTGGCAGTCTTGCTGTGGGTATGGAACGCGCCCATGGCGGTGTGCATCGCTGCCATTTTTATCTTCAGCGCAATGACGCTGGTGCCGCTGCACTACACGCATCCATTCCGCGTGGAACGCGGCCGGATTGCCAACATTGCCGCAACGTTCATCTGGATTGTCTCGACCGGCATGCTTATCGCAAGTGAGACGATGGCAGCGTCGTTAAGCAAGACGTCTATCCACGGGCTTGTGGCTGTCAACGTTGCCGCCGGTGCCTGGCTGATTATTGGCGGCGTGCGGCGCTCGCTTAGCGGTCGCTAGCGGCAGTTGGTGGGTGGTTGGCGCAGGATTGCGGAGATGGCGCGGTCGCGCAGCCAGCGGACGTATTCGACGGCGCAGGCTGCAACAATTAACGCAATGACAAAGATAGTGACCCACACCGGATAATCGCGCCCATTGGCCCAGAAGTAGACGTAAGGCGAGACGAAAGTCACTAGGGTAATCAGGAGCCCCAGCATTCTTCGGCCGAATGAGCGGCCGGTGATCATCTCGACAATTCCCCAGGTGTAGGGGATAGCGGTAATGATGTCGATGCTCCACAGCACCCAGACATTGCCATGGAATCCGGGGACGAAAACCACAGGTAGCGCGCGGAGCGAAGAGTAGACCATTACCACCAGATAGGCCAACACTTTCGGGTTGTAGAGCAGGCGCCACACGGGGTTGCGCTCGATGAGTTTGGTCCCGACTTTGCGTAGTGCATGCAGATCCTTTTGCTGCATGACCAGCGTATTTGTTCCCTCCAGCAGGTAAGCGAGCAGTTTTTGCTGCTCGAGACTGCCGTGTGCCCAGGCCTGCACCAGCTCGCTTGGCGAGATAGCGATGGGCACCAGTGGTTCTCCGCGCTGTTTCAGCGCAGTGGGAAGCTCGAGGGTACTGCCATCGAGCTTATCGACGGCCAGTTCCGGGCCCACCACATGAACGATGTCGCCGCCGAGGATGTTTTGTACCTTCTTCACATCACTTTCGGGCAGCGAGCTGAACCAGAGTAGCTGCCGGGAGGAAATCGCCATTCGCAAGGCGGTCCCCAGAGCTTCTGCTGCGTCATCGATGGCGTAAAAGTCCTGCGTGTTGGTGTGGGCGAGTGAACGCAAGCTGTCGATTATTGCGACATTTTTGGCATTGAGCTCGCTGAGGCGGGCCACGCCGGAAATATCGATGACCGCCTGAGGATCAAGGGCGAAAGCATGGGTAAAAGGAAGGTCGAGTATCGAGCGCATCGCAAGGAACCGCTGGTGTCGCTGGTGTCCAACCAGGGCTGAATTCTGTGCGCTCATAGTGTTTTAGCTTGCCACAACTTGCGCTTCTCACCAGCAACTATACGGTTCGGTCTGTCTATTGGCAGGTGTTCTACCCTATGAAAACTTCATTAAGTTGGACTTTTTTCGCTGTGTAGAGTAGCTTCTAATCCACTAATAGACAGGTCTGTTCATTATGGCTTTGATGGCGGACTGGCTCATAATTTTAGGAGAACTACTTTCATGCTCATCTCAGGACTAGCGCTGGGTGCCGTGCTCGGCTTTGTTATGCAGCGAGGACGATTCTGCGTCACCGGCTTCCTGCGCGATATCTTCACTCAGCGCAGCTGGCGCGGCTTCGTCGCCCTGCTGATTGTTATTTCCGTCCACGCCATCGGCCTGGCCGCTCTGACCAGCGCCGGCGTGATTACTCCCGAATACAAGGAACTGGCTCCGCTGGCTGTTATCGTCGGCGGCGTCATCTTCGGCCTGGGCATCGTCCTGGCCGGTGGCTGCGCCTCGGGCACCTGGTATCGCTCCGGTGAGGGCCTGATCGGCTCTTGGATCGCACTGGTCTTTTACGCCCTATCCGCTGCTGCTATGAAAACTGGCTTCCTGGGTGGCCTGCAGAATTCCCTGAAGGACCGCACCGTCGGCCTGACCAGCATTCATTCCTCTCTCGGCATTAGCATTTGGCCCCTGGTCATCGCGCTGAGCGCCGTCACTGCATACCTCGCCGTCCGCTACCTGCGCGAAGAATTCTCCGGCCCGCGCCCGGTAACTCTGGCGCCGCGCAAGTCCGGTCTCGCGCATATCCTGGCTGAGAAGCCCTGGCACGTGTACGCCACCGCTGCTATCGTCGGTGTGCTCGGCGTGATTGCTTGGCCACTGTCCGCCGCCACCGGCCGCAACGATGGCCTCGGCATCACGACTCCGTCCTCCAACCTCGCTAACTACGTTGTCACTGGTGACACCGAGCGTTTCGACTGGGGCGTCCTCCTCGTCCTCGGCATCCTCGTCGGTTCCTTCATCGCGGCCAAGGCCTCCGGTGAATTCCGCCTCCGCGTCCCGGACGCCACCCAGGGCGCTCGCTCGGTCGTCGGCGGCATCTTCATGGGTGTCGGTGCTGCGTGGGCTGGCGGTTGCACCGTCGGCAACGGCATGGTCCAGACTTCGCTGTTCAGCTACCAGGGTTGGCTCGCACTGGCGTCCATCGCCGCAGGTGTCGCTATCGCCGCAAAGCTCTGGCTGAAGCCGTCCGCACCTTCGCTTAACGACGTCCCGAGCACCCCTTCCACCACCAACGACACAGCGGTATCGGCAACTGCTCCGGTCACTTCGACTGCTACTTCGCCTGTGTCCCTGCCGGGTAGCGAAGGTGCCGGTGCCGCTGGCACCGAGGCCTCCCCGCTGGCGGGTGCCTTTACTGTCGCGCCGGTAGCGTTGCTCGACCGGAGCGTCGTCAAGCAGGAAGACGGCAAGCTCACGCCACTGGGCGATGGGCGTTACGAGCTCGACACCGTCGGCGCGGTGTGCCCATTCCCGCTGATCGAGGCCAAGGACGCGATCAACAAGATTGAGGTCGGCGAGGAGCTGGTGATCCCATTCGACTGCACCCAGGCCACGGATGCGATTCCGCGCTGGGCTGCGAAGGATGGCCACAAGGTCACCAACTTTGAGCAGACCGGTGAAGCTGGCTGGACGATTTCCGTCCGCCGCGGGCGATAAGCCCTGGTGAAGCTGGGGGAGCGTTGTTAGGGTGAGGGCATAGATTGATTGACATCAACAACAAAGGAGCTCAACCATGGCAAAGAATATTCGACCACTAGATGCTCTCGTAGCCGCGGGTGCCGCCAGCGTCCTTGTGCTGGCCGGTTGCTCCTCCGATGATTCGGCTAGTACTGAGGCAAGCAGCACTGTTAGCGAAACCAGCTCTTCCGTGTCGGCCACCAGCTCTGAGGGGCATGACGACATGGATGATATGGACGATGCCGATGAGCATGGCGGTCATGGTGACCATGGTGATGACGCGATGGCCGGCCATGACCATCCGGCCGATGGTGGTCCGGCTCCAGAGGGAATGATTGCGGCGGACAACGCGAAGTTCCCGGTCGGCAGTGAAGTGCAGGTTCTCGCCGATCACATGCCGGGCATGAAGGGTGCAGAAGGCAAGGTTGTTGGTGTTTTCAACACCACTACCTACTCCGTTTCCTACACCCCGACCGATGGCAGTGAGCCGGTGAAGGACCACCGCTGGGTCGTTCATGAGGAGCTGGAGAACCCAGGCGAAGCACCGCTTGCCGACGGCTCCGAGATCACCATCAACGCCGAGCATATGGCGGGCATGAAGGGGGCCAAGGGCACTGTTGACTACTCCACCCAGGAGCCGGTGTACATGGTCGACATTGACGATGATGGTATGACCATGAAGAACCACAAGTGGGTTACTGAAAGCGAGCTTGCTCCGGAGGACTAGCAGGCTGTCTGGACGGTCTTTCCGGATAGCTTTCTCTCTTCTCCCGCTCAATCCGCTCCGACTCAAAATCGCCCAGCCACTTCACGACACCTATGTCACCTCATGCCGCCTCCACAGCTGGTACGAGGTGACGCCTGTGTCGTGAAGTGGCCCAGAGGGGGGCGGAGCGAAGTGCCCTGGGGAAACAGGCCACTGCCCAGCTACAGATCCAAATCCAACGACGCACCTGGGATGGCGTCCAGCAGCCGCTGGGTGTATTCCTTCTCCGGGTGGTCGAAGAGATCGTCGGTCGGACGGTGTTCAACCATCTTGCCGTGCTCCATCACGATGACCTCATCAGCCACCTGCCGCACCACAGCGAGGTCGTGCGTAATAAAGAGGTAGGCCAAATCCATCTCTTCCTGCAGCTCAGCGAGTAGTTCGAGCACCTGAGCCTGCACCACCACGTCGAGTGCTGACACCGCCTCGTCACAGACCACAACCTCAGGGTTCAGGGCCAGTGCACGCGCAATCGCCACACGCTGACGCTGACCACCCGACAGCTCACCGGGGAAGCGGCGCCCCATTTCCGCGGGAAGAGCGACGCGGTCGAGAAGCTCGAATACGCGCTGCTCACGCTCCTTCTTGGTGCCAATCTTGTGAATCCGCAGCGGCTCCTCGATGGAGGAATGCACCGTGCGCATCGGGTCCAGCGTCGCATACGGGTTCTGGAAAATCGGCTGAATGCGACGCCGCAGCTCCAGCTCCTCTTTACGATTCCGGCCCTGGACGCGTTTGCCGTCGAAAAGCACTTCGCCTTCGGTCGGATCGAGCAGCCCCAGCGCCATGTTGGCGACAGTGGACTTGCCCGAACCGGATTCGCCCACGATTCCAATGGTGCGACCGCGACGCAGCGTAAAGCTGATGTCATCGACGGCACGGAAGGAATCCTTGCGCCACGGACGGTCGCCGCGGATGGCAAAGTCGCGCACCAAGTTCTTCGCGACCAGAATCTCCTTCTGGTCCGCATCCGATGTCGTCGGCGCCGCCACCACGCGATCACCGCGCCGGGCAGCCAGCGATGGAGCCGCCGCGATTAGCTGCTTGGTGTATGGATGCTGCGGGCGGGTGAGAACTTGCAGGGCAGGGCCGGTCTCCACGACACGTCCTGCTTGCATAACGACGAGTCGGTCAGCGCGCTCGGCAGCCAAACCGAGATCATGAGTAATAAGCACCACGGACGTGCCGAGTTCGCTAGTGAGCTTGTCGAGGTGGTCGAGGATTTTCTTCGCCACGGTCACGTCGAGAGCGGACGTGGGCTCATCGGCAATCAGCAGCTTTGGGTGCGCGGCCAAGCCCATCGCGATAAGTGCGCGCTGGCGCATACCACCGGAGAACTCGTGTGGGTACTGGTCGATACGCTTTTTAGCGTTTGGCAGGCCGGCCTGTTCCAGCAGCTCAATCGCCTTTTTGTGGGCCTCAGAACCAGTGGCGATGTTATTGGCGCGCAGCGCCTCCTTAATCTGGGAACCGACGGTCCACACCGGATTGAGATTGGTCATCGGGTCCTGCGGAACCAGGCCGATGCCGTTGCCGCGGATGCTAACAAACTCGCGGTCCGTCAAGTGTGTGATGTCACGGCCATCGAAGGTGATGGTGCCACCGGTGACTTCACCATCACCGGGCAACAGCCCCAGCGCGGCGTGGACAGTGGTGGACTTACCCGAGCCGGACTCGCCGACAATGGCGACCGTCTCACCGGGGAAAACCTCCAGGTTGACGTCATGCACCACATCGGTCAACGATTTACTGCGGCGGCCGGACGCTGTGGTCGTCGGAAAGCCAATGCAGACATCCTTCAAGGTGAGAATGGGCGCTGCGGAAGTATTGGTGTCGGTGCTCATCGACGACGCTCCTTCGGGTCGAGAGAATCCTTCAAAGCGTCACCCATGAGGATGAAGCCGAGAACGGTAATCGCCAGGGCGAGTGCTGGCCAGAACAGGTTGGACGGGGCCTGGCGGAGCACCTGCTGTGCGACAGAGATGTCGTTGCCCCAGGAAACGGTGGTCGTCGGCAAGCCAATGCCCAAGTAGGACAGCGTGGCCTCGGCGACGATGTAAATACCCAGCGAGGTCGTGGCCATGACGATGACAGGGGCGAGGCAGTTCGGCAGCACATGGCGGAAGAGAATGCCAGTGCTGGACAGACCGAGCGCCTTGGAGGCGGTGACGTATTCCTCGTTTTTCACTGAGATCACCGAGGAGCGCACCACGCGCGCCATCTGCGGCCAGCCGAAAGCAGCGAGCACGAAGACCACGGACCAAATGGTGCGTTCGGTAAACAGCTGCATCAGCACGATGCCGGCGAGAATCAGGGGGATGGCAAAGAACATGTCCGTGATGCGGGAGAGCACCGCGTCGACCCAACCGCCAAGATAGCCAGCGATGGCACCGAGGATGATGCCCACCACGGTCACGGCCAGGGTGACGCCGATGCCGACGATGACCGAGGCGCGGGCACCGTAGATGACACGGGCGTAGACGTCGTAGCCCTGCTGAGTGAAGCCCATCGGGTGGCCGTCGCGGGCTGGGGCCAGCGAGTCACGCAGGTTTGCCGCCGTCGGGTCCACAGAGGTGAACAGCGACGGGAATGCGGCCACTGCGATGGAGAGCAAAATAATGAATGCGGAAACCCAGAACAGTGGGCGGTAACGCAGGTTCTGCCAGGCCGAACCCCAGAGCCCCAGTGGTGGGGTATCCGGCAACTGCTTGTGGTCGGGGTTCGTCGCCTGTGCGGCGGGGGCCTGCACGGTGTCGGCTTGCACGGCGTTGGCCTGCACGGCGTTGGCCTGCTTTTCCGGCTGTGTCGAATTTGACTGCGTCGAATCTGGCTTAGGCATAGCGAATCCTCGGATCCAGGACTGCGTAGAGCAAGTCGATGAGCAAGTTGGCGAACATGTAGATAACCACCAGGATGGTCACGATGCTGACCACGGTGGGAGCTTCACCAATCTGGACGGCGTGGAAGATCAGGCCACCGATGCCGGGCACGTTGAAGATGCCCTCGGTGACGATTGCGCCACCCATCAGGGCAGCCAGATCAGCGCCGATGAAGGTCACAACGGGAATCAGCGAGTTGCGCAGGATGTGGCGTCGGGTGACTTCGGAGGTCGGTAAGCCCTTGGCGCGGGCAGTGCGAACGAAGTCAGCATGGCGTGCCGACGCGACCTCGGAGCGCGTCAGCCTTAGGACATAAGCAACCGAGACGAGCCCCAGCACGAATGCCGGCAGCAGCAGGGATGTGAAGGAGGCATCGCTACCAACGGTGGGGGAGACGATCTCCCAGCGCACACCGAAGAGGTAGCGGGCCACGAAGCCGAGCACGAAGGTCGGAGTTGCGATGACCAGCAGAGACAGCACCAGAACGGTGGAGTCGAAGAAGCCGCCCTTGCGCATACCGGCAATAACGCCGAGGCCAATGCCGAAGATCGCCTCAATAGCAACGGCCATCAGCGCCAGGCGAATCGTAATGGGGAAGGCCAGCGCAATTTCCTCGCCGACTGAGCGGCCGGAGAAGGTCTCGCCCATATCCAGGGTGAACAGACCCTTGAGGTACTCCCAGTACTGGACGAGGAAAGGCTCATCCAGATGGTAGTGGGCGCGCAGTGCAGCGACCTGCTCCGGTGGCAGCTGCTTATCGCCAGCCAGTGCGGCAATGGGGTCGCCTGGCATGGCGAAGACCATTGCGTAAATCAACAGCGTGGCGCCGAAGAATACCGGCACCATCTGCAGGAGTCTCTTTCCGATATACCAACCCATGGTGCTAGTCCTTCTCAATCATTGGGTAGTCCAAAATGCCGTCCCACATCACCACGGCATTGCGCAGCTTCGGATTCCACGCCACCGAAGCATTCGGGTACCACAGCGGAATTGCAGGCAGATCCTCCATCAGCACAGACTGAGCCTTCACGTAAATCGGCTTGGCATCTTCTGCGCTCTTTGTCGAGGCTGCCTCCTGAATCAACTTGTCGAACTCCGGGTTGGAGTAGTGGTTGTCATTCGAGGAGCCACCGGTGACGAACTGCGGAAGCATGTAATTGGCCACTGATGGGTAGTCAGCTGCCCAGCCCGTGCGGTAGCCGCTGGTGATGGTCTCGTTGGAGATCTCATCGCGCAGCTGCTTGAAGGTCGGGTAGGCCTTGCCGTGGGATTCGATGCCGAGGGTTTCACCAATCATGTTGGTCACCGCTTCGACCCACTGCTGGTGTCCGCCATCGGCGTTGTAGGCAATGTCGAACGAGCCGGTAAACGGCGCAATTTTGTTGGCCTCGGCCCACAGTTGGCGAGCCTTCTTCGGGTTGTATTTCAGTACTTCTTGGCCAGGTACGTTCGGGTCGAGGTCGCCGAGCGTCAACGAGCTGAACTCGCGCGCCGGGGTGCGGGTGTCGAAGAAGATCTTCTCAGTGATGAGTTCGCGGTCAATCGCCATGGAAATCGCTTGACGACGAAGCTTGCCCTCTTCACCCGAAAATCCTGGCAGATTTCGCGGAATTGCGAAGTACTGCGAAGAGGAGGTCGGGACGTTTGCGCTGGAGTCGGGGAAATCGGTTTCGAAGCTGGCCAGCGCCGTTGGTGGAATTGTGCGTGGCAGCGTGTCCAGGCGGCCTGCCTGGAGGTCTGCGTATGCGGTGTCCACGTCCGAGTAGAAGCGGTATACCAGGCCGTTGTTACGGGCCTTGTGCTCACCGGCGAAGTCATCATTGCGGACCACGGTTAGCTGGTTGTTGTGCAGCCAAGCGCGGCCTTCGGCCATCTTGTACGGGCCATTGCCGATTGGGTGTTCACCGAAAGCCTTCTTGTCTTCGAACGCTGCCTTCGGCAGTGGCATAAACGCGACATAGCCGAGGCTGAGCGGGAAGGAGGAATCTGGGTTGGTCAGATCCACGGTGAACCTCAGGTCATCGACCTTTTTCAGGCCGGAGAGGGTTTTCTCCGTGGCCTTTTCTCCCGAGACTGCATCAAAACCCTGCACGTTGGCGAAGAAGGACTGCTGCTTCTGCAGGTTCGGTCCGTAGGCAGCGTAATTCCAGGCATCGATGTAGCTCTGCGCGGTGACTGGTTCGCCGTTGTGGAAGGTCCAGCCCGGTTTCAGCGTGATGTCGAAATGAGTCGAGTCCTCGTTGGGCTTAATTTCTGCCGCATGGTCCAGGATCATCGAGCCGTCGGTGTCGTAGCGCACCAGACCTGAGTAGAGCATGCGGAGGATATCGCCACCACCGGTTTCATTGGTGTCAGTGGTGTACAGCGGCGACTGTGGTTCGGAGTTCTGGACCACAATGAACCCCGCGCCGACCTGTTGCTGGTCAGTGCTGCAGGCAGCGAGCGCGCTTCCTGGCAAGGCGATTACCAGCAAAGCCGCCAGGATCTGGCGGACATGCAGCGTGAACTTTCCTTTTCCGCTGAGCGTTGTTGCGTGCAGTTTTGTGGCACGGGACTTCTCTCGCTGTCGGAGCTTCCGCCGGAGTTTCTGCCGGGTGTGGAAGGGGCCGGAGGCAACGGGTCTATGCATCGCGAGCCTTTCTAGATTCTGCCAGATAGGCGATATGAATTTGGTGATCGGCTCACTCCAAATGACTTAGATACCCACCTCCCACCTGCATAGGCAATGGTGGTGGTGACAACTTGGGTGTGGTGGGCTCTAAGGTTTGGATACGACCGTTCAATACAGTCTCTAACCATACAAGTCCAAAAAACATATGAGTATTAATCAGGCGAACCATCCCTTATTTGACGGTGTCTTTTACCCTCGATTGGGGAGTTAATCCTGTGCAGTGGTGCAACGTTGTAACATCCTGGCACCCCCGCAGGGGTTGGGGCTGCTGAATTTCTGGCTGTCCCACCGCCGGGCTCCTGTCCGGCCCCATCCGCGACTTCACGACACAGGTGTCACCTCATGCCACCTCCACAGCTGGCACGAGGTGACACCTGTGTCGTGAAGTGGGCTTTGGAAGAGGAAGTGGACTTTGGAGGAGGCGGAGAGGCAGCGCATTAAGTCCCACAGTACGAGTGGAAAGCACCCAACTCCCGCGGTGCCGGCTCCGTGAACCCCGCAGGGACGTCTTGCGACTCAAAGGGGTTGGTTACCGCCTCCAGCAGGTGCCGGTAGTCGGTCAGATCCCCCGCCCCTGCCGCCGCTAACGCTTCCGTGACCAGGTAGTTTCGCGGAATATACAGCGGATTCGTTTCCTCCATAAGTGTCAGGGCCGTCGTCTGGTCGATTCCCAGCTCTTCCCGCGTCTGCTTCCACAACTGCCCCCACTCAGCCGCGGCGGCGGGGAACGCAGGATCAGCGGTCAGCCTGGTCAGCGCAGCCAACGCAGCAACTGTATCCCCATCACCATCGGCCAGAACCTCAATCAGCGCCCGATGAGCATTCGTATGGTCGAGCCCAAACTTCGCCAGCAACGCCTGCCACTGCTGCACCAGGGGGATGGCCAGCGGGTCGTCGTAAAGCGAGGGGAGAATCCCCAACTTGGGCAGCCACCTGCGGCTGAGCGCATCGGTGAACTCGTCGGCGAATTCGCCCAGGAGGTCGCGGGCGCGTGCGAGGGCTTCCTCCGGGGTGCCTGCGAAATGCGGTAGCAAAGTCTCCGCAAGCTTCGACATGTTCCACCCGGCAATCGTCGGCTGCGCGCCGAACGCGTATCGACCGCCTCGATCAATGCTGCTAAACACCGCCCGCGGATCGTGCGCATCCAGAAACGCACACGGCCCAAAGTCGATGGTCTCGCCCGCGATGCTGGCATTGTCGGTGTTCATCACGCCGTGGACAAATCCACAGGCCAGCCACGCCGCAACGAGATTAGCTTGCCGCTTGACGACGTCCCGGAGAACCGACTCCGCCGAACCCTCGTAGCCGTGCCGCTGCGCGGCGAACTCGATGAGCCGATCCATGACTCCGGTGTCCGCTCCGGAGCGTGCGACCAGCTCGAACGTGCCAACTCGCAGGTGGCTGGATGCTACGCGCACGACGATGCCGCCCGGTTGAAGTTCGGTGGTGGGGTCGGTGTTGTCGAATGGGGTTTGCGAGCCGCGGTAAATCTCTTCGCCAGTTTTGATGACCGCCAGCGCGCGGGTGGTGGGGATGCCGAGCGCATACATGGCTTCGCTGATGAGGTACTCCCGCAGCGCGGAGGTCAGCGTGGCTTTGCCGTCACCGCCACGGGAAAAGGGCGTGGGGCCGGTGCCTTTCGCTTGGATCTCGTAGGCCTGGGTGCTGTCGCTGTGGGTTGTCTCTTTGGGGCAGTCGGGCTGGTTAGGCGGACAGTGCAGCCCAGTCAGCCCCGGTTCAACCTCAACTGTGGCAAGCAAGAGCGCGCGACCATCACCGAGTAGGCCTGCGAAGTTGCCGAACTGGTGGCCGGCATAGGCCGTGGCCATCGGGGTTGTGTATGCGCCGAGTGGGGTATCGGTTTCCTGGCCGACTCCGTGATCGGCGCCGTGGCCAGTGAGGAACTTCAGGCCAGCCTCCGAGCGAAGCCACTGCGGGGAGAGGCCGAGTTGGGTCGCGAGCTCGTCGTTAAGCATGACCAGCTGCGGCGATGGGGCATCAAACCCCTGCTGGTCGATAGCGAGTTCAGGCAGTGCGGTGGGCAGATCAGCGACGTTTCTAGCCATGTGCGCAGTTTAACGGGTAGGCCGAATTGGGGTTGGCGCGCTGGTGCGTTCAGCGGTGCTACGCCGTTGACGTGGCCTCGAAGGCGAAAAACCCCGGTTACTGGAACAATTCCAGCAACCGGGGTGCGCTCGGGGTAGTCCTACTTCTTCAGGGACTCCGGAGCGTTGAAGCGCTCACCGTGCTTAGCGGCCAGCTCTTCGGCGCGCTCGACGAAGCCTGCGACACCGCGGCGCTCCGGGTGAGCTGCGGCCGGGTCGATAACAGTGGCGCCGTCGTAGTTCTTAATGAACTGGCGAGTACCACCGGTCCAGGCCGGGTAGCCGATACCGAAGATGGAGCCGATGTTGCCGTCGGCGTCGTGAAGCAGAACGCCCTCGTCGACGCACTTCTGAGTCTCGATGGCCTCGATGAAGAGCATGCGGTCGACCAGCTCCTGCAGGTCGGTGTCCTCCGGAGCGATCGGGGTGATGTTCAGCTCCTCGCGGAGCTCGTTGAACAGGCCCGGCCAGAGACCGGAGCGCTTGCCGTCGACGTACTCGTAAAAGCCCTTGCCCTCGAGCTTGCCCGGGCGCTCGAACTTGTGCAGCATGGCCTCTACCAGAGCCGGCACGCCGCCCTCGTCCAGGGTCTGGCCTGCAGCCTCGGCGGCAGCGCGGGTCTCGCCAGCGATCTTCTCCATGAGCTTGAGGTTCAGCTCGTCGGCAAGCTGGAGCTGCGGTGCCGGGTAACCAGCCTGGCGACCAGCGGCCTCGATGATGGCCGGGTCGTAGCCCTCAGCGACCATGCGCAGGGCCTCGTTGATGACGGTGCCGATGACGCGGGAGGTGTAGAAACCGCGGGAGTCGGTGACAACAATCGGGATCTTGCGGATTGCAACAGCGAAGTCCAGCGAAGCGGCGAGGATAGCCGGGTCGGTGTTGTCGCCGGAGATGATCTCAATCAGCTGCATCTTGTCCACCGGGGAGAAGAAGTGCAGGCCGATGAAGTCCTTCTCACGCTTGACGTGGGAAGCCAGCTCGGTGATCGGAAGGGTGGAGGTGTTGGAGCCCAGGATGCAGGTCTCCGGAACTGCGGCCTCGATCTCGGCGTGAACCTTGTGCTTGAGGTCGGTGTTCTCGAAGACGGCCTCGATGACCAGGTCGACATCGGACAGGTCGTCGTAGGACTCGGTCGGCTTGATGCGGTTCAGCAGCGCTGCGGACTTTTCCTCAGTGGTGCGACCGCGCTTGAGGGCCTTGGCCTCCAGGCCCTCGGAGTAGGCCTTGCCGCGCTCGGCGTTTTCCAGGGAAATGTCCTTCAGGACAACTTCCATGCCGGCCTTTGCGCAAACGTAGGCGATACCTGCGCCCATCATGCCGGCACCAACGACGGCAACCTTCTTGAACTCGCGCTTCGGGTACGGGGTGCCATCAGCCTGCAGTGGACGGGAGCCGCCACCCTGAGCGTGGTTGAGGTCGAAGAAGAACGCCTGCATCATGTTCTTCGACTGGGTGCCGGTGACCAGCTCGGTGAAGTAGCGGGACTCGATACGCAGTGCAGTGTCGATGTCGACCTGAGAGCCCTCGATGGCAGCCTGCATCGCAAGGCGCGGAGCCTTCATCGGGGAGCCCTTGAGCTGCTTGGTCAGGTTTGCCGGGAAGGACGGCAGGTTCATTGCGAACTTAGGAGTCTTCGGGTCGCCGCCCGGAATCTTGAAGCCCTTCTCGTCCCACGGCTGTGCGGCCTTGGCATCTTCGCTGGTCAGCCATGCTCGAGCAGTGTCAATGAGCTGCTCCGGAGCAACAACCTCGTCAACGAGACCAGCTGCGAGGGCCTTGCCTGGGTTCATCTGCGCGCCGGTCAGAATGACCTTCATCAGCGCGTCCTGAATACCCAGCATGCGAACGACGCGGGAGACACCGCCGCCACCCGGCAGGAGACCGAGGGTGACCTCTGGCAGGCCAATCTTGGAACCGCGGGCATCAGCCGCAACGCGGTGGTTAGCAGCCAGCGCGACCTCGAGGCCGCCGCCCAGTGCTGCGCCGTTGATGGCGGCAACAATCGGCACCGGGAGCTTCTCCAGGCGACGCAGGGAGGCCTTCATGTCCTCGACCATGTTGAACATGTCAGCTGCATCGTCCTCAGTGGCCTTGGACATCTGCTTGATGTCGCCACCTGCGAAGAAGGTCTTCTTCGCAGAGGTGATGACGATGCCCTTGATGGAGGTCTCAGAGCCGTCGCCAATTTCGTTTTCCAGGCGCTCCACGGTGGCGCGGATGTCGTCCTGGAAAGTCTTGTTCATGGTGTTGACCGGTGCATTCGGGTCATCCATGGTGAGGGTGACGATTCCGGCGTCGTCCTGATCCCACCGGAACATGTTATCTGTGCTCATAAATCAGTCAGTCCTTTGTGGTTATCGCGGTGTGGCCGCGGTAATTGTCGCTGTGAGTTTCGTTCCGGTTTGCTTTAGACGCGCTCGATGATGGTTGCAACACCCATGCCGCCAGCCACGCAGAGCGAAATGAGGGCGTAGCGGCCACCGGTGCGGTGCAGCTCATCGATTGCGGCGCCGGTGATCATGGCACCGGTTGCCCCCAGCGGGTGACCCATGGCCATCGCGCCGCCGTTGATGTTGAGCTTCTCGTAGTCGATGCCCAGGTTCTGCTGAGCATGCTTGACGACGGCGGCAAACGCCTCGTTGATTTCCCACACGTCGATATCGTCGACCGTCAGGTTGGCCTTGGCCAGAGCCTCGCGGACGGCTGGCTCGATACCGGTGAGCATGATGGTCGGTTCGACACCATTGACGGCGGTGGCGACAACGCGTGCGCGCGGGGTCAGCCCCATGTCTGCGCCAGCCTTCTCAGAACCAACCAGGGTCAGTGCAGCGCCATCGACGATGCCGGAGGAGTTACCTGCGTGGTGGACGTGGTTGATGCGCTCGAGCTGCGGGTACTTCTTCAGTGCAACTGCGTCGAAGCCACCCTGCTCACCCATCATGGTGAAGGCTGCGCGCAGGCCGGCCAGGGACTCTGCGGAGACGCCCTCGCGGATGGTCTCATCGCGGTCGAGGATGGTCAGGCCGTTAGCGTCCTTGACCGGGACGACGGAGCGGTCGAAGCGACCCTCAGACCAAGCCGTTGCGGCACGGGCGTGGGAGAGTGCTGCCATTTCGTCGAGGGACTCGCGGTCAAAGCCGTCAAGCGATGCAATTAGGTCAGCGGAGATACCCTGCGGGACGAAGTCAGTTGCGAACGAGACCTGTGCATCCATTGCCATTGCGCCGCCGTCGGACATCATTGGCACGCGGGACATGGATTCGACGCCACCGGCGAGGACGAGCTCGTCCATGCCGGAGCGGACCTTCTGAGCAGCCAAGTTGATGGCGGAGAGGCCTGAAGCGCAGAAGCGGTTGATCTGGACACCGCCGGTGCGGTACGGCAGACCTGCGGTGAGTGCTGCGGTGCGGGCAATGTCCGCACCCTGGTCGCCGACCGGGCTGACGCAGCCAACGATGAGGTCGCTGATGCGTTCTTCATCCAGCTCCGGGAAGCGGTTGCGAATTTCGTCGATGAGGCCGACGAGAAGTGATACCGGGCGTACCTCGTGGAGGGAGCCGTCCTTCTTGCCCTTGCCGCGCGGGGTGCGAATTGCCTCGTAGATGAAGGCTTCGCCGCCCGGCTGAATGGTGGCGGAAGTCATGTGTTTTTACCTCACAGATTCGTCGTAAAGTGTCGTGCGTCACTCTATAACGAATGCCGGATTGCCGGGGGTGATTTGAGGGGTACTGGGGAGAAAGTTGACTCCCTGTAGTCTCCCACCTGCGGTTATGTGAGAAACCGGGGGTAATTACATAAGTATTTTTAGGTGGCGATTGTGGCTCCTCCAATTCTCCTAGACTTGGCTCATGAGCGACTCCCGCATCGACTACATCGAGTTCCCCGCCTCTTCCGTTGAAGAACTGAACACAGTCCGCGACTTCTTCTCATCCGTTTTCGGCTGGACCTACGCCATGTACGGCGACGACTACGCCGACACTGGAGATTCCGGCACCGCCAGTGGCGTTAACGCCGAGGATCCAACGCGCGCAATCATGCCACTCATCCGGGTGTCGGATCTGGATGCCACATACGAGCAGGTCAAGGCGTCGGGTGGCACAATTACGAAGGAACCGTACGACTTCCCAGGCGGTCGTCGCTTCTACTTCACGACGCCCGCAGGTCACGAGCTCGGCGCGTGGACTCCAGTCGAGCCTGCGTAGTGACGATCCGGCCTGCAGCGATTGCTAGCACTGCATTTCTTGCTATCCCTTCGCTGCCTGACCCCGCTTCCAATACCCCATGAACGACACCTGCTTCCTCGGGACGTGGCATTCCTTCACCAGCAGCCTCCGCATCCGAATCACCGCTGAAGACTCACCTGCAATCCAAAAGTAAGTCCCGGTTAGCCTCGGATTCGGAGATTCGGTGTTGGCCTTGTCTTCGCCGCTGGAATTGGAAATATCTTCACCCGACTGTGAATAGCTTGGGGTCTCCCACACCAGAAAGCTGGGGTCATCCTCGCCCGTCGACGTAGTGGTCGCCGCCGTATTCCCCTCGAGAACGTTTGACAGTGCTTCTTGTGAGACCGGGCTTAGCGCATTGCTGACAAGCTTCACCAGATTGGAGTACAGCAGCTCGCCCGAAGTGTCGTGCTCATCTTCCGCTCGCGCCAGCCACTTCACCGAGACTCCAGATGGCACCTCTAGCTTCTGGGCATCGCTTGTACATGGAACCTCAATAAACACTTCTCCCTGCACTCCCGCTGGCCATTCCTCCAGGGTCTTCGCAATTGCAGGTAAGGCAGTTTCATCTCCAAGCATCACGATGCGACTACTAGCTCCAGGGGCGAATTCGATGCCGCTGCCGGATTCATCATCTCGTGTCGGTGCGATGATGAGCAGCTCATCGCCGATCTGTGCCTTTGAAGCCCATGCAGACGCTGGCCCAGCGGCATCGGGGTGTAGCACGAAATCGATGTCGAGTTCATCGGGAGCGTCGTCTGGCAAGTTGCGCCGAAAAGCGCGGATGGAATACGTGCGGACATAGCCGCGAGTGTCGGGGTCAAGGGTTTTCCAGGTGGCGAACCAATTCTCCTCCGGCAGCTCTGGAAGCTGACCAGCGGCTGGGATAATGACTTTGATACGGAGGTCCCGAATCGTGTCCTTCGGCCCGACATTCTCCACGTCGTGAAGTGTTATGCGCTGAAAGTGCGGGGAAATCTGTTGCGTGCGGGCAACGCGGACGCGGTGTGGCTGGTATCCCATGGGAATCCTTAAATCTGATGAGTTACTTACATCTACTGAGCTAGTACTGGGCTAATTTCGAGTGGTGGCGCCCAATGGGCGTAACCGTGGGTAGCCCTGAGACCGGATCGGTAATAATCAGCGATTCGAGGTCGAACGCCTCCCGGGTCAGCTCTTGTGTGAGCACGTCGACAGGCGCTCCTGCGGAATGCAGTCGTCCGTCGCGCATGGCGACGAGAACATCCGAATACCGAGCAGCCAGGTTGAGGTCGTGCAGCACCATGATGATGGTGGTGCCTCGGCGTTGATTGAGATCAGTTAGTAGATCCAGGACTTCTAGTTGATGTTTTAGATCTAGGTAGGTTGTAGGTTCGTCGAGAAGCAGCACATCGGTTTGTTGTGCGAGTGCCATTGCAATCCACACACGTTGACGCTGGCCGCCGGAGAGCTCTTCGACGCACCGCCCTGCGAGGTCTGCGACTCGGGTAGCTTCCATAGCTTCGGCGACGATGTCGTAGTCGGCTGAACTCCAGCGACCCAGAATTCCCTGGTAGGGGGTTCGACCACGGCCGACTAAGTCTGCGACAGTGATGCCGTCAGGAGCGATAGGGGTCTGCGGAAGCAGCCCGAGCCGCTTTGCCAATTCGCGGGAAGAATAGGAACCTAGCTCCTTGCCGTCCAGCTCGACGGATCCAGCTGATGGCCGAATCAAACGAGCTAGCGTACGTAGAAACGTTGATTTGCCACAACCATTTGGTCCGACAATCGAAGTAATCTTGCCTGCTTCGAATGACAAAGTCAGGTCTTTCACAATGGGTTTTTCCCCATATCCAGAAGTAAGGGACTGAGCATTCAGTTGTGCGGACACGGTGAGTGACTCCTTGGTTTGATGAACAAAGCGCAGCTATCGAGATGTTCTGACGAGCAGATAGATCAAAAAGGGTGCTCCGAGCGCGCCGGTAATAACTCCGACGGGATAACGCGTGCCGAAGAGGTATTGGCCGGCTAAATCTGCGACAAGCACCAAGAATGCTCCAACCAATCCAGATGGCACTATGAGGTTCGCGCCGGGCCTAAAGATTCGCATCGCGATCGGGCCTGCCATGAATGCGACAAATGAGATTGGTCCGGTTGCGGATGTCGCCACTGCGATGAGCATGACGGCGCCGACAATAAGAGCTCCGCGAAGCAGGTTCACGCGCAGTCCGAGTGAGGTGGCGATGTCGTCGCCAAGCTCCAAGATTGATAGCCTGTGCGCGCCAATCAAGAGCAGCGGTGTTACGACAAGAACGGTAATAACCAGCGGTAATCCGCGCTCCCACGAGATGTTATTCAGCGATCCAGTCAACCAACGTGTGGCCGTCGGCAGATCCCACGCGGAAGCCTTCGACAGCACGTAGGTGGTCCATGCCTGCAGCATCGCCGCAATGCCGATTCCCGTCAGGATCAGGCGAGTGCCGGCAAATCCCGATTTCAACGCCAGCAGGTAGGTCAGAGCGGCCACGCTTAACGACGCCATCAGCGCCACCGTTGACACGGCAGTCTGAGAGGCCTGAAACAGCACAATCATGGTCGAACCAGCAGCGGCCGCACCAGCGGAAATACCGATAATGTCCGGTGAGGCTAACTGGTTTCGCAGCATCGTTTGGAAGATTGTTCCTGATACGCCAAACGCGAAGCCGGCGACAATTGCAATCGTGGCGCGTGGTAGGCGTAGCTCTCCCACTGTGAAAGATGCCCCGGGGACGGTGTCACCGCGAATGACGCCGATGACATCGGCAAGGGAATAGAAGGAATCTCCAAGCATGAGACTCAGCAGCCACAGTACGGCCGTAATCGCTGCTAGAACCAATAATGTGAGCGTAAAACGAATTCGGGCGTGACCGCGTTGTTCTTGGATAGCGGTCGCTAATTCGCTGGCCCTATTCTGCGGGCGCGTTTCGGGGGCGAGGTTTGTCATAGTTCCCGCATCCTTGTCTGTCGCACGATCCAAATAAACAGTGGAGCTCCGAGGAAGGGCATGATGATGCCGACAGCAATCTCGGATTGGTCACCGACGAGGCGCCCGACGGTGTCAGCAAGCGTGAGCAATACTGCTCCTGCCAGAGCGCTTGCTGGGATGAGAACGCGGTGGTCGGTTCCAAGGATCATCCGGAGTACGTGGGGGACGATGAGACCGACGAAGGCAATCGGACCGGTGACGGCAGTGGTGGTCCCGCAGAGCAGCACCGCGCCGAGTGTTGCCAGGACTCGCGTGCGGGTTAAGTTGATGCCGAGGCTGGTGGCGACATCATCGCCAAGGGAGAGTGCGTTGAGGCCGCTGCTGGTTAAAAAGACGATGACGAACCCGAGCCCAAGTAACGGGAAAGCGACCGTCAGTGATTCCCACTGCGCACCGCTGACGGAGCCGATTTGCCAGTTGCGGAATTCGTCCATGACATCGGCGCGCGGCAACAAGATGGCGCTGGTCAAGCTAGATAGGGCGGCGGCCGTGGCAGCTCCAGCAAGAGCTAGCTTGAGTGGAGTGGCTCCGCCGTGGCCGATTGATCCCACGCAGTAGACAAACACTGCAGCTGCGAAGGCGCCCATTGACGCAACTAGCATTGTCGGCAGTGTGCGACTGATGTTGAAAAAGGTGATACCGATAACAACTGTTAGAGAAGCGCCAGCAAGAACGCCGAATATTCCGGGGTCCGCAAGCGGGTTTCGAGTAACAGCTTGAAAGGCTACGCCCGAGGTGGCGAGCGCTGCACCCGCGCACAGTGCCAGCACGGTACGCGGAATGCGTGTCCACGCTGCAGCTTCTCCCGCGGTGTCGGTAGCTCCACCTAAGGCGGAAAGCGCCTCGGTGAACGTAATACTGCGTATGCCGAACATAACCGACAGGACCACCGATACCAGTCCAAGTATCAGCAAGAGAACAAATACAGCTGACTTGGTGGTCGTCGAAGGAGGGGGAGTGGACTTTGTTGAAGCAGCATGGACTGAGGTTGGCACTATTACTTCTTCAATCCTTCGTTAAGCGCTGCGAAGTAACGGTCGATGCCCCAAGGGATGGAGAGCGGTGAGGGGTTCGAGGCGGCTCCTAGCGGGCCATCTTCAAGGAAGGCAATGTTGCCGTTCTTCACCGCCGGAATCTTGGAAAGCAGTGGATCCGCCTGCATATCCTTGACGTTTTTTCATCCTCGGCTTTATCGCCCGAGGAGTAGGAGATGATGACATCGACGTCATCGAATTGCTCCGGGTTCTCAGTGGAGACTTCAACCCAGAACTTGTCAGCAGTCTTGGACTGTTCCTCGACGATCTTCGGTGCTGCAAGACCGTGGTTTACAAGGAATCCCATGCGTGGATCTTCGGTGGAGTAGAAACCAAGCTTTGATGGGTCGGAGCTGCCACCGAAGGAGGTAAAGAGTGCTTTCTTGCCCTTGAGGTTCGGGTACTTCTCAAGAGCGTCGGCAATAGTGGTGTCCAAGTTCTCGGACAGCTTCTTGCCCTCATCGGCCTTGCCGATCGCCTTGGAGCTAATCAGAATCATGTCTTCCAATGATGTGCCCCATGCCATGTCGGGGTAGGCAATGACAGGCGCAATCTTGGAGAGCGTGTCGTAGTCCTCCTGAGAAATTCCGGAGTAAGTAGCAAGAATAATGTCAGGCTTTGTGTCTGCGACCTTTTCAAACGGGATGCCGTCGGTTTCATCGAAGAGCACCGGCTTCTTGTCGCCGGAATCTGCGCCGAGTTCCTTCAGCTTGTCTTCAACCCACGGGAGGATGCCATCGCCGTCATCGTCACCGTAGGTGGCCTTGCTCATGCCAACGGGCACTTGTCCCAGAGCAAGCGGTACTTCATGGTTCGCTCAGCCGACAGTCGCGATTCGCTGCGGTGCCTCTTTGATAGTGGTCTCGCCGAACGCGTGCTTGATGGTCACAGGGAGCTGTGTGTTGGCGTCCGAGGCGCTGACACTACTGGCGTTGTTTTCACTGCTCGTGTCGCTGCTTCCGCAGGCTGCCATGGTGAATGCGATGGCTCCGCTGGCCACCGCGATTGTCAGGGTCCTGAAGGTTTTGTTCATGTAGGTCCTTTGTTTGTGCGAAGAGTCTCGTTGAGTACTCCCGAGCCCAGCATTCTACCGAATGTCGGAAACAGTAACAAAGGGCAGGCTATCCTAAAAGCAGGGGTGGTATTGGGGGGCTAGGGTGACGGTTTGCGTTCAGGGGCTCTAAAGGCTTCCTCTATGAACCCCCTACCGCTTCCGCAGCACCAGCACCAGGTTCGACACCGCGAACTCGCGCAGCACCGGCACGTGCACCATCCACCAGGCCCACCACGGGTGGTAGCGAGGGAAAGCGGCCAGCAGCTCGCAGTCGCCGGCCTCCGCGGCAGCGCGCGCCCACTTCAATCCTTCACCGCAACCGACCTTGAACAGGGACTCGCCAAAATAGTTCTTCGGTCGCTTGCCGTGCTTCTTCTCATACATGCGCCGCGCGCGGTCGCCACCCAGGTAATGCGTCATCCCCATCTCGTGGCCGCCGAACGGGCCGTACCAAATGGTGTACGAGTACACGACCAGCCCGCCCGGCTTGGTCACGCGCAGCATTTCCTCGCCCATCGTCCACGGCTCGGGCACGTGCTCGGCGACATTCGACGAGTAGGTGAGGTCAAAGGCGTCATCGCGAAATGGCAGCTCCAGCCCCGATCCGCGTACGGACGACTCCAGCTTGATCCCCGCCGCCGCCATCTCACCCACGTCTGGCTCGCAGGTGTAATACTCCACGCCACGCTGGGCAAATGCGCGGCCAAAGTACCCAGGGCCGCCGCCGACATCAAGAATGCGCTTGCCGCGCAGTGCGGTATTCGTCGTAACGCTTGACGACGCGCCCGTTGTCTCCCCGGCGTCCGCCGACCCCGCCGCACCATCCGCCCCAGCTGCGATGCCTTCTAGGAGACCGATGGTGTCCTCGGCCAGGTGCCCGTAGAAGATATCGGGATCGGTTTGCTCGTATTTGAAGTCGTTGAGCAGCCCGAATGAGCGCGACAGCGTAGCAAAGCTGCGTAGCTCTTTCAGAGCGGGCGGGACGATAAAAGCGGGAAAGCGAAAGCTGGTCACGTCAAACAATCTAATGGACTGGTTGGGTTTGGGAGTATGGATTTGAGCTAAAGCGGCAACGAAAGCCGCGCCGAGCGTTAGGCTCATATTGTTATGAAAATCTTACTGTTGTGTTGGCGCGACACTGGTCATCCCGAAGGTGGAGGTAGTGAGCGCTATTTGGAGCGCGTCGCAGGTTACCTTGCCGACCAAGGTCACACTGTGGTGTTCCGCACGGCCAGCTATGCAGGAGCACCGGCCCTTTCGCGTCGTGACGGCGTGACTTTCTCCCGCGCTGGTGGAGACTTCTCCGTCTACGTGCGCTCCTGGACCGCGATGCTGGGGGCTAGATTTGGCGTGGGGCCAATTGCCAAGGCGCTCGGCGGCAAGCCGGATGTCGTGGTCGATACCCAAAACGGTGTCCCCTTTTTCGCGCGGATTTTCTCCGGCGCGCCGACGGTGCTGCTGACACATCACTGCCACCGTGAACAGTGGCCAGTGGCAGGGCCGATTATTAGCAAGCTTGGGTGGTTCATCGAGTCGCGTCTGTCGCCGATGATTCACCGCCGCTGCCGCTACATCACAGTTTCCGAGCCAAGTGCCGCTGAACTGGTAGAACTTGGAGTGTCGCCGGGGCGCATCGCGGTAATCCGCAATGGTGTGGACCCGATTCCGGAGGAGTTGCAGTCGACCGAAATCATGGCGGACCTATCCGAGTGCGACGGTCCAGCACCGCATTTGGTGACGCTGTCGCGATTGGTTCCGCATAAGCAGATTGAGCACGCCATCGATGTGCTTGCAGATCTTGTACAAGATCGTCCAGGTGCGATTCTCGATGTTATTGGCTCGGGGTGGTGGCACGACAACCTCGTGGAATATGCCCGTGACAAGGGCGTTTCGGACCACGTCGTCTTCCACGGGCAGGTCACCGAGGCGGACAAACACCGCATCCTCTCCAAGGCGTGTCTGCACCTGATGCCTTCTCGCAAGGAGGGTTGGGGGCTCGCCGTCATCGAATCAGCGCAGCACGGCGTGCCGACGGTCGGTTATCGCTCCTCGGCGGGCTTGCGCGATTCGGTCAACGACGGCGAAACTGGCCTGCTGGCCAGCGATGAAGCTGACCTGATTGCCAAGACACGACAGATTCTCGATAACGGCGAACTGCATCGCGCAATGTCCAAGGCCTGCGTCGCCCGTGCCGCGGAATTTGGCTGGGACAAGACCGGTGAGGCAGTTCTGAATGTCTTGGAAAACCCAACACTGGATAAGTTGCTACCTGCGGCGGGGCAGTAGCGCTTCCATTACTCCAGTCAGTAGCCCCGCCAGCAGCCCAGCGAGTAGGCAAAGAGTCCAGATTCCAAAGGCTGTCCACGCAGCTGCATAGGCCCCCTGGCTTGGTTGTGTGGCCGGCTCGATAACGCCGGGGACATGGTATAGCTGCAGGTCAGGTGTTTCATAGACGGGGTCTAACGCTGCCACAATGTCAGCGGAGTCGCCGAAGTTGCCGGGCGAATTCTCCACTAGGACCCAGCCAACGCCTTGGTCTCGAAGACTCTGGAGCGCAGACTCAAGCTCCTCGTGTCTCTTCGCACCACCGAGCAGCGTGCGCTCAACGGTTGTGGCTCCCTCGCCAGACACCGACTGCCCAGAGACAATCAGTTCGCCAGAGCTCACCACCGGAGCGGGCAAAATCTTCGTAGCCGGGTCGAGGACAGGACGCCCATTAATAATGCGGTAAGAACCGGCAGGTAGAACCGCAACGCGATCGTCGTCAAGCGCGACCACACCGGAAACCGCCGACCAGCCTTCCCATGACGGAATGGGGCGGAGTGGAGCGACATCGGCGGGCAGCGTGGGGACAGCGGCGATGATGATGAGCGCGCTGACGCCAGTAGCCAACCACTGGCCGATGTTGGCGGTGGCCCCGCGAGCGCGGCGTGCCAGGTATTCCGCACCGCTTGCGGCGAGGATGACATAGGCGGGGACGGCGAGCGCGATCCACTTTTGCGTATCACGAAGCAGGCCCGCGCCCGGGATGTGCTCCAGCGCCCAACCCATCATCAAAATGCCCGGCGTTGTTGCGGCGAGAGCGACGAGCATGATGGCCGTGGCGCCAGTGATAATCAGCCCCCGCCAGCGCTCTTGCGAATGCCAGGCACGACGGAATCCCAGACCCATAAGCACCAGGAGTGCCAGCACCATAATCGCCGAAAAACCAACCTCGCGCGTCAGTGGCACAGCCTGCTTATTCCAGATGCCACCCAATCCCAACAGGCTGCCGAGCGTGCCGACGTGTGCCTCTGCTCTGGCCGCAAATGCGGCAGCGCCAGCCGCATCGGAGGACCCAGCTGCACTCGGGTTCAGCAAAGATGCCACTAGCCACGGTGAACTGACCGCTACTGTTGTGGCCACAATCCAAGCGCGGTCGCGGCTATTGCGAGCGGTAACAATGCCGGTGATACCAGCCAAAAGGGCACCGGTCGGCGTGAGACCCGCAGCGGCAATTGCGCTGGTGCGCCACAAGGCACTACCCATCTGCGTTGCCAGAACAACTGCCGGAAGCAGCAATACGGCGATGACCAGTGACCACTGTCCCTGGAGCAAACGCTCGACCACAAACGGGTTCCAGAGCAGCATCGTCGGTGCAATCAGCTGGCTGGCTAAGCTCGGAGTCATGGGTACAAGGCCCGCACCGGATGCGCTACTGGTGCCCGAGCCGTGGCGAGTGAACCTGCGGGCGAGCTCAGCAGCTGCAAGACCACCAATCAAACAGGCGCCCACCATGCCGAAGCGCACCCAATGGCTGGCATCCACAAAGTAGCCCAGTGCCCACAGTGCGGTGTCCTGCGGAACAGCTCGTGCCGCAGCGGGGCCGAGTCCCAGGGCCGCGTCGGTAAGCGGTGGGTGATTGGGGATGACCATGTCGCGCAGCAGAAACATCGGTGCCCCAAAGCGACCATCGGCCGGGGCCTTGTGGGGCACAAAGAGCGGCCAGCACACGGCAGCGGTCAGCAGGAGAATCCACGACAACACAAAAACCCAGGCGACTCGCTCCGAATGAGAGTGAGCCGACTGGGTCAGAGTAGTGCGGAAACGTTGTGTCACGTGCCCTATATTAAATTATTTTTCGCTTTCCTCAGTGAAACTTAGGGTAAGCGAGAGCCTGTGGCACCGTAGTTTCGCGTCTTAGGCGGACTTGCTGCGAACACGGAAGCCAATCACGATGAGAACCAGGCCGAGGATACCGAGAATCCACGGTGCGACAGTGCCACCGATAGTCAGCGACTTACGGGCTTCCTTAGCGCGGTCCATCTGGCGGCCCTTGGAGCCTTCGTCCCACTGAGCGGTGTACTTCATCGCGGTACGGTTCTGCTCCTTGGCCTCCTTTTCACGGCCAGCCTTGGAAGCAATTTCTTCCGCTTCCTTGTCGTCCTTGGCGTAGAACATGAACATCTCTTCAGTACCGTTGACGATCACGCCAGAGGTCGGCTCGACGCGGACAGTACGGACGTTGGTGTAGTAACGATCCAGCTCGACGTCGTCGTCACCCTCCAGGCCCCACTTGTGAGCCGGGAAGCTCAGGCGCATGGAAGCCAGCGAGGACTTGTCAGCCTCGGTGAGCTTGCGGCCGTCGCGAGTGAAGTGCTCGGTCAGGGACTCGTAGAGGTTCTGCGGCGGAATGGTCATGGAGTACTTGTAAACCTTGACGCCATCCTGAGTTTCCTCACCGACAAAGTCAATCTCGAAGTTACGCATCGCCTGGACGTCGTAGTACGGGTAGGACTTCTTCTCAGCACCAAACGGGAACTGGTACTGGATGCCCGGACGGGTGAACGTCGGCGGCTTGGTGTCCGAACCACCCTGCGGTGCGTTAATAGCAACGCTGGAGATCGGGTCATCTACCGGGTACGCAGTGCTGCGGTCAACAGTGATGCGGTCGAGGGTCGCATTGATGAGGTTCTTCGGCTCTTCGCGGTCATCGCGCAGCAGAGTGGTACCGACCTGGAGAGTTGCAATCTTGTCGTCAGCCGGCTCCTCAATCTCAACGTGGCGCTTCGACTGCATCGGAGTCTTGTCGTTGATGAAGCAGTGGACCGGGAGATCGCGCTTCTCTTCGTCCGTCTCTGCCTTGCAGCGCGGGTCATTCTTGCGGTTTGGCGTTGGCTCATTCTTGCCCAGCTGGCTGGAGTCCAACAGAGTGCCGTCGCGCACCTCCGTGATGGTATCGCTCACAGTGTCAAGTGGGATGACCCGGAGGCGAGGCACCAGGAAGGTTGGCAGAAGGACGGCAATGACAATCAATGCAGCACCGATAATAATCAGTGCATGTCCGAGAGTTCTCTTCATCAGCGGATAGTCCTTTAACTGTACGTAACTTTCTGCTGCAAAACCTAGCAGGAAGTTAGGAGTTATGTGGTGTGTTTTTTAAAAATAACTTGTCGGGAAAACAAAAGAGTTTTGGAAAAACCGGCCTGAACAGGACTTATTTCATAATAAAATACAAGTGATTTTACTCATTCCGGTATCCGTGTAAGAAAGTACTATGACGTCCAAGGCATATGCGGCAGCGCCAAACGCTGGGCAAGACACAGTGTCGAGCTCTGTGCCGAACTCTACGCCGAACACTGTATCCAGCTCGGGATCCAGCACTGCATCGAGCTCTGCCACCACATTCCGCCCAGGCTTCCTGCCTTCGCTGGAGGGCCTGCGAGCTGTGGCTTCGATGGGCATCATCGGCACGCACGTCGCATTCCAGACCGGGCATGATGTGGGAGCCCTGTGGGAGCGCATCCTCGGCCGCTTCGACTTCTTCGTGGCCGTTTTCTTCGTGCTGTCCGGATTCCTGTTGTGGCGTTCTCACCGCTCGGGTTACGGCGGAATTCCCCGTCGTAAAGCATTGTCCGATGCCGACGGCGGACGGAAGAAGAGCTGGGCGAAGTACTACAAGAAGCGCGTCGCGCGCATTATGCCCGCGTACTGGGTGCTAGTGCTTATTGTGCTCATCGCACTGCCGGTGGGGCGCGGCGCGGATCTCAAGATTTGGCTAACAAATCTGACGCTGACACAGGTGTATTTCTCCGGCTCGCTGCACGGTGGGTTGACGCACCTGTGGTCGTTGTCGGTGGAGGTCGCGTTCTACATCTCGCTGCCGCTGTTTGCCATTGGGCTTAGCCGGTTGGACCCGCATCGCCAGCAGGGGCGCCGCATAGTGGCAATTTCCCTGCTTGCGATCTTGAGCTTCGGCTGGCCCTACCTGCCACTGCCGTACCCAGAAGGCGTTAACCCGCATATTCAGCCGATTGCCTACTTTTCCTGGTTCGCAGCTGGCATGATTCTCGCCGAGCTGGAATCGCTCCAGGGCGTCGATACCGATGCCGCCCGCGCGAAGGTGGAGACCATGCAGCGCTGGGCACGCCGCCGTTCGCTGTGGCTGGCGATCGCCGTTGGTGCGCTGGTTCTGGCTTCCTACCTGGGTCCCGAAGGGCTAGTCGAGCTCACCAACTGGGAATTCACCCGCCGCCTGCTGTGCGGTCTGGTCTTCGGTGCCGCCATCATCGGCCCCTGGACGATAGCGCCGGAGTCTCGCTTCCTTGAACACCCCATCATGCAGGCGCTAGGGCGCTGGTCGTACGGTATCTTCCTCTGGCACGTGGCGATGCTCTCCATTGCATTCCCGCTGCTTGGCGTGAAGCTGTTCACCGGACATCTGCTCAGTGTCACCATTGTCACGGTCGCACTGTCGATTCCGGTGGCCGCCGCCTCCTACGCGCTCGTCGAGGAACCTGCCCGCCGCTTCTTCGCACGCGTCTGGGTCAACCGCTAACGGCTTTTAATCAGCGGTGTTGTCGGTGTCGTCATCAGCACCGCCACCGGAAAGCATCGAGCAGCACGCCACGATCGTCAGCGCCGCCGTCAGCAGTAACTGAAGCGGCCAGCCGGCACCGGCGTAGTCATCCTTTGGCCATGGGTTCGCCGCCAGCACCAAGCCCGCAATCGACATCATCGCAGCAAGCGCCACAATTAGTGCATTTCGCACGTTCAGCCATGGTTTGACGACGTCCCCACGCTTCCGTGCCCAGAAAACCGCACCAAGGGTAGCGGCAACCACCACGAGGGCAACGACCACGCCAGGCCAGCTGGATACCAGGGTCACTGTCGCGGCAGCCGCAATGCCAATAGCCGCCCGCGGCAAGTCATTGCCCAGCGAAGATGCGGGAATCGGGGTGGTGAGAGCGAATCGTCGCCAAGCGAAAGCCAGCCCCACAGCGACCAGTGCGTACACAGCTGCGAGTGCGCCGCCTGCGAGGATTCCAGTACGCCAGGTCTGCTGCGGTGGATAGGTCAGCTCGACTGCACCACCAATTCCAGCCGGAATCGTCCAACCCTGCTGCCAACCAGAGACCGTTACCGGCTTCATGGCGGCACCTCCGACACGAAGCTCGTGGCCGGCATTGACAGAGATTGGCAGCCACACGATGCGATCGTGGTCGGCAGGGTCAATAGGACTGTTCAGGTCGATTGGCGTGGCTTTCTGCTGCTCGGCTGACGGCGCGAAGTAGCCAGTCGAGGTGAGCGATACCCAATCGGACTTGGCATCGATGCGCCATGGCCCCGGCGAGAGCTCAATCTCTTCACCACAGGTCAGCTCGCGGTGATCAGAACCGTCACCTCGTTGGAGGCTGGCCCACGGGTCTCCGATGCTGCTGCGGCAGGTATCAGCATCGACCTTCACCTTTACCGGCTTCGGAACGGTGAACAGGCGCACCAGCGTGCCCTCGTGAATCTCCTGGCCAAAGACCCAACGCTGAGCCAGCGACGAGGAATTCGGTACCACCGGGACACGAACCGGCGTGAGGTCCTCTGCTATATCCTCGGCGGAAAGTCCCGCCTCTTCATCGGAATCGGAGTTGGTGGATTCGAATGCGTCGAAGCCAGTGTCCCGCTTTGGAATCACCAGTCCTAGCTCGGAGATAGCAAACCCCACAGGAGCAATCTTTGCTGTGATGCGCACAGATGTGGTCTTGCCGCCGGGCAGCGGAATGTGGGTCGTCTCACCCGGGACCAACTGTACGGAGCTGGAAGCCGTATCGGTCTGGATGCGCAGTTGCGCCGGAACGCGAGCACCGGTCAGGCTGAGCACTGCGTTATCGGTCGGTTCCTTCCACGACAGCTTGACCCACTCAGCCTGACTCTTGCCTGCCAGGGGTTCCCACCAGGTAGAGGTGTCGCCGTCGAGCATTGCGTTGACCGAGTGGTCAGCCGATGCACCACCGACGTTGTATGGCTCAGAGGCCGACGATGAAACCTCAATTGTGGCGCGACCCGTTGCTGTCTGCGTCAGTGGCAGTCCCGCGACGGGGTAGTCCGGAACGAGGTTGCGGACATATGAGTCCTCGTCTTCGGCCAGGATTGCCGACTCCGCTCCGACGACTTCACCATAGTTGCGGCCGCGGCGTGCGGGAGTGTCGGTGACAGTGCCGGCGTTCTTACCGGACAGGATGCGCACCGGGGCATCGGAATCGACCTCATCAAGCCGCGGGAGCACTTCAGGACCACCGGCGACCAGCGGCACCTGTGTAGTGTCCACCAACCGCGGCGAAAGGGCGTGATTGCGCAGCTCCTTCGGGCCCGCGCCCCAAATCTGGATAGCGGTATGGCCGTCCTCGTCCGTGAACTCCGCCACCTTTTCCATGGTCGGGGAGTCCTGCAGCGTGGAGGTGATGGCGCGCGGCGAATCGCCCCTCGAGGTAACTCTCAAGTCGTGGCGGACCAGCACATAGCCGATGCCATTGTTGCGCAGGGTGGCATCCAGTGCCGGTACCTCACGGCCCCGAGTCAGCGAATTGCGCAGACCGTCGAGGCCGCGAATCGCCTCTGGGGGCACTAGCGGCACGGTATCGCGGACGGCCCAGGGCACGTCGGCAAGCGGCTGGAGCGGTTCGTCGCGAGTATTGCCCCATGTCTGATCAGCAAACGGAGATGACGGCATCACCAGCGTGCGGGTGTCCTCGCCCTGCTCATTCAGCCAGTCGGCCGCTTCGTGCCAGTAGCCCGGAACCTCGGAAAAACCGCCTGCCGGAGCGAGGCGTGCGCTCCACGTAGGTGCGGTGGCACTGGCGATAACCACCAGAACCAGCATCGATGCGATAGCGCGCGGGTGCTTCTCAGGGTGCAGCCACTGCTGCCAGCCAGTGGCTGCTGAATCGCTCGCCGTCTCGTTCTTGTGCTCGTTCGCCGGCTCTCGCCACGGCCATGGCAGCTGGGCTGTCGCATGAGCGAAGCCGATAACAAGTGGCAGGCGCACAATTGTGTCGAATTTGTGCAGGTTGCGTACTGCTGCGAGCGTGGAATCGAGCACCTCTCGAGCCGATTCCCACACCAGCCCGAATGGCTCCGTCCAGGCCGCCACGATGACAAGCCCGATCAGCAGCATCATCAGCCACATCCGACGCAGCGGCAGTGAGCGCATGACCAAGCCAAGCAGACCAATCGCCGCCACAGCCAGAGTGGCGTAAATGAGGATGGGCTCCGCGACCAGAGCATTTCCGCCGACTCGCTCGAAAGAGACAAACGGGGTCCACGAAGTGGAGCCGCGGAGCGTTTCGCCGAGACTCAACCAACGAGTGGTCACGCCGGAGGACTCAATGTAGTCCGTAAACGGTGGCGAGTACTTGCCCAGCAGTAGTAGAGGCACAATCCACCACATGCTGACCGCTGCACACGCAGCCAGCCAACCGCCGAGCATCGCCCACGCACGCCCGCGACGAGGCCCCGTAAAAGCGAAGAAGAGCAGCATTAGACCTGCGGGGATGCAAGCCGCCGCTGTACTGACCGCATTGACCGCGCCAGTGCACAGTACCGCTAGACCGGACAGCAATACGGCGCGGGCAGTCGCGCGCCAGGGCAGTTCCTCGCGCCGGGCCGCGACCCGCAGGAGCGGAAGCAGAATCCACGGTGCCAGCGCTACGGGCCAGGTCTCGGACGAAATCGCGCCCAACGTCGTAATCACCCGCGGCGACAACGAGTACAACAACGCCGCCAGTACGCGAGAGGTATGCGTGCCGACGCTTATAGCTTCAGCCACGCGATATGCGCCGGTAAAAGCCAAGCAGAGAGTAAGACTCCACCACAGCGCCTGGATGATCCAGCCGGGCGCTAATACATCGGGCAGCAAACTGAACAGGGCGAAGAATGCGCCCTGTGGAAAGAGATAGCCATATGCCTGGTTTTGAAGCTGTCCCAGCGGCATGGTGTCTGACCACATGTTGAGCGAGGCGGACAAAAACCCGATGGGGTCTTCTGTCAGGTCGTGCTTTGTGTCAGCGACAGTCTTGCCGGGGGACTGGATGAATGCCAGCAGGCACAGCAAAACCCACCAAGGTACAAGCACGCGCTTACGCGCTCGAACAAAGGTGGGCATAGCGTTAAAGGAGGGTTAGCGTTAAAGACTTAACGCTGACCGTACTCGACACCGCCAAGCAGAGCGTCATCGGTGGAAACAGCCTGTGCTTCCGGAATTCGGTCTTCGGTCAGAGCCTGGCCGATGCCGAAGATAGCGGCACCACCGAGAAGGGCGCCAATGAGCGCCGAGGCCAGGGCAGGGCCAACGCTACGACGCTGCTCGGAATCAGTTTCGTATGCCATGTTGAGGACTCCTCGTGTGCATTAAGTCAATACTGTTTATAAAACTACACTCTGTGACTTCTGTAAACCAGTGGAACAGCTGGGATTCTCTCCCCGCCTTGAATTTTGAGCGGTTTCAGCGGTCATTGAGTTTTCTTAGTTGAGAGATTAACCCATTTTCTATCAGCTAAGTAAGTTTTTAAAAATTTTCTAGAAATTATTCCTTTTCCCCCGGAACGACGAGGACCGGGCGGCCAGCATTCTTCAGCAACGCGTCAGAGGTCGAGGCGGTGAACAGACCACGCAAACCAGTCACACCACGAGTGCCGGAGATAATCACGTCCGCATCGAGGTCGTGAGCTGCATCGACGATGGCCGACCAGATAGTAGTTTCAGTCTCTACCAAGTAGGGCTCCGCGACGAAGCCAGCCTCAGCGGCAATCTGTACACCCTCACGGCAAATACGGACGGCCTCGTCGTGAGCCGGATCGCCGTCTTCAGTCGTGGCATCCCAGTCGGGCTGCATCATGCCAGAGGCGCCAGCAGTGCGCGCTGCAGCGCGCTGCAGGGGTTCCCAGGCAGTCAGAATGTAGGCCTTCTTAACGCGCAGCAGTTTTCCGGCATAGGCCAGCGCCCGCTTGGCTTCGTCGGAGCCGTCGTAGGCAATGAGCATGGAATCAGAAATCGGTTCAACCATTTTTGAGTTCAATCCTTACGTCAGAGATAGCCGAAAGACTGTCAATAGATAAAGAAAAAGAGATGTCGTTGTAGTCCAGGATAGGACAACAGCAACATTCAGCACGCTAGTTTTTTAAGCTTCCCCGAACCAGCGGGCTCGGGTCGGCTAGAGAGTCATTAGCAGGAAGCGGTAACGTCCATTGTTATGGCGATAGAAGAAAAACCAGGGCAACCACAGCCAAAGGCTGCTGGGTCCTCGAAGAATGCCATCGCGCTCAGCGTTCCCGTTCTTGTTATCGCCGTAATCGTCGCGGCGCTGAATTTGCGCCCGAGTATCGCGTCAATTGGTCCGGTGCTTGATCAGCTCCTATCCGACCTTGGCGCTTCCTCCGCCTTTGGTGGTCTGATTACGGCGATTCCGGGGCTCGCATTTTTCGCGATTGGGTTGTCCGCGGTTTCCGTCGGCAAGCGAATGGGCTTAAGCGGTGCACTCACACTGTCTGCGACGTTGCTATTCGTCGGCCTTGCGGTGCGCCCGTGGGTGAGCAGCATCTGGCTATTCCTTCTGTTTACGGCGTTGTCGGTTGCGGGTATTGCGCTGGGAAATGTACTGCTACCTGCGTGGATCAAGGTGCATGGCGGCCGTCATGCCGTCGTGCTGATGATGTTGTACTCGAGCATGCTCGCCCTCGGGGGCGGACTGGGGCCGGCGACGGCGTTTTTGATTAGCGATTCACCCGAAGCGTCCACAGGTGGCGTCGATATGTGGCGCTGGGCGATTGCCGTATGGGCGATCACCGCCTTTGTTCAGCTCGTTGTGTGGTTGCCGCTGCGTGCGCGCATCGGATTCGACTATCCGAAGGCCTCGGTCAGCTCCTCGGCAAACACGCCAATCTGGAAGTCTCCGACAGCCATTGCGCTGGCAGTTTTCTTCGGCGTGCAGTCGATGAACGCTTACGTGCTGATGGGCTGGATGCCGAAAATGCTTATCGACGCAGGCATCAGCGTCAGCGTAGCTACCGCGGCATCCATGATTGTTCAAGGGCTGGGCATCATCGGCGGTCTGCTGATGCCACCGCTGATTGCACGGCTCCGCACCATGTCCTACGTCGCCTTTGGTCTCGGCTGCCTTTTCTTCCTCGGGTACGCGTTGATGATTCTGATCGACCAGCGGGGAGCGGCGGAAACTGGTGTTGGATACGCGATTGGGGCTGCGTTCCTGCTGGGCGTGGGTGGTTTTTGTTTCCCCATGGCTATCGCGCTGATTCCGGGCCGCACGCGCAGCCATGAGCTGACCGCGCGGCTGTCCGGCTTCGTGCAGCCAATCGGCTACATTTTCTCCGCAGTCGGGCCATTCCTGGTGGGTGTGGCCGCTGGAACGACGGAAACGTGGACACCTATTCTGGTCGTACTGCTTGGTACTACGGTCGTGCTTGCAGTGCTTGGGCTGGCTGTCGGTCGGCCAACGTACATTGATGACGAACTGGCCGACCGAGGTATCGGTGAAAAGAAGCCGGGGCGTATTCAGCTCGACTGAATTTAGGGGAGTTAGCTCCACTGCATTTGAACCCGGGCCAACTTAGCTTTGAACCTATGACAAAGAAAAAGAATTTAATCGCGCTGGCCTGGAGTTTTATTCTCGGACTGCTGTTCATTCCGGGTTTGATTGCCTCTGTTGTGCTTCTGCCGTGGATTCCGCTCATCGGCCGAGGTGCCGACTGGCTCTCTCGCTGGGTGGCATCGTGGTCCGGCACCCCGATTGCCAACCGCGTGACCAATCGTTGGTTCGACATCCGCAACTTCGTCAACTTGCTCGTCCAGTTGGCCATTGGCTTTGTCACCTTCACAGCGTGGGTCGGCGGCGGCTTCACTGTCGGTGTGCTCTTCGCTGCACCTTTCCTGGTTGATGAAGTGCAGTTTTTCAGCTGGACTCTGACGGACCCAACACAGAAAATTGCTGTTGCCTGGGTTTTCGCCATCCTCTTTTTGGCGCTGACCATCGCCATCAACTTCGGTGCCGGCCTGCTGTCCATTTGGCTCTCCCGCGTCATCCTCGCACCATCCAGCGAAGAAGTTACCCAATCCCGCGACGTGCTCATTGACTCCTTCTCAGGCGAGCGCCGCCGCATCGAACGCGAGCTTCACGACGGCCCTCAGCAACACCTGACCGCCTTGAAACTCAACATTGCCGCTGCTCGCATGGGTAAGACTGAAGAAGAGGTAGCCGAGGCGCTCACCGCCGCCGATAACAATGCAACGCAGGCGCTTGCACAGCTGCGCTCGGTGGTGCTTGGCATTGCTCCGCCGGTACTGTTTGAAAACGGTCTGGTGGCAGCAGTGGAGGAACTGGCCGCGCACTCCGGAATGCAGGTAGCCGTCCATGAAGATGGTGTCTCCGACTTCGGCCCGCTCGATGAGACCACAGCGTTGCTGGCGTACCACTGTGCAGCGGAAGCGTTGACCAATGCCACCAAACATGGTCACGCCGACAGCGCCGAGATCACTCTTGCGGTTCAGGCTCCAAAGAAGGCGCTCGTGTCCCATCTCGGTACGCTTACGGTCACCGTGCGCGACAATGGCGTAGGCCTGGAAGCACCATCGGGGGCGGACGCTGTAGACCTCGTAAAGCATGACGATGGAACCGGCATTGCAGGCCTGCGGGAACGGGCGGCAGCGCTCGGTGGCACCGTGTCGCTCACCAACGCCGACGGTGGTGCCGAATTGCGGTTGGAACTGCCCGTTCGCCAAGGAAGGACACGATGAAAATACTGCTGGCAGAGGACTCCGTACTCCTGCGCGAGGGGCTAACCGGCCTGCTGCGGGCGCTGGGGCACGAGGTCGTCGCCGTCGGCGATGCGGATCAGCTGCTCGCCACCGCCGAAGGGCAAGCGTTCGATGTCATCGTCACCGATGTCCGGATGCCGCCGAACATGCGTGACGACGGACTGCTCGCGGTCTCCACACTTCGCCAGGACAACCCTGACCAGCCGGTTGTGGTGCTCAGTCAATACGTAGCGGCCAGTTATCTGGATCGCCTGCTGCAGCATGGTGGCTTTGGGTACCTGCTTAAGGAACGCGTCTCGGATGTCGACCACTTCGTCGCAGCACTGGAAGAAGTGCGTGGTGGTGGTACCGTGGTTGACCCTGAAGTGGTCGCAACGCTGCTTACTGCAAAGCAGGACGGCATCGCCGCGCTGACCCCGCGCGAGCGCGAAGTGCTCGACCTGATGGCGCAGGGGCTTAGTAATAAGGAAATGGAAAAGCGCCTGGTGCTGACCGCTGGTGCAGTGAGTAAGCATGTGGCGAATGTGTTTTTAAAGCTCGGCTTCCAGCCGGAGGATAGCAACCGTCGTGTTAAAGCAGTGTTGCGGTGGCTGAGATACACTGCACCGTCGCCGTCGCCGTCGTCGTCGCCGTCGGCTTAGGTTGCGCCCCTGAATCAGCTCCATACCCACGCAAAAGCCCCCGCGCCGACTCCTTCGAAACGGGAGTCGGCGTGGGGATTATGGGTAATTGGTGCTACTCGGATATAAGAAAGGCGAGGGTGGAAGCCTCGTCATCGACGAGACGCAGGCTCCGACCGTGCGGTTGATCTACCAGCTGTTCCTTGATGGGATAGCGATCAGTGAGATTAAAACCGAGCTCGCTGCCCGCAAGATTCTCACCCCGCGCGGGAAAGAAGTGTGGTCAACCTCGACAGTGTGCTCCATCCTGTCCAACGAAAAATACAAGGACGACGCCCTGCTGCAAAAGACGTTCACCACCGATTTCCTTACTAAGAAGATGAAGGTCAACGAAGGCGAAGTACCCCAATACTATGTATCAGGTAATCATGAGCCGATTACCGAACCGCGTATCTGGGATCAGATGCAATACGAACTCGCCACCAGGCATGGCAACATATAGTCAGCGAAAGTCGGGTTGTTCTCCACCCGGCTGGAATGTGCTCGGTGTGGGGCGTGGTATGGGCGTAAAACGTGGGCGTCGAACACGAAATGCAAAGACGCAGTTTGGCAATGCAACCATAAATACACAGACGAACATCCCTGCAGCAGCGCGACGGTGAAAGACGAGCAGATCGAAGCGCTGATTGCGGAAAACCAGCGGTGTGCGCTCGACCAGGACGCCTGCCAATCCGCGTACGCCGAACTCGATACTACCTACCGTAAGACGCTCGCACGTAGAACAAGCCTGGAAAAAGATATCGCAGCGAACACAGCCAAGCACGCCGCCATCACCACAACCCTGAATGATCTGACAGGGGAACCTGTGAGCGAGTTTCACCCCGCACAATGGAGCGCACTTATCGACCACGCCATTGTCACCGAGGACGCGATCCGGTTCGTGTTCCGCACCGGTGAACAGGTGAGGATTGCCCTGAAAGGGTGATGTTCGTATCAGTTGACGTGCACAGTAGACACACCTCCCAGAAATATAGTAAGGTTAGGCATGCCTAAGAAGGATGGTGCTTACGTGAACGAAAGTGCAACGGATCGGGTTGTTGAAGGCGAGTATGGGTCGGCGAAGGAAAAATCAGTCGCTGGCCAGAACGCGATCCGTCAGCTATCGCAGCCGGTGAAAGGCAAACTGTTTATCGCGCAGGCCTTAACGTTCGCCTCTGGGGTGTTGGCTATCGCACCCTATGTGGCTTTGGTGGAGCTGGGAGCTGCGCTGATGCAAGACCGGGTGGACCCGGCGCGGGTGAACTGGATCGTGATGCTCCTTGTTTCTGCTTACATGGCGCGGTTGACTTTGTATTTTGTTGCGTTGGGCGTGACGCATTTTATTGACCTGTCGTTGCGTAATCAGATGCGTCGGCAAATTGCCGCCCGAATGTCGACTGCTCCGCTGTCGTGGTTTACCCGCGAGGGCGAAGGGAAGATCCGCAAGACCATTCAGGATGATACGGCCACGGTGCACACAGTGATCGCACACGGGCCGATCGAGAAACTGAACGCAATCGTCTCCCCGCTCGCCTTGTTGGCCTATGCGTTCGTGGTGGATTGGCGGCTCGCTCTGCTGTCGATTGCGACGATTCCGGTTTATGTGGGCATGTATGGCATGTCGATGCGTGGGATGAATGAGAAGACCGCGGAAATGGACACCAAGCTTGCTCAGGTTTCGGCAACGATGGCCGAGTTCGTTGCCGGTATCTCAGTGGTGAAAGCGTTCGGCAAGGTTGGCCAAGCACATAAAGCCTATTTAGATGCAGCTAACGAGTTTTCTAAGTTCTACCGGGCGTGGTGTATGCCGCTGGTGTCGATGTCGGTCGCCTCATTTTCGTGGGTGTCGATCCCGGTGTTGTTGATCGTGAACCTTGGCGGTGGCGCGTTGATGATGAACGCCGGTTGGGTGAGCATCTACGAGGTGATAGCGACGACGTTGATTGCCTTGGTGCTGCCGGGAGCGTTGATGGCAGTCGCAACCATCGCCTGGTCTTATCAGCTCGCAGGTTCAGCGGCAGTACGGCTGGTGAATGTCATGGAGCTACCGGCGTTGAGTCAGCCCGATGCGCCACAGACACCACACGGTCATGATATCGAGATTCGGGGTGTGTCGTATGCCTATGACGACACCCAGGCATTAGACGAGGTGAGCCTGAGCATTCCGGCAGGCACGGTGACCGCGCTGGTTGGCCCGTCGGGTGCGGGGAAGTCGACGTTGGCGAGTTTGATGGCCCGCTTTGATGACCCGGACGCTGGCACGATCACCATCGGCGGGGTTGATCTAAAGAGCATTTCCCAGGATGTGTTGTATTCGACGGTCGCATTCGTCCTGCAAGATGCACAGCTTATTCGCGACACCATCCACAACAACATTGCCCTGGGCGCGCGAGACGCAACCTTGGATCAGGTGCGGCAGGCGGCGAGAGCAGCGCAGATCGACGAGTTCATCATGAGCCTGCCAGATGGTTACGACACTGTGTTGGGGGAGGACACCCACGTTTCGGGCGGGCAGGCAGCCCGTATCGCGATCGCCCGGGCGCTCATGGTTGATGCCCCAGTGTTGGTGCTGGACGAGGCGACGGCGATGGCGGACCCGGAATCGGAATCGAAAATCCAACAAGCTCTCTCGACTCTTGCCAAAGGCAGAACCGTGATTGTGATCGCCCACCGACTGGCCTCGATCAGGGGCGCGGATCAGATTGTCGTCATGGAACGCGGGGGCATTGCTGTGGTCGGTAAACACGACGAGTTGTTGGGTAATGCGCACTATCAGGCACTTCTTGCCCAAGGTGCATGCGAGGAGATGACACGATGAATCAACTATTGCTGCCACGCTTTAAGCGTTTGATGGAACCCGCCTCGTGGCGAGACCTTTCGGTTGGTCAAGCGTGGGGTGCGGTCTCAGGACTGTGTCACGGCTTTGCCCTGCTCGCGCTACTCCCTGCAGCAAGCGCCTTGGCGACCGGAATGCCGGTGTGGGGGCTGTCGTTTTGGGGCTGGCTCATCGCCTTGGCGGTGTTCGCGGTGCTGGGCGTGGGCACGGAGTTTTATGGCATGCGCACCGGCTATATCGGCGCGCTTGGATTCATTCACGACGTCCACCAGGCAGTAGGTAACAAAGTAGCCCGCCTACCGTTGGGAGTGTTCGATTCGGGTAGCTCTGGACGGCTGTCGCGCATGGTCACCCAGGAAATGATGAACTTGGGCGAGTCGGCGGCACATTTCATTTTCTCTCTCGTCCAAAAACTCTCGGCCGTGCTGGTGATCACTGTGGGAACCTGGTTCTGGGATTGGCGGCTGGGACTGACCTTGACGATCGCGTTCCCGATCATGCTTGCCTTCCTCCATATTTCCCGTGTGCTTCTCGATAAGGGCAAGAAGGTTTCCGAACCAGCCGAATCGGAGCTGGCGGCTCGCATGGTCGAATTCGCCACCTGCCAAGGCGCGCTGCGCTCCTGCCATGTCGCCGACGACTACCCGGCCCTTGATCGGGCATTCAAACAGGCTGACCGCAAGGGTCGCAAAGCATTGTGGATCGAAACACTAGCGAACCTGATTAATGGGATGTTCGTTCAAGCGCTCATTGTGGTGATGATCTGGCTGACCGCCCAACTCGCCCTCGGCGGGCAAATGAATGCGCTGAACGCCGTGGTCACAATCGGCATGTGCCTGCGGTTCACCACCATGCTCCAAGACATCGGTGGCTGCATGACCGGGCTGGAAGAACGCCGCCAGCAGATGAACCACGTCGACAAGGTCATGGATGCCCCCGAACTGTCCGAACCCGATGCCTCTACACCGATAAACGCCCCTGGTGATGTTCGTTTCGAGGACGTCACCTTCGGCTACGATCCGGACACCCCGGTTCTCCGTGATATTTCCTTCCATGTCCCGCAAGGTGGCATGTGTGCCCTGGTTGGTCCATCTGGGTGCGGGAAGACGACGATCGCCCGGTTGGTTGCACGTTTCTGGGATGTGCAGTCCGGCAGCGTGCGCGTTGGCGGAGTGGACGTGCGCGAGCAGACCACCGAAGATTTGATGCGCCAGGTGTCTCTTGTCTTCCAAGACGTCTACTTATTCAACGACACTCTCGAAGCCAACATTCGCCTTGGCAACCCAGAAGCCACCGATGAAGAAATCAGGTGGGCCGCTGACCTGTCGGGCGTGACGGAAATCGTCAACCGCCTCCCAGATGGCTGGAATTCATTGGCGGGTTCTGGCGGGCGTGCACTGTCAGGTGGGGAACGGCAACGCGTCTCTATCGCTCGCGCCTTGGTGAAGAAGGCCCCGATCGTGCTTTTCGATGAGGCCACCAGCGCATTGGACGCGGAAAATGAAGCCAATATTGTTGCGGCGATGAATGAGCTACGCAAGCACTCCACGCTGATCGTGATCGCCCACAAACTTGAAACCATTCGACAAGCTGACCAAATTATTGTGCTCTCCCACGGTGGGCGTATCGCCCAGCGCGGGTGCCACGACGAGCTGGTCAACCAGCCGGGTCAATACCGCGATTTCTGGCAAGAGCGCATCAACGCAGGCGGATGGCAACTCGTCTAAACACAGCGCATATCAGCACATAAAAGGAAAAACTATGTCCACACCCACATCCTCGCGCCTCAACGCGCGCGACTTCATCAATATCGGCGTCTTCACTGCCTTGATGTTCGTCATCGTGTTTGCATTCGGAATGCTCGGGTTCATTCCGGCTGCCATGTATGCCGGCTTCTTGCTTTCTATCCTCGTTAACGGCATCGTCTTTGCGCTGTTTACTGCCCGCACTCCGAAGATGGGGGCGTTGACAATCATGCTGATTATCATCGAAATCCTCTTCTTCGTGACCGGCCACTGGGTGGGAGGAATTGCGATCGCCGCTGTGTTCGGCCTGCTCGCTGACTTGGTGATCACCAAGGGGCCGAAGAGCGTGAAAGTTCGTGTCCCGCTGGCATATGCACTGTTTATTCTGCCGATCTATGTTTCCCCGTGGATTCCGCTATTTATGAACCAAGACGCATATATGTCGCAGATCGCCGAACAAATGGGTGCCGAGTATGCCGCCAAGATGGCACAGGTCGTCACGATTCCGATTCTGCTGGGCTTCTTCGGCGTGATGCTCATCGTGGGCTGGCTTGCTGGTCTGTTGGGAACCAGGGTCGCGCGCAAACACTTTGAACGGGCCGGTCTTGTCTAAACTTCCCGACCCGCGCACCATTATCGCAGCGCTCGTCATCGTCTCCACCACGATCTACAGTGCCTACTCGCCGTGGTTCGTGTGTACTCTGGGCGGATTCGCCGCCGTGATGCTGACGAGCGCTACGATCAACCCCAACACGCTCGTGCGCCCGAGCTGGGTGGCCGTCTACCTGGCCACGTTTGCGGCTCTCGGCACACTCGTCTTCGTGATACCCCTGGTCTGGAAATCAACAGCCAGCGCGTTCCTCGTGCTGTTTCTGCAGTGGATGTGGCGATTCAGCGTCAGCGCAGGAATGGGAGCCTACGCGATCGGCGTAATCCGACCCGCCACCTTGCAAAAAGCACTCGCCAGCTCACGAATCCCGACCTGTTTCACGATCCCGATCTCAGTCGCGTTACGTGTGCTGCCCGTGATCGGCCACGAAGTTAAAGCGATCTCAGATGCCATGAAACTACGCGGCATGTCCGTGCTCTCACTGCGTGCGGCGCAATACTTCACAATCCCTCTGCTATCGACCGTGGTACGCAGCGGGGACGAACTGGCATCGGCCGCCCTCGTGCGCGGACTGGGCGGAACCGCAAAGCCCACCTCAGTCACAGTCGTGAAATTCCGAGTGGTCGACGCAGTCATTCTGCTCATCGTTATCGGCTTCGCGATATGGAGAATCGTCCTATGACAATAGCCCAAGCAACTAGGGTCACCTTCACCTATCGAGGAGCAGACCACCCCTCAATCAACGACGCAACCATCACCATCACACCCGGAACCGTCACCTTGCTGTGTGGCGCATCCGGGTCAGGAAAAACCACCGCACTACGGCTATTTAACGGGCTCATCCCGCACTTCCACGACGGCGACCTTACCGGAAACGTCACAGTCGACGACATTGACGTGGCACAAACAGACCTGCCACACCTTGCCCACCACTGTTCGACAGTGTTTCAAAACCCGCGCACCCAGTTCTACACCACCCACGTGCGCCAAGAACTCGCCTTCGGCCCAGAAAATCTCGGCCGCGACCCGCAGGAGATCTGTGCCCGCATTGACGAGGTCGCAGCCGAGTTAGGTATCGCCGACCTGCTGGAATCCCGCGTCACACAACTATCAGGCGGACAGATGCAACGCGTGGCCTGCTCCGTCGCCATGTGCAACAACACGTCGCTGATCGTCTTTGACGAGCCAACCGCGAACTTGTCCGCTGACGTTATCGACCAACTCGCCACACTCATCGCCAGGCTCAAAGCCGATGGACACACCATCATCATTGCTGAACACCGGCTAAGTTTCCTTTCCGGGATCGTCGACCGTGTCTACTGCTTCGACAAAGGCAAGATTGTCCTCACCGCAACCGGCGAAGAGTTCTACGCTACCTCGGATGAGGAGCGCAAACAGCTTGGGCTGCGATCCCTAGTGCCCGTATCCATGCCGAGCCTGCCCGAACCAGAAGGTGAAGGGCTCACAATCGACAACCTCGCCTTTGCCTACCGCCACGGAAACACAGTCCTCAATATTAACCACGTGTTGTTTCCGGCAGGGAAAATCACGGCACTCCTCGGCCCGTGCGGGTCAGGCAAATCAACACTGGCACGCATTGTTTGCGGACTAGAAAAAGCCAAACATGCATCCATCACACTCGGCGGACAAAAATTCACCAGCCGCGACGCCTACCTTGTGATGCAAGACCCTACCCGACAGTTGTTCTCAGATACCGTCATCGACGAAGTCACGCTCGGCACGACCAAAGCCGAAAAGCAACACATCGATGCCCACGCGATCCTTGAAGAACTCGACCTTGCCGACCACGAGGCTGATCATCCGCAAGCACTCTCTGGCGGGCAACGTCAACGTCTGGTTATTGCTACAGCGCTTGCTGCGAACAAGAAAGTTTACATCTTCGACGAGCCCACGTCCGGTGTTGGCTACAAACACCTTGTCGCGATTTCCCGAGTAATGCGTAAACTCGCTGACACTGGTGCCGTCGTCATCGTCATCACCCACGATGCTGAACTCGTTACCGAGGTCGCCGACCACGCTATCCACCTCGACCAAATCAACGCCTGCTAACGCAAACGCTCACTCAGCCGAAAGAGAGGAAAGTGTTTCTACAGGTCAGAGTTAACGCGCTATACACTCGCTAACGCAAGCGATTTTCTTGACCCCCTTGGGGCATACTCGCTAACGCAAACGCCTACTTATCATTTTCGACGTCTAAGTGGAGCCGATGACGGGAATCGAACCCGCGCCGCCTGCTTGGGAAGCAGGAGTTCTACCATTGAACTACATCGGCACACAGTAGGCGGAATGATTAAAAGCACGCCACGGGATTGGCACAGTAGGTGTGGCATGCAGGAAATCAGTCGCCCTCTGTAACTTCAATGTAGCACTCTCGATTCGCGTCGAAAAAATTGGTTGGCAGCAGCTCCGCTGAATTTATCGCGGGCATATCCTGCAACCCGCGCACGCTGTGCATTACAGAGCGGTTAAGCTGGTCTATGTGTTGCTCTCAGATCGTGATATTCGTGCCGCTATCGATGCCGAAGGCTCCGGCCATCTCGGCATTGATCCTTTTGACCCGAAGATGATTCAGCCTTCGTCCATCGACGTGCGTCTGGACAAGTTCTTCCGAGTTTTTAACAACTCGCAGTACACGCACATCGATCCGAAGTTGCCGCAGGAAGAACTGACGTCCCCGCACGAGGTTCCAGAAGGGCAGCCCTTCATTCTTCACCCGGGCGAGTTCGTCCTGGCATCGACCCTGGAGTACTTCACTATTCCTCCGAACTGGGCAGGCCGCCTGGAAGGTAAGTCTTCGCTGGGGCGTCTGGGCCTGGCAACGCACTCGACCGCCGGCTTTATTGATCCAGGGTTTTCAGGTCACATCACGCTGGAGCTATCCAATGTGGCGAACTTGCCTATCGCACTGTGGCCAAATATGAAGGTCGGCCAGCTGGCACTGTTCAAGATGTCCTCGCCGGCAGAAGTGCCTTACGGTTCCGGCAAGCTCGGTTCGAAGTATCAGGGGCAGCGCGGCCCGACGCCGTCGCGTGCGTACCTGAACTTCCGTGATGAGGAATAAGGCACCTGAAACTCGGGATATGAACTCGGAATATAAATGAATTGTGAATAGCCCCGAGTGAATTCTCGGTGAAGAAATGGAAACAATTGTTCAATAAAGAGTTTCCGCAGGTGAAAAGCCTAAATATGGGCCTTTAGTTCACACCATTTAAGGGTTAAATCGGCTTGAGGGCCTTTTATCTTTCGATAAATAATAGCCCTTATGCGTATTACGGTTATTGGTACGGGTTACCTTGGCGCCACTCATGCCGCGGCGATGGCGGAGTTAGGCCACGAGGTTCTCGGCGTAGATGTTGATCCCGCCAAGATTGAGGCATTGTCCGCAGGCCAAGTTCCTTTCTTTGAACCCGGCTTGCCCGAACTGCTAAAGAAGCACGTTGAGTCGGGGCGACTACGTTTCACCACTAACTACGACGAGGCTGTTGAATTTGCGAACGTCCACTTCGTAGGTGTCGGAACTCCGCAGGTCAAGGGCTCGTACGCAGCCGATGTTCGCTATGTGGACGCAGCTGTTACCGAATTGGCCAAGCGCGTCGTCGGCAAGCATTTAGTGTTTGGTAAGTCCACTGTGCCCGTCGGTACCGCACCGCGCTTGCAGGAGCTAGCTGCGAAGATGATCGGTGAGCGCGCCGCAGCCGGTGATGAGCAGTTGAAGAACACCAGCCTCGAGATCGCCTGGAACCCGGAGTTCCTGCGCGAGGGCTTCGCGGTAAAGGACACCCTGGAGCCGGACCGTGTGGTGCTGGGCACCCAGAAGCCGGGCATGATCCTCAATGGTGCTGGTCAGGAGGTCGAGTCAATCGCTGAGGACAGCCTGCGCGAGTGCTTCGGTCCTATCTTCGAGCGCGAGACGCCGCTTATCGTCGCGGACACTGCCACCGCAGAGCTGGTGAAGGTGTCGGCGAATGCATTCCTCGCCACCAAGATTTCCTTCATCAACGCGGTCTCCGAAATCTGTGAGGTCACAGGTGCGGATATCACCACGCTTGCCGACGCCATCGGTATGGATGCCCGAATTGGCCGCCGCTTCCTCAACGCGGGTCTGGGCTTCGGCGGCGGTTGCCTGCCGAAGGATATCCGCGCATTCATGGCCCGCGCCGGTGAGCTGGGCGTTGACCAGGCGCTGACCTTCCTGCGTGAGGTCGATGCGATTAACATGCGTCGCCGTGAAAAGACCGTTGACCTGGTGCGTGGTAGCTTCGGCGGCTCGCTGCTCGGCCACACCGTGACCGTGCTGGGTGCGGCTTTCAAGCCGAACTCTGACGATGTGCGTGACTCCCCGGCGCTGTCGATTGCTGGTTCGCTGTCTCTGGCGGGCGCTTCGGTGAGTGTTTATGACCCGCAGGCCATGGAGAACGCCAAGAAGAATTTCCCGACCTTGGAGTACGCACCGAGCATCGAAGCTGCCCTGGAAGGCACGGAGATGGTTGTCGTCGCCACCGAGTGGCAGCAGTTCCGCGACATCGACCCGGTGGCTGCGAAGAAGCTGGTCAAGCGTGCAGCAGTGCTCGACGGCCGCAACTGCCTGCCAGCCGACCAGTGGCGTGCCGCAGGCTGGGATGTCACCTGCCTCGGCCGCGGCTAAATGCTAGCCGCCCTCGAGCGCTTCGGAAACTTCATACCCTCCGGGGCCACGGTATAGGCGGCGATGAGGGTGGTAATCGGCACTGCGAGTACCAAAGCCACCGCACCGATGGTGGAACGCAGCAGCTCTGTGGCCACGACATCGGAGGTCAACGACTGCATCAGCGGCCGGTCGGAGACGCTTAACAAAATCGATAGCGGTAGTGCGGTGCCGAGGTACGCCAGTACCAGTGTGTAGACCATCGACGCGATGTGATCGCGACCGACGCGCATTGCCGAGCGGAAGACCTCCATAGGCCGCGACCGCGGAGCTGCTTCGTAAAGCTCCTGGACGGTCGATGCCTGGGCGATGGTGACGTCGTTAAGCACGCCCAACGCGCCGATGATGAATCCCGCCAGAAGCAGACCTGTGACGGAGACGTCAGGCAGGTAAAGCTGAATGAGCAGGTTGTCCTCGTTGCCGAGACCACGTAGCTGTGACGTGGAGATTGCGAGGTTGGCCAGGCCCGCCGCCAACACCATCGTGGTGAGTGTTCCCGCCAGTGCGGAAGCTGACTTCCAATTGATGCCATGTACGAGGAAGAGCACCGGGAAGAGGATCGCCGCGCCCGCCGTGATGGCTAAGGCCACAGGATCGCCACCGCGTAGCAGTGCCGGAACCAGGAATCCCATCACTGTGGCCAGCGTGATGCCAAGACCAATGAGGCTCAAGACCCCGCGAGTCATGCCGACGAGGATGATGAGAAGTACTGCCGCGCCGAGCCACAACCAGATTGTCGTGGTGCGATCCATGTCCAGAAAGGTGTAGGTGTTCCCGATGCTAGCGGTGTCGACAACCTGATGAGGTGCGAGGTCGACGACGTTAGTGTCGGCCGCGGGAGCCTCGGGGGCAGGTGGTGCGGGTGGAGCAGGAGCAGCAGGAGCTTCTGCGCCGGATTCAGGTGCTGGTTCCTGCTCCGGGGCCGGAGCTGGTGCCGGAGTCGGTGCCGGAGCCTCTGGGGCTGGTGCAGGCGCATCCTCTGCGCCCTCAGGGGCAGGCGCGGGAACAATGCCGGGAGGTGGTGTCATCAACCCCGGATTCGGCACGGCACCATTGTCGACAGCTCCGGTACCGGCAGCGTTTGGACGGTGAATTGCCAGGACGACCTTGTCGCCCTCCGCCAGCTCAATCTCGCCGGGCAGGCCGGATGCCTCCAGAAGAGTCTTCTTGCCCTCGTCTGGGCCCGAGGTCAGCTCAATGACCGAGATCTGGCACTTCGGCGCCGCGGGGTCGTTGAGCGAAGCCGTCAGCCCTGGACGCGGCTGGTCGTCGAAGACGCGTCCGTTGTCAGGCGAATTGCACGCGCCGACGCTGTGCTTTACGACGGTTCCCTTAACCGTCTCTGCAGCTGACGTCTGTGACTGCAGGAATCCCGGCCCTGGGCTCGGAGCTTCACCCGATGGCCAGAGCCCAATCACTGCGAGGAAAGTGGCAATACCAGCAACTGTGAGAACTGTGGCCAGCAAGCGACGTGCTCTTGTGGGGTTGTGCCGCGGTTTCGTTGGTTTTGGTTTGGCTTGCGCAGGTTCGTTTTGCCGTGCCGGTGCTGGTTTTGAATGTGCGGCAGGCTCTGCATGTCGTGCTGGGGCAGCCGAAGTTGCAGAGTTGGGTTGATTCGCGGTATTGACAGCCCGGAACCGGCCGGTAGGGGAGCCGCTGTTCGAGTTCTTCAGTACGTCGAGATGCGCACCTATGTCGGAACCCGGAGCAACGCGAAAAGGTTGCTGGTTGTCAGAGTTCATTGAATCTTTTGAATGCCTGCCCACCCTTAATAACCTAATCGCTGCACCAGCACCGGAAGGCGTACCGCCATTCCGGCGCGCCGAGCCGTAGTCATCAGCGCTATGGCTCACCTATCGATGCAATACTCACTCATCGATGCGCTCCAGTGCGGCCATAAGTGAATAGCGCATCGATATGTGAGAAGGGCAGAACCAGCAGCGTGCGCAACCTTAAGTACTGCTACTGCTTGTAGCTGACCAGGAAGTTGCCCAGGCGCTCGATAGCTTCCTTCAGGTCGCGTGCCCATGGCAGGGTGACAATCCGGAAGTGATCCGGCATCGGGTAGTTGAAGCCAGAGCCGCCGACCATCAGGATCTTCTCTTCACGCAGGATGTCGAGCATCAGCTTCTCGTCATCGTGAATTTCGTAGACGTTCGGATCCAGCTTCGGGAATGCGTACATGGCGCCCATCGGCTTTACACAGCTCACGCCTGGAATTGAGGTCAGTCCCTCGTAGGCGACATTGCGCTGCTCCAGAAGGCGACCGCCTGGCAAGATCAAGTCCTCGATGGACTGGTAGCCGCCAAGTGCCACCTGAATGCCGTGTTGAGCAGGGACATTCGGGCATAGACGGGTGCTGGCCAGCAAGTTGATGCCCTCGATAAAGCCCTCTGCGTGGCGCTTCGGGCCAGTCAGCACCATCCAGCCAGCGCGGTAGCCGGCCACACGGTAGGTCTTGGACAGGCCGTTGAAGGTGATACAGAGCAAATCCGGGGCCAAGGAGGCAGTGGAAATGTGCTCTGCATCGTCGTAGAGGATGCGGTCGTAGATTTCGTCGGAAAGCAGCAGGAGTGAGTGCTCACGAGCGATATCGACGATGGCTTCGAGTGTCTGGCGTGTGTAGACCGCGCCGGTCGGATTGTTCGGGTTGATGATGACAATCGCCTTCGTGCGATCCGTCACCTTCGAGCGAATGTCTTCGACATCCGGGGCCCAGTTATTCTCCTCATCGCACGTGTAGTGGACGGCCTTGCCGCCGGCGAGGGTGGTTGCTGCAGTCCAGAGCGGGTAATCCGGAGCTGGAATGAGGACCTCATCGCCCTCGTTGAGCAGCGCCTGCGTGGTGATGGAAATCAGCTCGGAGACGCCGTTGCCCAGCCAGACGTCGTTGACGTCGAAACGGGGGAAGTCCGGGTCCATCTCATAGCGCGTGACGACGGCACGGCGTGCGGAGTAAATACCCTTGGACTCGGAGTAGCCCTGTGCGTGGGGGAGGGCGCGGACCATGTCCTGCACGATGGTGTCAGGTGCATCAAAGCCGAACTTTGCCGGATTGCCGGTGTTGAGCATCATGATGCGGTGGCCGTCGGCCTCCATCTGTTCGGCGAGAGTAGTCACCGGACCGCGAATGTCGTAGAGGACGTTCTGCAGCTTGGAGGATTGGTCCAGTGTCTTCAGTGGAGTGCGGCGAGGTGCCCTGATGTTTCCACGACGGGCGGCAACACGGGCAGCACGGGACTGCTCGGCCTGAGCGGCCTGCGCAGCCTGAGCGTCCTGCGTTGTCTCGTTGGTGGTTTCGGTGCCCTGGGAAGTGTCTTTACTGGAACTCACCTGTCTAAGCATGCCACTTTTTTGCTCCCGCACCATGCTTTTCTCACAGCGGGGGCAGATTAATTGCACATTGATTGCGCAAAAGCGCCCTGCATGAGGATGCAGGACGCTTTACTGGGGTGCGGGCAGCTGGGGTTCTGGCTGCTAGTTACTGCTTAACTGCGGAGCCGTCGATCTGCAGGGAAATCTCGTTGCCAAGGAGCAGGCCGCCAGTCTTAATAGGAGCGTTGTAATCGATGCCGAAATCGGTGCGGTCAATCTTGGTGGCTGCCTCGAAGCCAACGCGAGTCTGACCCCATGGGTCTTCAGCGGAGCCGAAAATGTCGACATCCAGGGTGACCGGCTTGGTGATGCCGTTGATGGTTAGGTCGCCGGTAACGGTGGCCTTTTCTTCGCTCTGGAGCTCGATAGCGGTGGAAACGAATTCGAAGGTTGGGTTTTCGTCGGTGCCGAAGAAGTCCTTCGAGCGCAGGTGGTTGTCGCGCTCTTCATTGTTGGTGTTGATGGAGTTCGCCTGAATGGTCGCCTTTGCCGTGGAATTCTCCGGCTTGTCGGCATCAAAATTAATAACGGACTCAAACTGAGTGAACTGACCGTGGACCTTAGTGATCATTGCGTGACGAACGGTGAATCCAACGGTGGAGTGCTGTGCATCAAGAACGTAGTTGCCAGACTGAAGAGCCATAGTGAATCTCCTAAAAGTTAAAAGTATCTCGAATGTTTCGAAGTATTTTTGTCCGCCGGAACCAACTTCCGGTGTTGACGTGTCAACGATAACTCTAGATGTGGTGATGTGTCAACAAAGTTCAAAGAAAATGCCGAATATTTTTTAGAAGCGCACATCCGGTCGGGCGATTGGCTCGGGGTTTTGTCATGGCTGGGCGAGGCTCCTTTGGTTGGAGGCGGTTTATATGGAGTCGTTTTAAGCGCTTATGCCCAGCCTAACAGGCGTTGACATGTCAACAACTGCTATTTAGGATTGAGAATTATGCAATTCGGAATTTTTACAATTGGCGACGTCACAAAAGATCCCACGACTGGACAAATCCCTACTGAACATGAGCGAGTTAAGGCAACTGTCGCCCTAGCGAAGAAGGCCGAAGAGGTCGGCCTCGATGTATTTGCTACTGGCCAGCACCACAATCCACCGTTTGTGGCACCGGCGAATCCGCCGATTTTATTAGCCAACCTCGCAGCACAGACCGAAAATCTGATTCTGTCGACTTCGACAACGCTGATTACCACCACCGACCCCGTGCGCATCGCCGAGGATTACGCCTACCTCCAGCACCTTTCCGAAGGTCGCATTGATCTCATGATGGGCCGCGGCAACACCGGGCCTGTTTATCCGTGGTTTGGCAAGGATATTCGCAAGGGAATTCCGCTGGCCATCGAGAACTATCACCTGCTGCGCACTCTTTGGCGTGAGGAGAATGTGGATTGGCAAGGTCAATTCCGCACTCCGCTGCAGTCCTTTACGTCCACACCGCGCCCGCTCGACGGTGTAGCACCTTTCGTGTGGCACGGCTCAATCCGCTCCACTGAGATTGCTGAGCAGGCCGCCTTCTATGGGGACGGCTTCTTCCATAACCACATTTTCTGGAATATCGAGCACACCACAGCCATGGTCAACCTCTACCGCCAGCGCTTTGAGCACTACGGTCATGGTGCTGCTGATCAGGCAATCGTCGGGCTTGGCGGTCAGGTCTTCGCCGCTGAGACGGAGAAGAAGGCCAAGGAGATTTTCCGCCCATACTTCGACAATGCCCCGGTCTATGGACATGGGCCATCTCTGGAAGAATTCGAGAACATCACTCCACTGACCGTCGGCACGCCTGAGCAAATTATCGAACGTTACCTGGGCTATGCAGATGCCGTTGGCGACTACCAGCGACAGCTCTTCCTCATCGACCACGCCGGCCTGCCGCTGGAAATGGCGTTGGAGCAGGTTGAAATCCTGGGAACCGAAATCGTTCCGGTCCTGCGTGAAGAGTTTGAGCGCCGCCGCCCGGCGCACGTGCCTTCCGACCCGCCGACGCATGCCTCGCTGGTTGCCGAAGGCGTAGATTCCCCGCACCTTCTCGTCCGCCCGGCTGAAAGGAATCAGCAGTGAAAAAGCTCGTCGTCGTAAGTGCTGGTGTTTCCGATCCATCAACCACGCGCATCCTTGCCGACCGCATCGCGGAGGCCGTCGAGGCGCAGGTCTCCAAGCGTGGCGAGGGGCTCCAAATTGAGTACGTCGAGCTGCGCGAACTCGCTGTCAGCCTCGGCACTGTGATGTCCACAGGGCTTTACGACGAAAAATTGCGCGCCGCCCTCGAGACTGTCAGCGGTGCTGATGGATTGATTGCCGCGACCCCGGTGTTCGCAGCGTCTTACTCGGGGTTGTTCAAGATGTTTTTCGACGCCCTGGATAAGGATGCGCTGACTTCTATGCCGGTCATTATTGCTGCGACGGCTGGCACAGCACGACATTCGTTGGTGCTGGAGTATGCGATGCGTCCGCTGTTTAGCTACCTGCGCGGCACGGTTATGCCGACTGCTGTATTTGCAGCCACTGAGGACTTTGGTGCTGGCGATGGTGCCGGAAATGGCGCCGGCGGAGTGTCCGGCGCGGAGATGAACAATCGCGTCGTGCGTGCAGCTCGTGAGCTTGCCGAGTACCTTGTCGGTGTTCGCTCGGCAGTAGTCGGTTTTGGTCCAGATTTTGGGAACGAAGCTGAAGAAAAGGGTGCAGCGCATTCAGCGGGCGGGGCCAGCGAGGGGAATCAGGGTGCCAGCGCGCCGAACAGGCGACGCAGTACAAACACGCGGGTGGATACTAACGTCACGGATTTTGCCACGCTGCTAGAGGGGCTCGACGGTACCGCGAAGTAGCCGTGCGCTCACGTGAAGGGAGGGCAGGGGAGGGCGGCGTCAGCGCTCTTTAGCGGCACCACGGCAGGTTGTAGTAGTCGCAAGAGAAGGTATCGGAAAGAGCGTATTCCTTAACCTGCAGGTCGTCGCTGCTGGTCGTAGCTGTCGGTGCTGCGGTAGCGGCCGGGGCGCCGGTCAGCGCGCCCAGGGAAAGTGCTGCGGATGCAATGGTGGTAGCAAGAACAGAAGTGCGTCGAAACATTAGGTAGTACTCCGAAAGATATCTGCCTCGGCAAAGTGTCAGGGCTTTGTGGACTGCCGGACTTCGCCAGTGATTAATAAAGAAATCATAACTATTTAATCAAGAGTGTGAAGTGTGGAGGTCTCTCTACCTGCCCGCGCCTGGGGGTGGCCATTCGGCTACTCTCTGGTGTCTTTATGTAGGTGGGCTAGTGGCCGAAATGTTGATTGTCTAGTACCAAGTGGCCGACCGAGGCATTTTTGAATTGGTTCAAAAGGTGTAGTTCTAATGCGTTTAAATTGATCGCCGAAATCTTATTGTGGCGCCCATAATCGCTGGTCAGGGTCAATTAGATGTCGTATTTTCGCGTGGCAGAAATCGGTGAGATTCCATTTTTACTATGTGGATAATTGCTGCGGCCGTCGTAAAGCCAGTCGAAAATTTTCCATTACAAAACGCTGAATTTCGACTTACCTTTGCAGGTGTCAGTTCAAGTATTTCCTTACGAGTTGCTCGTCACATCCTGAAAGGATTTCGCCGTGAAGAAGACCCTGCTCTCCGGCTCCATTGCAGCCCTGGTTACCATGTCCTCGCTGGCTGTCGCCCCGATGGCCGAAGCTGCCCCAGCCCCTACCCCGGGCACCGTCGGTGGCACCTGCTCCGTTGAAGGCCAGTCCGGCCAGTCCCTGAAGATCACCGGCTCGAAGTTCGAGGTCGAAGGTACTGCGACTGTCGCTAACTACGGCGACACCGACCTGCCGCTGACCCAGACCCTGAAGGAGGGCAAGACCAAGTCCTGGAATGTCGGCGGTTCGGTCGACTTCGACCTGCTCAAGCTCTTCCATGTCACCTTTAGCGCCGGCTACCAGTCCACTCAGACCTGGGAAGTTGGCCAGACCCTCGGCCCGTACCCAGTCAAGCCTGGCTACACCGGTGTTCTGGAGTATGGCTTCCTGAACCAGTCCTTCGAAGGTACTCACCTGACCTGTAAGGGCGGAAAGTGGATCGACGCAGGTCGTCCGTACTGGGGCACCATCCCGAAGGAGCGCCACATTCGCGTTTCCATGCGCGCCAACGAAGCTGATCGCTCCGTCGACGGTGCTGCTCCGGCACAGGTCAAGGAGTACGCCGTCTAAGACGGGCTGAGCCTCTTTAAGACCTCGAAGCAGAAGGAAGTTTCTCCATGTTGAGCCTGAAAAAGAAGGCCCTGGCCTGCGCGGTGATGGGTGCAAGTCTTCTTGCACCAGGCATCGTTGGACAGGCCGCGGCGACCCCGCTGACCCAGACCCCTGACCAGGATGAGCACCACACCGGTTTCACCAATACGGATAAATGTGACCCGGTCAAGGATGCCAAGCGTCACCCCTGGGAACAGTGGATTACCGACGAATGGGACCGCTACAACGGCACTAACTCATTCACCAACCGCACTGACCGCCCTATTCAGTACACCCTCGAGGTGACAGAGGGAGTCAACGAGTCTGTGAAGGCCATGAGCTCCGGAAATATGTGGGACGTGTTCCTCCACGGGGTGAAGAACAAGTACGGCATCGTCGAGGTCAGTCAGTGGTCGGTTGGCGACAAGCTGGGCCCGGTGACCGTCAACCCCGGTGAGACCGTTCGCGCAGACTACGGCGTGCACATGAAGTCCTTCATTGGCCGTGTTCGCACCTGTGACCAGAAGACCGGCCTGTGGCGCGGTGAGCCCTACTTCGGTGAGTACAACGGCAAGGGGCCGTCGACTCGCTTCGTGGTCTGGCACAAGACCACCAAGGAGGGCGAGCACCGTCAGCAGTGGGCGCCTGTCAGCGGTAACTCCGGTGACGGCGGCCCGGCATCCGCCACGATTAACGACTAGGAGCAGTTATGAAAAAGCGTGTTGTCGCCATGTGCTTGACGACGGTCTTTGCGCTCGGACTCGGTGCTCCGACAGCGGTGGCCGCCCCGAATCCAGGAGCCGGTGAACCGTTCGCGCCGGAGGAGTGGGTACCAGTGCCCAAGCCGGCGGCAGTTGACCGCGGTCCGGCACCGGGAACCACTTGTGAAGCTCCGGGTTCGGTGGCTGAGTTCGTGGAAATCACCGGCTCTCGCTACGACGTTGAGGGCGTTGTTTCTACGAAGAATGACATCGGTGATGAGCCGATTCCGCTGACGCAGACCATCAAGGAGTCCAAGACCAAGAAGTGGTGGACCAATATCTCTGTCAGTGTGAAGGTCAGCAAGGAGCTCAACCGCAAGTACTCCTGGGAATACTCCCGAGAGATGGTTTGGAGCCTCGGGCAGAAGATCGGGCCATACGAAGTACGCAAGGGTGAAACTGGTCGTCTGAGCTGGGGATTCCTGGTTGACGAGTTCGCCGGACAGACTGTTCGCTGCAACGCCAACTCGAAGACGTGGGAGCCAATTGGGCGCACCTACTTCGGTGTGGCTCCGCGCGAGCGACATGTCGAGGTGACCATCCAGTAGTTACACAGTTCTCTCTCCACACTCAGCACGGGTAAAAGGGGCATATTCGCGAAAGTGAATATGCCCCTTTTTGCTATCCATCTCGGGCCTGCAAAGGCTCAATTCAGAGCCGCTAACCGGCCAAATCTCAGAGCCCCTGGTTATTCTGCGGCAGCGGATGCCGGCGGGTGGAAGCCTGCGTCTATTGCTTTCAGCGCCAGGTCCAGGCGAGAGGTAGCTCCAAACTTATTGAACATGCTGGAGAGGTGCTTCTTGATAGTGCCCGGCGACTTGCCGAGTTCCTTGGCGATGTCGTGGTTTGACTTACCGCGGCAGATCAGGCCGAGAACCTCTCGCTCGGCTTGAGTGATCTTGTACGAGGAAATGTTGCGGGACGGCAGAGTTTTAATCAGCCGAGTCGCAGAAATCGGCGAGATGACGGTGCCACCCTGGAAGACATCTTCAACGGTGCCAATGACAGATTCCGGGCGGGCAGTTTTGAGAATGTAGCCATTTCCGCCGAGACTCAAGATTTTCAGCATTGTTTCATCGGTATCAAATGAGGTGATAGCGATGAATTTCGGTGGATTCTCCACCTTCTTAATGCGCTCAAGTAGCTCAACGCCGTCCATGTTGGGCATATGAATATCGGTCAAAACTACGTCAACGCCACCACGGGCAATAATGTTGAGAGCTTCGTGGCCATCGCTGGCTTCATCGACCACGGTGATATGCGGTGCCTTCTTGAAATAGGTTCGCAGCGTCGAGAGTACGAGTGGGTCGTCGTCGACAATGAGAACCTTAATGTCAGACATCCGCGAACCTTTCATAGAAGTTATAAAAACCGAACAATATCTGTCATCGTGTGATATTACTACGCTAACCAGGACTTTTCGAGAGATATCTTCGTCACAGGCGGCTACTACATCAATCTTACGCTAGCGTAACCTACTGGTTGGTAGGTGGCATGTGGAGTTTGCAATTCCACACATTTCCTTCTCGTTCTGACGTGATGGAACCGTCCCACGGTCGCACTCGCCGATGCAGTGAGGAAAGCCCCAAACCGCTCGAGAGCATCGCCCGCGGCAGAAAATGCGGTAGCGCCTTCGATATCTGATTGCTGATGTCGAGCGTGAAGCCATCTTCCTCATTGCTCAGCGCCAGAATGTGAACGTTCGTTTGCGGTTCGCCGTACTTCTGAATGTTCGTGCAGAACTCCGACAGCGCCGGCGAGATAACCTCTGAAATCTGCGTCAAAGAGGGCTCGGTTTCAATCTTCGTGGCCAGCGAAACGTTAAACCCAGCTTCCTGCAGTTCATCCTTGGCCTGTTGGAGCACCTTGTTCATGCTGGGAACTCGCTCATCCTGGCCGATAGCTGAGGTCAAAGAACTCTCGTCGTCAGCTGATTTCAGCAATGAAAGCAACTGGCGAAGCTGTAGCAGGCCTTCTCGGGAGGTCTCTGCGATGTCCTCCAGGGATTCTTCAAGTTTTTCATCGGTCCCTTCTCGCTCGATGGCGAGCGCCTGCGCCAGCATGGTTACGCGAGTAAAGGACTTGGCAGTGGAGTCGTGCAGTACGGTCGCCAACTCAAGGCGTTGCTCTTCCAGAGCGCGGTTAGATTCAATCGTTGCCCGCCGGCGTTGTTCTTTGTAGCGACTGCGCATCATGCCGATGGCGTAGGCAATTACAAAAAGCAGTGTTGTCACAAAGGTCGCGACATGGTCACGTGCGAAAGTACTTGTGTTGACGTCGTAGTTTGAGATCACCAACAAGAGCAACGCAGTGATTCTCGCCGGCATCTTGTTGTTGTTAGCACGCATCACTTCCACGATGAGAAGCGCGCAGAAAATCTGCATTGGAGCCTGCTCTGTGGGAAGGAAAGTCAATGCCAAGAAATTCGCTGGGACAACCACCATGGCAAAAAGTGGCAGATAGGTCGCCACTGCAACAAGAATGACCTGAAGGCCACCGATAATGGTCGGCAACAACAGATCAGAGTTGCTCTCGCGGAAAATTAGCGCATCGAGAGCCGTGAGAACCAGCGCAATGACCATCTCCACTGACCCCGGAGTCCTCAGAAAGTCCCTTATCTGTGACAGCGATTTCTTAATCACTACGCCAAGACCTCTTTCCACACCACAACGCGGTCATCTCTAACGGGATGCAGTAATCAATATGCAGTAATCAATATATTGTCAGTGCGGTTGAGAGTGCCATTTGCATGATTAATGCCGTGGCGCAGGGACCGTCGTAAAGCACAAAAAATCCGCCCGGGAAGAATAACCTCTCGGGCGGATTCCTGTTTACTTAGCGAGCGCTACTTACGTCGCGCCGATCCTGGCAGCGGAACTCCGTGCTGGTTGCGCGGAAGGTTCTTAGCGCTTGCCGACGGCGCCTGCGTCTCCTCGGCTGGGGCCTCAGTGGCCTGCTCGGAGGAGGTGGCATCTTCCGCCGACTGCTGTTCGGTAACCTCTGGCTGCGCCGGAGCCTGCTCTGCCTCTGGCTGAGCAGGAGCCTCCTGAGCTTCGGTTTCCTCTGCTGCCGGGGCAGGGGTGCTGGCGACTGGCTTGGCCTTGCGTGCGCCACCCGGGATTGGAGCGCCCTTGCGTGCGCCGCCCGGAACCGGAGCACCGGATGCGGTCTTCGGCTGCTCAGCTGCTGGCTGGTCAGCTGCTGGCTGCTCGGACTCGGTGGCCGCTACTTCAGCAGCGGTGTCCTCGGCGGGAGCGGTTTCCTCGGCCTTCGGCTTGGCGGCCGGGGCTGCCTTCTTAGCACCACCTGGAACCGGGGCACCCTTGCGTGCGCCACCCGGAATCGGAGCGCCCTTGGTTGCCTTCGGAGCCTCAGCCGGAGCTTCGGTTTCTGCAGCTGCTGGCTCTGCCTGCGCGGCCGGCTTAGCGGCCTTGGCGCCGCCCGGAACTGGAGCGCCCTTCTTAGCGCCACCTGGAACCGGTGCGCCGGCCTTTGCTCCGCCTGGCTTCGGAGCGCCGCCCGGAGCTGGAGCACCCTTCTTGGCACCGCCTGGGGTCGGGGCGCCGCCCTTTGCACCACCTGGAACCGGGGCGCCGGCCTTGGCGCCGCCTGGCTTCGGAGCGCCACCCGGAGCAGGAGCACCCTTCTTGGCGCCACCCGGAGTTGGTGCGCCGGCCTTGGCACCGCCTGGCTTTGGAGCACCACCCGGAGTCGGAGCGCCCTTCTTGGCACCACCTGGGGTCGGGGCACCGCCCTTAGCGCCGCCTGGCTTCGGAGCACCACCCGGAGTCGGAGCGCCACCCTTGGCAGCAGCGCCTGCAGCAGCACCAGCAGCTGCGGCACCAGCGCCGGCAGCGGAAGCCTTCTCTGCCTTCTTCTTCTCGGCAGCCTCAGCCTTCTTGCGCTTAGCTTCCTCTTCCTCGAGGCGCTGACGCTCTTCCTCTTCAGCCTTCTTCGGATCGACCCAGCCACGCTCCGGCTGCTCAATCCACTCCGGTTCGCGTGCCTGCGGCAGCTCGCCGTCGACCTTCACGGAGTCGCGGAGCATCTGGGCGATGTCCAGGACCTCCGGCTTCTTCTCGTCGTCCTCGATGACGTTGTTGACGCCATCGTTCATCATCGTCTTACAGAACGGGCAGCCGATGGCAATTGCCTCAGCGCCGGTTCCGACAGCCTCTTCGGTGCGGTTTACGTTGATGCGCTGACCGATGGTCTCTTCCATCCACATGCGAGCGCCACCAGCACCACAGCAGAAGCCGGTGTTCTTATTACGTGGCATTTCGACGAGGTTGGCGCCGGACGCGCCAATCAGCTCACGCGGAGCTTCGAATACCTTGTTGTGGCGGCCCAGGAAGCATGGGTCGTGGTAGGTGACCTGGCGGCCCTGACCCGAAGCAACCGGCTGCAGGCGGTTAGCACGAACCAGCTTGTTCAGCAGCTGGGTGTGGTGGACAACTTCGTACTGTCCGCCCAGCTCCGGGTACTCGTTCTTGAAGGTGTTGAAGCAGTGCGCACAGGTGACGACAATCTTGCGCTGCTTAGGCGGCACACCGTCGAAGACCTCGTCGAGCTGCTCGATGTTCTGCTCAGCCAACATCTGGAAGAGGAATTCGTTACCAGCACGGCGAGCGGAGTCGCCAGTACAACCCTCGGCCTGGGAGAGCACAGCGTACTTCACACCTGCGGTGTAAAGCATCTCTGCAACAGCCTTGGTGGTCTTCTTCGCATTGTCGTCGTAAGCACCGGCACAACCGACCCAGAACAGGTACTCGGTATCGTCGAAGCTCTCGACATCCTCGCCCCAAATCGGGACAACGACGCCTTCCTTGCGGACCTCATTGATCCAGTCGGCGCGAGTGGAAGCGTTCTGGCCCCACGGGTTGCCCTTGGTCTCAAGGTTCTTGAACAGGCCAGCCAGCTCGGTCGGGAAGTCCGACTCCACCAGGACCTGGTAGCGACGCATATCAACGATGTGGTCGATGTGCTCAATGTCAACCGGGCACTGCTCAACACAGGCACCACAGTTGGTGCAGGACCACAGAACGTCCTGGTCGATGATGCCCTCGTCGCCGTCGCCAACCAGCGGCTTGGTCAGGAGTGCTGCGCCAGCACCTTCGCCCTCGCGAGCGGTTTCGATGGTCTCGCCAGCCAACAGGTACGGGGCAGAAGCGTAAGCGTGGTCACGCAGCTGGTTAACCAGCAGCTTCGGGGACAGCGGCTTGGAAGTGTTCCATGCCGGGCACTGCTCCTGGCAGCGACCACACTCGGTGCAGGAGGTGAAGTCCAGCAGAGCCTTCCAGGAGTGGTCGGTGACTACGCCGGTGCCCATGGAGTCAACCTCCGGGTCAGCCTCTTCCAGGTTCAGGATTTCGCCGTTAGAGGTCATCGGCTTAGCCCCAGCGAGGGCGTTGTAGCCGTCAGCGTTGCGCTTGAGCAGGATGTTGGCGAACGCCAGGAAGCGGTGCCATGCGACACCCCAAGTGAGGTTGCGGCCAACAACGAAGAGCCAGACCATACCGGACAGCAGCTTAATCAGCGCGAAGATGGACACCATGACTTCGGAGGCCGGCAGAATCTGTGCGATACCACCGGTGACGAAGTTCGCCCAGGTCCAGACCTCGGCGCCAGTGTTACCGTGGTCGCCGTAGGTAGCCAGCTTGGCAGCCTTGACGAACATCATGCCCAGGCCCTCGATGAGGACGACAGTCTCAACGAAGTAGGCAGCCTTGGCGTTGGAGCCGTAGAAGCGGCTCAGGCGCTCCTTGCCCAGGTTGGTCTGGCGGACGAGAATCAGTGCCAGGATGCCCAGGGTGGTGCCCAGACCGAGGATTTCGTCAATGAAGTGCCAGACCGTCCAGTCCTTCAGAAGAGGCCAACCGCCAGCGGGCCAGAAGGTCTGAATGTACGCCTCGAACCACACTAGGGAACCGAGGAGGAAGCCCACCATGACGAACCAGTGAGCCACAGCAACGCCGGGCTTCTTGGCCATCTTGGTGTGACCGACGATCTCTCGGATCATGGTCCAAATACGGGTTCCCCATTCACCGGTGTGACCGTACGTCTTTTGGCCCACCATGATGGTCTTCACCATATGGGTGAATCCCTTAATAAAGATGAACCAGCAGGGCAGGGACAACAGGACGCCAATAACGCCGACTGCGACGGTGAATCCAGTAGATTCCGGAATCGCCGTGTCAGCCGTCGCCGCGGCGAGGTTGAGCACGCTCATAATGTTCCTTCTAGGCTGGCTCAGCCAGGGTGATGGCTGAGTGAAAATAGTTCTCTTGTGAGTTGTATCACGAGCCACGGACGCGTACATAACTAACGCCGTAATTAGTGCTGAAATCATGGCTATGTGGTGTAACCTGCGCATTTTCGGCGATTTTCGCAACGAATGGGTTTCTTAATTCCGCCCGCTGATCATGCTCTAAATATATTCCATTAGAAAAATAAGGGTGTACAGGGTGGCGTGCGTCACTTTATGCTGACTTTTGCGCTCCACAGTTTTACAAACGAAACGAAATACGCTAATGCAAACTGTTTTCAAAAAGTGTGGGGTTGTACGTCAGTTGTTTTCCGACTAATCAAGGAGTTGATTGATCATGACCTCCGTGCAGTCAGACCGTGTCCGTTCCGGGCAATCCTCCCAGTTCACCGCCGCAGTTGTTGATGAATTTGGGCCAAACCTCAATGTTCGCGATGTCGATCTGCCAAAGCCGGGGCCGAATCAGGCGCTCGTGAAGTTGATTGCCTCCGGCGTCTGTCACACTGACTTGCATGCGACAGAGGGGGACTGGCCGGTCAAGCCGGAGCCGCCTTTCATTCCGGGGCATGAGGGAATCGGCGAGGTGGTCGAGCTTGGCCCTGGAAAGCATTCGGTCAGCGTGGGTGACATTGTCGGCAATGCATGGCTGTGGTCCGCGTGTGGTGACTGTGAGTACTGCCGGACCGGCCGCGAGACTCAGTGCAACGACGCCGAGTATGGCGGCTATACCCAGGACGGTTCCTTTGGCGAGTACATGCTGGTCGACACGCGGTATGCTGCTCGCATACCGGAGGGCGTGGACTACCTGGAGGCCGCGCCGATTCTCTGCGCCGGCGTGACTGTATATAAGGGCCTCAAGGTTTCCGAGACGAAGCCGGGGCAGTTTATGGTGGTTTCTGGCGTCGGTGGATTGGGGCATTTGGCGGTCCAATACGCCAAGGCGATGGGTATGCGCGTAATTGCCGTGGATATCGCGGAAGACAAACTCGACCACGCAAAGGAGTGGGGTGCCGAGTTCGTTGTGAACGCTAAGGATGAGGATCCGGTCCAGGCGGTTCAGGCCTATACCGATGGTGGGGCTCACGGCATTCTGGTCACTGCTGTCCATAGGGGTGCGTTCGGCCAGGCGCTTGGCATGGCGCGCCGCGATGGAACCATTGTTTTCAATGGCCTTCCGCCGGGGGAGTTCCCAGCGAGCGTGTTCGACATTGTCTTCCGCAATCTCACTATTCGTGGTTCGCTCGTCGGCACGCGTCAGGATATGGCCGAGGCTCTCGACTTCTACGCCCGCGGGCTGGTCAAGCCGACAGTTAAGGAGTGCTCGCTGCACGAAATTAACGATGTCTTCGAGCTGATGCGGCAGGGCAAGATTGATGGTCGCATGGCCATTCGCTACTAGTCCTAGGCTCTAGTCGGCGCCTCTATTTCTCGACCGCCCGTCTCATCTGGTCCGCAGATAGCCATACTCCGAAAAGGTCGCCGTCGGGTCTGAATCGCTTGCCGACGCTCACGTCAACGGGCACCGGTTCAAATCCGAAGGCTTCGACTGTTGCTCGTGCGGCCTCGAGGGCCGCAGGGTCTGTCGACATGACTGCAATCGCTCGGCGCGGTGCGCCCTCGGCGATCTCTTCCGGGGTTCGGTAATCGCTAATCAGTTCCTCGTAAGAGACGTGGTTTAGTGTCTTGGCGATGTGGGCCCCTGGGAATCGCTTGGCGAGGTCCGCCGTTGTTACGGACTCTGGGGAGTCGGTTCCGGTGGCCTCCCAGGGGGTGGTGGCGCTCTTGGCCCCGGGGTGGCCTCGCCTGCCCCCCCCAGAAACATTTTTGCCAGCTTTTTGTAGGAAGTAGCGCCGAATTCGCGGTTACTTCCTACAAAAAGCTGGCAAAAAGTACTTGGGTCGCGCCGCCGCGCCTCGCACCCAACGCCGCCGCGCGCTCTTACGAGTTGGTGAAGTTTGCCTCGCGCTTTTCAGTGAAAGCGGCCATGCCTTCCTTCTGGTCATTGGAGGAGAACAGGGAGTGGAAGGTGCGACGCTCAAAGAGCAGTCCCTGCGACAGCGTCATTTCGTAGGCCTGGTTGATCTGTTCCTTAATCTGGGTAGTGGCAACCAGCGACTTCGACGCAATGGTGTCGGCGACCTTCAGGGCCTCGTCGAGAAGCGCTTCCGGCTCGACGACGCGGGCGACCAGACCCGCGCATTCAGCTTCTTCGGCGCCCATCATGCGGCCGGTGAGGCACATCTCCATTGCCTTAGCCTTGCCGATTGCGCGGGTGAGACGCTGCGAGCCGCCCATGCCCGGAGAGATACCGAGGTTGACTTCAGGCTGACCGAACTTGGCCTTAGCGCCAGCGATGATGAAGTCCGCCATCATAGCGACCTCGCAGCCACCGCCCAGGGCATAGCCATTGACGGCGGCGATAACTGGAGTGCGGACGGAAGTTAGAACGTCCCAACGTGCGAACCAGTCGGAGACGTACATCTCGGTGCCGGACTTCTCCGCCATCTCCTTGATATCCGCACCTGCGGCGAAGGCCTTTTCGGAGCCGGTAATGATAATCGCGCCGATGCCGGAGTCGCGGTCGAAGGAGGTAGCTGCGGCGCCGACCTCTTCCATGGTCTTGTGGTTCAGGGCATTCAGTGCCTTCGGGCGGTTCAGGGTGATAATGCCGACGCGACCTCGGGTTTCGGTAAGGATGTTTTCGTAGGTGGTCATTAGATACTCCTTTGGGATGGCTTGAGTTTGGTGAAAGTTGTGTATGTAGCCCGCAATTCCAAAATCTGAAGAACGTGGCTGCGGCTTGAAAAGTCTTTCCTGTATGCGAGGGTACCTGCGGTAGCGGGTGTCGTCAGGCTGTTTGAGCTGATAGGTGCAGGGTGGGGCGAGTTGGTGTCTTTTAGTGCTCGATGTGCCGGTGGCCATATTGGCTAACTAGACAGCTTTGTCTATATACTTCGCTTTATGTCGAACAAGAACACCGCAAACACGCACGAACTATGGGACATTGCTCGCAAGCTTCGGGAAAACCACACCTATGTTGACTTGACTCACGCGTTTCACGCCGGTCAGCCGAAATTCCCTGCGCTTCCCGACGAACAGCGAACACGGCTTTTCACCGTTGCTGAGCATGGATTTGAAATCGACCAGTATCAGTTTGTTGGCCAGTGGGGTACGCATGTGGATCCGCCTGTGCATTTCGTCCAAGAGACGAGAACTCTTGACAATATTGGCGTCGAGCAGATGATCCTGCCTTTGGTCGTCCTAGATTTCACTGCTGAAGTCGCTCGGGATAATGATTTCTCCCCTTCGATTGCTGATGTCGAGGCGTGGGAGGAACGCAATGGTTTGATTCCGGGCGGTGCATTTGTCGCATTTCGCAGTGACTGGTCAAAGCGGTGGCCTGACGCTGAGGCAATGGCCAATGCGGATGAAGAGGGCGTGACTCACTACCCAGGATGGAACGTTGAGGTTGTCGAATGGTTGATAGACAACCGTGGCGTTGTGGCGATTGGGCACGAGACCACTGATACGGACCCCGGCATCGTGGCTCATGGTGGCAGCTTGCCGACGGAACTCTATCTATTAGGGCGTGACCGATGGCAGATTGAACTTCTGGCTGGGCTCGACCAGGTGCCGGAAACGGGGGCTCTCGTGGTTGCCTCCTGGCCGAAGCCAAAGGATGGGACGGGGTTCCCAGCTCGAGTTTTTGCTGTTTTGCCAGTGTAATCCTCCCACTGCCTTCGAACGGTTTTCGAATACGCCATAAAGCTTCGCCTAACTCAATCCGAGCCTAGATGCGTGATTCAGCCGTCATTGTTTGAGAGCTTTGCATTGTCCGTTCACTGCGTCGACCGAAACGACGAGCCGACAGCACGGATTATCCTCCGGCGTGCATTGTCAAGATCGGCCGGCTCTATGTGCTCGCATGGGGTGAGCTCTGTGAAGGCATGGGCGGCAGTGCCGCGGTGAAGGCGGATTCCCGAGTGGCAATCCGCCTGTGGTCTTAACCTCGCTTGCGCAGTGAAACTACCAATGCGGCAATACCGGTCAGCGCGCCCACGAGGCCGAGCCCCAGGCCCCAGCCGCCAAGCGTGCTGCTCGAATCCTCGCTGGTAGCAGCTGCGGAATGCTCCACGTCGTCTGAGCGGCTATCGCCGTGGTTTGTCTCGCTGGTGCCATGGTTGTGGCTGTGGTCGTGGCCGTGGCTATGTTCATTGTCTTCCGACTTCTCAATCAGCTCCACAGTTGGAACCGGGTAGTCACTATCGTGGTCCTTTTCAGCCCAGTTCATCGAACCCTTTTCACAGGTTTGCAGCGTCGGCACCTCAACTGTCGACGGCTTTGCGTCATCAGCCACCTTCACGCTGAGCGTCAGAGAATCCTTCAGGTCCGACGGCAGTGGAGTCTTTGCGGTGTAGATGACCTTCTGCACCTTTTCATTCTTGCCAGAGCCGGTCGACTCCTTGGTGACATCCCAGTTCGCGTTCACGTTCGGCGTAACCTTTTCGAACTCCTCCGGGATGGTGAACTCGACCTTCGTCGTCGGCGAACCGTCGCAGCCATGGCCGACCCCGAAAGCCAGATCCGCGTAGCCGCCAATCGGGGCAGACGACGGGGTTGCATGCACATGTGCGGATGCAATGGCAGGGAAGGCGAGGGTTAGTGCGGCGCTTGCCGACGCTACTGCGAGCCCACGGAAAAAGGGGAAATGGTGTCGCTGTGCATTCTGAGGCACGAAAAACTCCTAAATAAGTGGGATGAATTCTTGGCTCAATCGCCCCGTAAATGGGGAGAATTTAGACATGTATTAGTGGAGCCGCCAGAGCTGATTCGGTGTCAGGCCATGGGGTAACAAGGGCATGGCCTGTTGATGAGCCGGTGGCTGCAAAACACGTCAGGGGATTAGTCGGTTCGCTGTGCAGGAAAGTTCCCAGGGCTAGTGCTAGGAAATTCTTTGTCCCCCTGGAGTCCAGAGGCAGGATTCTGTATAGAAAATTGCGCTGTCGGCTACCGTGAGTGGCTTTAGAGCATAGTCTTGTAAAAATCTTTTATCGCGGTGACCTGCGGTGATGACGGTTTTTTTAGAAAAGTTGAGTTGGGTGGGAATAACTTTGCCCCATAGTCCGTTGCACAGCATGACAAACATTGAGTCGGACACACTCAAGTTTGCTTGACAGATTTTCTACGGCAATGCAGACTTGAGCGCGTAAGACTTAAGGGCAATTCTTTTACTCTTCTAGAAAGGTATTCATCATGGGACGCGCTGTTGGTATTGACTTGGGTACGACGAACTCCTGTGTCTCCGTCCTCGAGGGCGGCGAGGCTCAGGTGATTGCGAACGCTGAGGGTTCGCGCACCACTCCGTCGGTGGTTGCATTTGCAAAGAATGGTGAGGTCCTGGTTGGCCAGTCCGCTAAGAACCAGGCTGTCACTAACGTTGATCGCACTATTCGTTCGGTCAAGCGCCACATGGGTACTGACTGGAGCATCGAGATCGATGACAAGAAGTACACTCCGCAGGAGATTTCCGCTCGTACGCTGATGAAGCTGAAGCGCGACGCTGAGTCTTACCTGGGTGACGACGTCACTGATGCGGTTATTACCGTTCCGGCTTACTTCAACGATGCTGAGCGTCAGGCGACCAAGGAAGCGGGTCAGATTGCTGGCCTGAACGTTCTGCGCATTGTTAATGAGCCGACTGCTGCTGCACTTGCTTACGGCCTGGAGAAGTCCGACAAGGAGCAGACCATTCTGGTCTTCGACCTCGGTGGTGGTACCTTCGACGTTTCCCTGCTGGAGATTGGCGACGGTGTTGTTGAGGTTCGCGCAACTGCTGGTGACAACAAGCTCGGTGGCGATGACTGGGATCAGCGCATCGTTGACTGGTTGGTTGAGAAGTTCCAGTCCAGCAACGGCATCGACCTGACCAAGGACAAGATGGCTCTGCAGCGTCTGCGTGAGGCTGCTGAGAAGGCCAAGATTGAGCTGTCCTCCTCGCAGCAGGCATCTATCAACCTGCCGTACATCACCGTTGATGCTGACAAGAACCCGCTGTTCCTGGACGAGACCCTGTCCCGTACTGAGTTCCAGCGCATCACCTCCGATTTGCTTGATCGCACTCGTAAGCCGTTCCAGCAGGTCATTGCTGACGCTGATGTTCCGGTTTCCGACATCGACCACGTCGTGCTGGTCGGTGGTTCCACCCGTATGCCGGCAGTCTCTGAGCTGGTCAAGGAACTGACCGGTGGTCGTGAGCCGAACAAGGGTGTTAACCCGGACGAGGTTGTCGCAGTTGGTGCTGCTCTGCAGGCCGGCGTTCTGCGCGGTGAGGTCAAGGACGTGCTGCTGCTCGACGTCACCCCGCTGTCGCTGGGTATTGAGACCAAGGGCGGTGTCATGACCAAGCTGATTGAGCGCAACACCACTATCCCGACCAAGCGTTCGGAGACCTTCACCACTGCTGAAGACAACCAGCCGAGCGTTCAGATTCAGGTCTTCCAGGGTGAGCGTGAGATGGCTGCTGCCAACAAGCTGCTGGGCTCCTTCGAGCTGGGCGGTATCGCTCCGGCGCCGCGTGGTGTCCCGCAGATTGAGGTCACCTTCGACATCGACGCTAACGGCATTGTCCACGTCACCGCTAAGGACAAGGGCACTGGTAAGGAAAACACGATCACCATCCAGGACGGCTCCGGCCTCTCCAAGGAGGAGATCGACCAGATGATCAAGGACGCTGAGAAGCACGCTGACGAGGACAAGAAGCGCCGCGAGGAGCAGGAAGTCCGCAACTCGGCTGAGTCCATGGCTTACCAGACCCGCAAGTTCGCATCGGAGAACGAGGACAAGGTCTCCCAGGACATCCGCGACCGCGTTGAAGAGGCTGCCAAGGAAGTCGACGAGGCTCTGAAGGGCTCCGACATCGAGGCCATCAAGTCCGCCGTCGAGAAGCTGTCCACTGAGAGCCAGGAGATGGGTAAGGCTATCTACGAGGCTCAGGCAGCTGAGGGTGCAACCGCAGCCGAGGGTGCTGAGGCCGCTGACGCTGACGACAACGTCGTTGACGCTGAGGTCGTCGACGAGGATGAGAAGGACAAGTAAGAATGACTGACCAGGATCAGGGAAACCAGCCCACCCCGGAGGAGCCGGCCAACCTGGCCGATCAGGTCAACGAGGTCTTCGAGCAGGCCAAGCTTGACGACGACGTGGAGCCGGCGACCGAAAATGCCGCCGGCGACACCGCCGCGGAGGAAGCTGCAGACCCAGTTGCAGCCATCCAGCGTGAGTTGGATGAGCGTACGGAGGACCTGCAGCGCCTGTCGGCGGAGTTCGCAAACTACCGTCGTCGAGTTGACCGAGACCGTGAGAACGAGCGCGTACAGGCAAAGGCAAAGCTGGCTGGAGAACTGCTGGTTTTGGCTGATGACCTCGACCGGGCTGAAGAGCACGGCGACTTGGCAGACGGCACCCCGCTGAAGGCTTTCGCGGATAAGTTCCGCGGCGTGCTGACCGCACAGGGTGTTGAGGAGTTTGGTGCTGCAGGAGAGGAATTCGACCCGGACATCCACGAGGCTGTCCAGGATCTCTCCGAAGGGGATGACAAGGTTCTAGCCAATGTGCTGCGCAAGGGCTACCGCATTAATGACCGTGTCATCCGTACGGCGATGGTAATCATCGGCGATCCGCAGTAGCGGAGACACAAGTGACGCAGATTTCTTTGAATTAGTTTTTTGAAAGGAGGAGATGCACCATGACTCAACGGGAATGGGCAGATAAGGACTATTACGCTGACTTGGGCGTCTCTAAGTCTGCGTCACTCGACGAGATTAAAAAGGCCTACCGCAAGTTAGCCCGGGAGAACCACCCGGATAAGAACCCGGGCAACAAGGTTGCTGAAGATAAGTTCAAGCGAATCTCCGAGGCATACTCGGTGGTCGGTGACGAGGACAAGCGCCGCGAATACGATGAGCTGCGTGCAGCGCTCGCAGGTGGTTTCCGATTCCCCGGTGCCGCAGGTGCTGGCGGGGCCGGTGCTGCCGGTGGACGTGGATTCGACTTCGACGTGTCGGATCTCTTCGGTGGAGGTGCCGGATTCGGTGGCAATGCTGGTGGTGCAGGTGGCCTAGGTGATTTCCTGGGCGGCTTCGTAAACCGCAATGGTGGCGCTGGTGCTGCCGGGCGGCAGAAGGCCCGCCGTGGTGCGGATGTGGAGACAGAGATTACGCTCGATTTCCGCGAGGCCGCCCAAGGTGTCACTATCCCGCTGCAGCTCACCAACCCGTCGCCATGCACGAACTGCAATGGTTCGGGTGCAGCGCCGGGAACCTCGCCGGTGACGTGTACCACCTGTCACGGTTCGGGGTATGTCAAGGAGCAAAAGGGGGCCTTCGGCTTCTCCAGCCCGTGTGCGGACTGTGGTGGCCAGGGAACTCGCATTGAGAATCCCTGCTCGCAGTGTAACGGCACCGGTGTGACCACCCGTCGTCGTACCATCACCGTTCGCGTCCCCGCAGGTGTGGTGGACGGCCAGAAGGTTCGTCTTGCTGGCCAAGGTGAAGCGGGACTGCGAGGGCGTCCGGCCGGTGACCTCTTTGTCACCGTTCATGTTCGCCCGGATGAAGTCTTCACCCGCAGCGGCAATGACCTTGAGGTCACGGTGCCGGTGAGCTTCGGCGAACTCGCACTCGGCGGCACCATTACTGTGCCGACGTTGGGTGACAAGATTCGTGTGCGTGTGCCGGCTGGCACAGCCGATGGCCGAACACTGCGTGTGCGCGGTCGGGGTATCCCAAAGCGCAATGGCACTCCGGGGGATTTGCTAGTGACCGTGCGCGTGAAGGTACCGACCAATTTGGATGACAATGCCACTTCGGCGTTGCGCTCCTACGTCGAAGCGGAGCGTGCTAGCGGGTTCAATCCTCGTGAGGGTTGGGCAGGTGCGAAATAATGTCCGACAACACTGAGGTCTATGTCATATCCGTAGCCGCGAATCTCGCCGGCATGCATGCGCAAACGCTGCGTAATTATGACCGACTCGGGTTAGTAACTCCGCAGCGCACCTCCGGAGGAGGTCGGCGCTACACCAAACGCGATGTTGCGCTGCTGCGTGAGATTCAGCGTCTGAGTCAGGAAGACGGCGTCAACCTGGCCGGTATTAAGGCCATCATCGACCTGACTGAGCGGGTGGATTCGCTTGAGCAGGAAAATGCAGAACTGAGAGAGCAGCTCTACCAGGCAAAGGCACAGGCTCGCCGCTCGCGTGGCGAACTGGTTCACGTCCCCCGCTCTACGGCCGTGGTGATGTGGGAGCCGCGCACGCGGCGCGGGCGCAGAGGTGATCGTGTTGGGGAGGATAACCCACACAGGTGATTGAACGGACTAAGCAGCGTCGGCTGCTTAGTCCGTTTTCTCTTGGCTTGTTAATTTGGGCCGCGGATAAGCAACTGTTGATCTGAGACGCCGGTCAGCTATCAGTTAGCCACCAGTTGGTCTCGCGGGTGAAAACTCCATCGTTAAAGTAGTGTTCGATGTGTGGGTTGCCCTGAACGTGCCGATACTTTTGAGGAATATCCTGCACGGGAGTGACCATGAATTCGGCCAAGTCTCGCATGGACAGGCCACGCTCACTCAGGTTGAGTGCGTACGCGCCGAAGTCTTTATCCGCCGGGTTTTTCCCATGAATCCCCAGTTCGGCAGGAATCCGAATGGGGTCCATCGGGGACGTCGCCACCGCCACACGGTGGCTATTTTCATATTCGGGTCGGGCTGTACCGTCCGGCTTGAGCAGTTTCATGTCGTTTGCACGCTCCAGTCCAGGGCCAACACCTGGCGGAGCTATGAGCAGCACCCTATCCGCGTAGAGGCCACTACCAAGGGAGGCCTGCGAGACCACCGTCGCCCCATAGCTATAGCCGGCGACAACGTGCCGCTGAGTAGGAGACTGGGCATGGGCGGTAGCGCCACCGGCAACTGCGGTGTCACCGCTATCGACACCACCGGAACGCTCAATCAAACCGGCTTGCAAGTGCTGCAGCCGCTCTGCAGCAAAATTGTGATACTCGGTGCGTATGGCCTCACGGAGGTTGGGTGGCGCGTCATAGGAAAACAACACCACCGCCACATCCTCCGGATCTCCACCGGCGGCGTGGAAGGTCGCGGCTACACGCTCGAACTGCTTGCTAGCGTCCTCCGCGCTAGAGCTGGTACCGGGGACGAGAGTGATCACAGTCGATGCTCGCTCAACGTCACCGAACGCAATCGCAGAATGTCCAGGCGAGGACTCCAATAGTTGTCCAGGAGGCAGCCCCAAAGCCCTGGCGCGAGCGGACATGGCGGCATCTATCTCTGATAGCGGGCTACTCGAATACGCCCCAGCCCATCCGCTCCCAACTTCCAAGTCCCAACCACCGTCAATCTCTTTGTCGCTAGTGGTGCCAGTACCACGACCAGCCTGCGATGGCTGCAATCTACCCGAGCCACTAGCTCCGCTTGCCACCAGTGGTGAAAGAGCTGAGATTGCGCCCGCCGCCTTCTCATCGAGTCGGTTGAGTTCAGCCAAGGCCGACTGAATCCGAAGCTGCGAGGTTGCACGCCATTCGGCCATGGTGAAAGGCCCGGAAGGAATTTTGGGATGAACGAGGCTGCGCGCAATCGTAGACAGCATGCCCTCCGGCGGAGTCACCGCACCAGAAACCAGATTCACCTGAAACCCCAGGTTGGTTGCCTGGTTTACCGCGTCGGTAAGTTCGCGGATGACGTCGTTAAGCATGGCGGCGGTATCGCTGCAGCAGGCGGCGAGACGTTCGAGCGCTACGCTGCTCCGGCGCAGACGCGTGGAGCTGTGGGTGACAGAAGCCTCGGCGGCGCTGCGGTTGTCGCCGGCGAAGTCATCCTCTGAAAGCGCGTTGAGTGCGCCCTGGGAACTGTCGGCGGAATCGGTGAGGGCGCGCGCCCCGGAACGCAGCGCCCGGGCGAGGATCTCCAGCGAATCCACACGCCACAGCAGCGCTTCGCCTACCGTGACCATGACGGCTTTTCCAAGGCGGCGGACTGGTCATGCTCGTGCGCGAGAGCGCTGACCGCGAGGGCATCGGCAGCCTGCGCAATAACGTCGATGTTTGTGCACGCGGCAAGCAATGATTCCGACCACTTCCCACAAGTAGTGGAGGCAGCGGGGACAATCCGTGAGCCGGGCAGGGCAGAGGTGAGGTCGGCACTTCCCGGGGCAGCTGCGACGATGGTGGAAAGACCATCAATACGAGTGGAGATCTGCTGGTAAGAGCGGCTTAAGGCGGATAGTTGAGCTGGATTGACTGTGATGTGTTCGGCCATGTTTTTGATTCTGCTGGGTGGCGAAAGGCAGCGGAAGAGCATCTTCAGCGAACTGTGGATAACTCTGAGCGATAGCAACGCACGGCGACGTCCTGTGGATAACTTCAGGACAGTCAATCCGGGGGAGCCGGTAACATTTAGGCATGCGTATTGCACTGGCTCAGTTGGAATTGTCAGCATCGGTTGAAGAGAATCTGGACGCGGTAAAGGTGACTATCGCGCGAGCAGCACAGGACAACGCCGATTTGGTGGTCTTCCCCGAGGCCACGATGAAGGCGTTCAATTCCGGTCGCCTGGATGCCGTGGCGGAGTCCAGCAGCGATAGGTTCGTAGCGGAGGTCTCGCAGGCCGCTCACGATGCCGGAATCAGCGTGGTAGTCGGCATGTTCCGCCCGGCAGATGAAGTGGAGCGCGACGGTAAGACGATGCACCGTGTCTTCAATTCGCTGCTCCTGGCTTGGCGTGATGAGGACGGCCCCGGTGTCGAGTTCTACGACAAGCTCCACCTCTTCGACGCTTTCGGGTTTCGCGAATCCGATACCGTCGCGCCGGGCAACGCGCACGTGGTGTGTGATGTCCCGCTTGCCGACGGATCGTCGGTCGCCCTCGGCCTTGCGACATGCTTTGACATCAGGTTTCCGGAGCAATTCATTCAACTGGCCAACCTGGGCGCGGAGGTCATCGCGCTGCCTGCATCGTGGAATGATGGTCCGGGCAAGGTGACGCAGTGGCAGACTCTGGTCTCGGCGCGTGCGCTGGATAGCACTTGTGTGATTGCGGCAGTTGATGCGGCCCGGCCTGGCGGGGCTAAGGCAGCGGGGAAGGATGAGGGGCCAACTGGCGCGGGGCACTCCATGCTGGTCAATGCGGACGGCGGGGTTATTGCCTCGGCGGGCTACAGCCCGCAGTTGCTTGTCGCCGATGTTGATATAGCGGAGGTGGAGCGGATTCGCCGCTCGATTCCGGTGCTGGAGATTCGCGATCAGGGCTAGCTGGGAAGCAATGAAGAGGGCCGAGCCGAGCTGAAAGCAGGAGTGGGGGAGCGAAGATTGCGGGATATTAGCCTATAGTTCTACCGATTCGGGCGAAGTCCTTTATATTTCTTATCATGCTGCTCCACATCCTCTGGGTCATTGGAATTACGGCCGAAGGCGTCACCGGCGCACTAGCGGCCGGTCGAATGCGCATGGATCTCTTTGGGGTTTCAACAATTGCGTGCATGACTGCTATCGGCGGTGGTACCCTGCGCGATGTCATTCTCGGCCACTATCCGTTGGTGTGGGTTGCAAGCCCACAATATTTGCTGGTTATCGTCGGTGCGGCACTGATCACGGTGCTGTTGGCCGACTTCCTGATGAAGCACTTCCGAGTCGTGTTCTTGGTCGCTGACGCGATCGGTTTGTCGGCGTTTTCCATCATTGGTGCCCGCGTGGCCATGGAGATGGGGCATGGTGTCATCATCGCTATTGTCGGCGCCGTTCTTACCGGTGCGTTTGGAGGTGTGCTCCGCGACCTGATGTGTGACCGCGTCCCACTGGTGTTCCAAAAGGAGCTCTATGCCTCCATCGCAGTCGTCGCGGCGACGCTTTACTACGTGCTCGACATGGTTGGCCTGCACGAGAGCATCAACATTATCTGCGCTGTACTGTCGGCGCTGTTCATTCGACTAGCGGCGCTGTGGCGTGGCTGGTCGCTGCCGGTATTTGATTATCAAGGGCGCGATTAAATAACTCCCGCACCAAGAAAACCTGGTACGGGAGTTTTTAGTTGCGCTAGCGGCTACCTAGAGGCGCCCACAAGCGCAGATGCACAGCGAAGCGCAAATGCACAGCGGACGATTAGGAAATCGAAGCCTCGTAGATGCCCTTGACGGACTCAGCCATGGTTGCGTTGAAGTCTTCGTCGGACTGCTGAGCAGACAGGCCCTCAGACAGTGCACGGGAGAAGGAAGCAATCATGCCGTGGTTGCGGGACAGGCGCTCGTTGGCGTCCTCGCGCTCGTAGCCACCGGACAGGGCAACGACGCGCATGACCTTCGGGTGCTCAATCAGCGGCTTGTACAGGTCATCCTTGGTCGGGATGGAAACCTTGATCATGACCTTCTGGTCATCGGCCAGGTCATCCAGGCCGGCGAGCAGCTCGCGCAGGACAATGTCCTCAGCCTCTGCCTTGTCGGCAGCGTTGATGTCGACCTCCGGCTCCAGGATCGGAACCAGACCGTGGGACAGAACCTGCTTGCCGAACTCGAACTGCTGAGCAATGTTGGCCTTGATGCCCTCTTCGTTTGCCTCAGCAATGAAGGAACGCATCTTGGTACCGAAGATGCCCTTAGCGACACCACGCTCCAGCAGCTCATCCAGGCCCGGGCACGGCTTCATAAGCTGAACGCCGTTTTCCTTGTCTGCCAGGCCCTTGTCGGTCTTCAGGAACGGGACGATGCCCTTCTTTTCCCACAGGTACTGAGCGGTCGGGATTCCCTCAATGTCGCGATCCATGGTCTGCTCGAAGAGAATCGCGCCAATAATCTGCTCAGAGTTGAAGGACGGGGAAGTGATGATGCGGGTACGCATCTCGTGAACCAGGTCGAACATTTCATCTTCGTTCGAGTACTGATCCTCGTTGATGCCGTACAGGCGCAGAGCCTTCGGGGTGGATCCACCGGACTGGTCGAGAGCGGCGATGAAGCCCTTGCCCTCAGTCATCTGACGTGCCTGCTCGATGTTCATTCGAGTCCTTTCGTGAGAATGAAGGAATGTCATCTACCAGGGTAACCAAAACAGTATGAGTGCGCTGCCCGCCCATCACTCACATGGGGGAAGTCGAAGCAGGCGGGAGTGCGCTGGTGAGGGCGTCGGACGGTGTATTGGAGTGCGTCCGCGCGTGGTTTCTGGAGCTCTCCAATGTTTTCTAGTGCTTTCCGGTGCGCTACTGCGCTTAACGACGCTGCCGAGCGCAATCCTTTTCGCTGTGGATGTGGCGTGAATCACAGTATGAAATTGTAAAATTTGAAGTTGAGTGGAACAGACTCAAGGCTGAATACGTTATGGGTAGTGAATGACAAAGTTGAGTCAAAGGGGCGCAAGTTATGAGTTTTACACCAACAACTAAGACTGGAGAAGTTCTCCAGGAAGCTATGAAGGCCGCGACCAGCGCGGGTAACCCGGATATTCGGCCTGGGCACATTCTGGTAGCGCTGCTGGAGCAAAAGGAGGGTATTGCGGCTCCGCTGCTTGAGGCAGCGGGTGTTAATCCTTCCGGGGTTTTGACCCGCGCTAAGGAGCTGGTCGCGGGGTACCCGTCGGCAAGCGGGGCGAATATGGCGAACCCGCAGTTTAATAGGGACGCCGTTAATGCACTGAACGCTGCCGAGGAGCTGGCGGGCGAGCTTGGAGACGAGTATGTCTCCACGGAAATTCTGCTTATCGGTGTAGCAACTGGCCAGTCGGAGGCGGCAACTGTACTGCAGTCGGCGGGTGCTACTGCCGAGGCATTAAAGGGTGCGCTGACTAGCGTGCGTGGATCGAGGAAGGTAACAACGGAGAATCCGGAAGAGCAGTATCAGGCTCTGGAAAAGTATGCGACGGACTTAACCGCGCGGGCGCGTGAGGGCAAGATTGACCCTGTTATCGGCCGCGATGCGGAGATTCGTCGCGTGGTTCAGGTCCTAAGTCGTCGCACCAAGAACAATCCTGTGCTCATTGGTGAGCCGGGCGTTGGTAAGACGGCCATTGTCGAGGGGCTGGCGCGACGCATTGTTGCGGGTGATGTGCCGGAATCTCTGAAGGGCAAGACGCTGATGAGCCTGGATCTAGGCTCCATGGTCGCCGGTGCGAAGTACCGCGGTGAGTTCGAGGAGCGCCTGAAGGCGGTTCTGGACGAGATTAAGGAATCCGACGGTCAGATTATTACCTTCATCGATGAGATTCACACCATCGTTGGCGCTGGCGCCACGGGTGATGGCTCGATGGATGCGGGCAATATGATTAAGCCGATGCTGGCTCGTGGTGAGCTCCGCCTGGTCGGTGCGACGACCTTGGATGAGTACCGCAAGTACATCGAGAAGGATGCCGCGCTGGAGCGTCGTTTCCAGCAGGTCTTTGTCGGTGAGCCGAGCGTTGAGGACGCCATCGGTATTCTGCGTGGTCTGAAGGAGCGCTATGAGGTCCACCACGGTGTTCGTATCCAGGACTCCGCGCTGGTGGCTGCGGCAACGCTGTCGGATCGCTACATCACGTCCCGCTTCCTGCCGGATAAGGCTATCGACCTGGTGGATGAGGCCGCATCGCGTTTGCGTATGGAGATTGACTCCTCGCCGGAGGAAATCGACTCCGCGGAACGTATTGTGCGCCGCCTCGAAATCGAGGAAATGGCCCTGGAGAAGGAAACTGACATCGCGTCGAAGGAGCGTCTGGACAAGCTCCGTGAGGAACTTGCAGATGAGCGCGAGAAGCTCAACGCTCTGAAGACTCGCTGGCAGAACGAGAAGTCCTCGATTGATGATGTCCGCTCCGTTCGAGAAGAGCTCGATGCCCTACGCACTGAGTCCGAAAAGGCTGAGCGCGAAGGTGACTACGGCCGTGTCGCAGAGCTGCGCTACGGGCGCATCCCTGAGTTGGAGAAGAAACTGGAGGCCGCCGAGGAATCGGTCGCTGACGCAGAGGAAAACTCCATGCTCAAGGAGGAGGTCACGCCTCAAGAGGTCGCTGAGGTTGTCTCCGCCTGGACGGGTATCCCGGCTGGCAAGATGATGCAGGGTGAGACCGAGAAGCTACTGGAAATGGAGCTCAACCTCGGCCGTCGCGTTGTTGGTCAGACTGCCGCTGTGGAGGCTGTCTCCGATGCTGTCCGCCGTTCGCGTGCAGGTGTTGCCGATCCGAACCGTCCGACTGGTTCCTTCCTGTTCCTCGGTCCAACTGGCGTTGGAAAGACGGAGCTGGCCAAGGCGCTGGCGGAGTTCCTCTTCGACGATGAGCGTGCGATGGTGCGCATCGATATGTCCGAGTACGGCGAGAAGCACTCTGTCGCTCGTCTGATTGGTGCTCCTCCCGGATACGTCGGCTACGACGCTGGCGGTCAGCTCACCGAGGCTGTTCGTCGCCGTCCGTACACCGTCGTGCTTTTCGACGAGGTGGAGAAGGCTCACCCGGATGTGTTCGATGTGCTTCTGCAGGTGCTCGATGAAGGTCGCCTGACCGATGGTCAGGGTCGAACCGTGGACTTCCGAAACACGATTCTGATTCTGACCTCCAACCTCGGTGCTGGTGGTACGCATGAGCAGATCATGGACGCGGTCAAGATGGCCTTCAAGCCGGAGTTCATCAACCGTCTCGACGATGTAGTGATCTTCGATCCGCTGACCTCCGAGCAGCTGCGCGGCATTGTGGACATTCAGGTTCGCAACCTGGCAGAACGCCTGGAGGCACGTCGACTGGTGCTGGATGTCTCCGATGGGGCGCTGGACTGGCTGTCGGAGCGTGGCTACGACCCGGCTTACGGCGCTCGTCCGTTGCGTCGCCTGGTGCAGAAGGCAATCGGTGATGAGCTGGCACGTCGACTGCTCGCCGGTGATGTTCGCGATGGTGACCGCGTAGAGGTCACGGTTGCTGACGATGGCGAGTCGCTGAAGGTTGTCGGCTATGACGAGGATGGCGTAGCCCGAGTCTAGGGCGCCTGATACTCAGGTGATAACTGCACAGCAGGTTGTCTGTTTGTTGGGGCGGTTTGGGAGAGTTTTCTCCTGAACCGCCCCTTTTTTGTGCTTTTATTGTCCGGGTTTATGTGCCTTGTGGCCGACCGTGTGGGCTTGTTGTATTCCGGTCAGTCTGGAGTGCGCCGGTATAGTGCGCAAATATGACTAACTTTCAGTGGCGACCAGCGACAGACTCCGACCGTCCCTTCATTGCCTGGATGGACGAACTAACGGAAACGTTCGGAGATGAAAGTCAGCCACTGCCGGAAGACTATGTAGTGACGAGGCGTCAATACGTCGACCAGTGGGACGCGAGTCAGGGCGGGGTTATCCTTTTCGCCACTTCGCTTGACGACGCTGACCTCGAGTCGCTCAGTGGCGACATGACCCGCACTGACCCATTTGAACCGAGGGTTTCTCGCGAGGCTACTTACAGTGCGGCCGCCATTAAGGCGGAATGGTTGGAGCGCGGGGATTCGTCGTCAAGCGAAGAGCACGAGAGCTATGAAGTGCCGGTGGGGGCAGCCTGGCTGCGTACGTTTACGCAGGACGATCCGGGGTACGGGTTTGTGGAAAATCGGATTCCTGAGGTAGCGATTGCGCTGCGTCCGGGTGTTGTTGGGCGCAGGCTGTCGCAGCCGATGATTGCAGGACTCCTTGAGTATGCGCGTGAGCTGGGGTACCCGGGGGTTAGTCTGGCTGTCCATGATGCCAACCCGCGGGCGGCGAAAGCCTATGTGAAGGCGGGATTTGAGCTAGTGGGGCGCTCGAGCTTCCCGGACCATGATGTGATGGTGGTGCGGTTTTAGGTTTTCGGCGTGCAGTTTTTGGTGGGGGCTGCGCGGGTGGTGAGGGACTGCGCGAGTTGGTGGGGTTTTCAGGGCGGATGGTGGGGTGTTTAGGCGCTGGAAGCGAGGCAGCGTTTCGGAAAAAGGTTCGAAAAAGTTGACTTAGGGGGTTGTGGTGTGTCGAATGGGTGTGCGATAATGTGGGGGAGGGAAATTAGTTAGTCCATTTGGGGATTCGGATTGCTAGCGTTTTAAAAGGGGTGGGGAAATGTCTACACCATCGGCGTCAAACGGCGGTGGACCGCTTTCGACATCGCAGGTTTTAGATGCGGTTGCGCAGTTTGAAGCTCTGTCGACAGTCATCGTGGAGAACTTCGAAGTACTTGCACCGGATCATGCGCACGATGCATATAAGTCGATTGAGAAAGCGCGAAAACGACTCGCAGTAATTGATGCGACTTATGTGGAGACTATGAAGGGGCGGATGCCCAGCGCGGAGCACCGAAGGATCGCGTGGCTAGCGCAGGAGATGCGAATCTCGCGAGCAGAAGCGAGGCAGCGTATCAATGTCGTCGGACGTCTGAGTAGGAATGTTGATCCGTTTGCTCCGGCGAATGAGGATGTGCGAATGCCGAACCTTCGTCAGAAGGTTGAGGAAGGTGTTGTCGGTGCGGATGCTGTTGCGAAGATTGACAAAGCCGTTCGGGAGCTGCCGGCAACGGAGCATGCACAGCTGTCTAGGCTGCTGGACAAGCACATTGCAGATTTAGTGGACAAAATCCGTGTTGATGATCTCAATAAATTGCCGAACCGCCTGCGGGCGATGTTGGGGGTTGATGACCCGTATACGGATGAGGACCGCGCTCGGAAACGAAGTCTAAAAATCGGTGCTCAGGGGCCGGACGGCATGAGCCGGTTGAGCGGTGTGGTTACGCCTTCGTTTGCGGCGGTGCTCAAAAGGCTGCAGGCAGATCATGCGCGGCCTGGTGGGTTACTCGAAGAAGGCGCCGATGACCAGCGGAATCCGGAGCAGCGTTTCCATGATGCCGTGGAAGCGGCGGTGAACGGGGGCTTTCAACCAGGCGGTGAGCTTCAGCCGGCGCGGGGGACGACATCGGTGGTCACCGTCGCGCATATCGCAGATGTGGCAGCGTTAGCTGGAGTCTCCCTGCCTGAGGGGAAAGATTTTGTACTTCCTGGATCGGGCAAAGCGGTCTCAGACGCGGGAGTGCGAATTTCCATTAGTCAGGCCGTGCAACAGATGGTTGATAGAAATTCGTTCCTCCAAGTATTGGGGAATGAGGGGCAGACCTTGTATTTTGGTCGGTCCCGCAGGCTGGGGACTTTGCCGCAGTATCTGGCCCTTCTTGGAGAGGAAGGAGGTTCCTCCGCGCCGGGCATGGGCACTCCGGGAGCTATGTGCGATGTTCACCATGTGCAGTCGTGGGCTTCCGGTGGTGGCACTGACCTGGATAATCTCACGTTGGTGGATCCGGGTACGCATCGAAAGATCGACGATGCTCGATGTAATGAAAATGCTTGGTGGACGCTCCGGCCGGATGAGGTGGCGGAGATTCTAGGAACTGACGAAGGGGACGGGGTTAGCGGGGAGTGTGAGCAGGCCTCTACTGATCGTGTGGTCTGGGTGCCCCCGAAAGACGAGGAAGGAAACCGGAAAGCGGAATCCAATGAGGACCCCGATACGTTCGATAGCCCGGGGCGCTGGTTGCGTCGTAAAGCGCGAGAGAAACGGGCGGGGGACACAGTGGATGGCAATGACGAGATGGGGCCGGATCCCGGTGGGTAGTCGGATTGGGAGACCGAGGCCTGGCTTAGAGGCTGATCTTCCGTTTCGTAGTCAGCTTTGTGTTAATAAAGCGGTTGAGGAAAGGGGGTGCCGATGCTGGCGGCATAGTGCAGCAGTTTTTCTGCGGTGGCACAGCCGATTCCATGGCCTGTGCCTGAGATGAAAACGGCCAGGTGGGCAGCATCTTCAGGCACCTTCCCAAGCTCCTAGTTTTAATAACGTACATATCGCGCTACCAAGTCAATCGATTTAGAATCCGGAATTATGACAACATCCATCTCGGTACAAGAGCTTCGTGACAAGATTGCCGGCGGCGGTCGTATCGTCGTCGTTGACGCACGCTGGTCGCGTGCTAAAAAACCATATGACTCCTACGCCACGGCTCACATCCCACTGGCCGTGTTCTGTGATCCCGAGTTGGACCTAGCAGGTGTTCCAAGCCGAGAAGCTGGTCGCAACCCGTTGCCGGATATCGAGCGTGTGCGCGATGCCGTCCGTCGATGGGGAGTCCGCTCGGAGCATCTGGTGATCGTCTACGACGCGGGCGATGGACTGTTCGCGTCACGTGCTTGGTGGATTTTGCGCTGGGCAGGTTTGGAGAATGTGCGTGTCCTCACCGGTGGGTTAGCTGCTTGGGAAGCAGATGGAAACGAGACTGCCTTCGGGCCCGGAAATCTGCCGCGGCCTGGAACGATTGCGGTGAGTGAAGGCAATATGCCTGTTGCCAGCCTCGATGACGTACGCACCTGGTCTGAGCGTGGAATTTTGGTGGATGCGCGTGAGCCCAGCCGTTTTGAAGGTCGTAGTGAGCGCGTCGATCTGCAGGCAGGTCACATCCCGGGTGCCGTGAACCTGGCGGCTCGCAGTCTGCAAAATGCCGACGGCTCCTTCCTGCCTGTTGAGCAGCTCCGTGAGCGCTTTGCCTCCGTCGGTATCGAAGACGGTCGCAATGTAGCGGTCTACTCCGGTTCCGGTCTTCATTCCTCGCTGTTCATTCAGGCTATGGAAGAAGCGGGCATCACGGGCGCCGCTCTGTATGTCGGCGGCTGGTCCCAGTGGGCTGGCGATCCGAGCCTGCCTATCGTCCGCTTCTAAGCGGGCTCGGGCCAGGGCGACCGCCCCAGGACCCCTGATGTGCCGTCCATGTGGCTTTTGCCCCTCGCCCTTTACCGTCCTAGAGAGTCCTGAACGCTCTCGCCTCGGGCATTGGTATTGCGCCAGACGGGGGACGGCATCTTGTCGCTGACCAAATAGAACGGCTTCTGGCTTAAGCTAGGAGATTAATGATTCCCCTAGTATTCACCCTCGCAGCGATTCTCATCATCGCCGCAGTCGCGCTGTTCGTTGTCGACCGCCGCCGTCGCAGCACAAGTGAGACTGCTGTGGCGTCTCCGTCATCGCCATCGCTTTACGACGAGCCCTCGGACTCCACCGGCGAAGTAACCGGTGTGGCGGCAGAAGATGTTGTGTCCGAACAGTCGGATTCTTCGGAGCAAGGCAGCCCCGAGACAGCTTCTGTGGCGAGACCGAATGTCGCAGCTGATGCTGACTCTGACTCTGAGGTTGTCGCTGAGACTGATGGTGCCGCTGAAGTTGACTCTGAAACTGAGGTTTCGACGACAGAACTGGGGACTTCAGCTGTAGAAAAGACGCCGACGGAGCCTGAATCTGTCTCGGGAATCGAGCCGGTGGCCCCTGCTGAAATGCCCGAAGCAACAGAAGAAGCGGGTGCTCCCGAAACATCGGAAGCAGCAGCTGACCTGAATGCGGGAACGGACATGACTCTCCGAAGCGGCGCGGAGTCCGGCACAGAATCTGGCGCAGGGCCTGGCGCGGAGCCAGCTGAGTCAGTGATTGCTGAAGATACCGATACCGCGGATGAGCCCGAGATAGGTTTAGTGGGCGATGCCGTTGCCACAGGGGCCGACAGCACCACCGCTGCTGACGCTCGCACTGGAACTGTTGACGGTGCAGAATCCGAAGCTGCGTCCGGCGTAAAAGCCGAGACTGACGAAGTGCCGCAATCATCCGATCGTGCGGCGCGCACCCAGGCCACCCCGCCCACTGAGCCCACCCAGCCCGCGCAACCGCAGCGCGCCCAGCAGCAGTCAGTGGCCCCTGTCCGTCGACGTATCAGCGGTCGCCGTGTGCGTCACCTGCGGAAGGCCTGGGCGCAGGAACGTAATTCTGTCTACAACCGTGTGGACCATGAGCTGCCGTCGTACTGGCAGCGTACGCCGGACGGCGATGCCAAGGCCGTGGTCTCCGGTTTCGCTTTTGGCCGGGAAATGCACCTCGCCGATGTCGGCGGCATCACCACCATCGCCATCCGCCGTTCTGTATCCAGCGATGAGGTTTTCGAGTTGCGCCGCAGCGGCGGCACGACGCTGCCTCACGTAGCTACCGAAGCCGGCCTGGTAGTCGCAGCTACCGACCCAGAGCTCATTCATCGCATCTTCGACGACCGTGCAACCCGCATGCTTGCCGACGTGCACCCGGCCATTACCCGCATGTGGTCCGAAAACTCCTGGTCCTTGGCTCAGCTGATTGATAATTCAGTGCCAGAGGACTGGGACGGTGCACTGGCATCGCTGTCGGACTTCTCCGACATTGCACGCAGGTTGCCACCAGCGGAAGGCGAAACCGTCGCTCCGGACACTAATCAGTGGGATCCCACTCGTTTGCAGCTCACCGAGCAGTCCGTTGACTCTGGTTCCTTGATTTCGGATGGAACCGGGCGTGGGCACTTGCACGCGGTACCAGATCAGCGTCGCAACGGTTCTGCTAACCACGAATCGCAGGATCACAGCTCACAGAACGGGCATGCCCAGAGTCACAGCGCGCAGAATAGCAAGGGCGAAGAGCCGCTGGACGTTGAGGAAATTGTTTACGCAGATTCTCCTTCGTCCTCGTCCGCTGCTACCGCGGATGCAACCACGGATGATTCGCAGTGGCCGTCGCAAAGCAATGCACAACCCACGGTGGTGCAGGCGATTGACGGTTCGTCGTGGCGCCCTACGCGGGATATACCGCTGGATCCGACGGCGCTGCCTTCGCGGTCAACGGCACGAAAGATGGGTGCAAACGTTGGTGAGTCGGAGGACATTGGGGATTCTGGCCAGCAGATTCCTGCGCTTGGTGAGGACCCCGAACATAGCCGGATGCGCTCGAGCCAGGGGCGTGTGGTGCGATCAAATGTGAAGCCCGCCAGTATTTTTACCGACGCCGCCCCAGACCTCGACAGCAGCGACGACCCCACCGAATCTGTATCCGAGGACAAGGGCGCAACCCCTGATTCCGCGGACGAGTAGAACCAGACATATCCTTGAGCACACAGTCGTTTATTTAGGAGACAACCTCAGATGAGCATCCACACGAGCAATGTCAATCAGGAGAAGCTGCAGCGTTTGGCCGAGCTGGTCAAGGAGCTGGCGGTTGTTCATGGCAAGGTCACGCTGTCGTCTGGACGTGAGGCTGACTACTACGTTGACCTGCGCCGCGCCACCCTACATCATGAGGCCTCGCGCCTGATTGGTTCCCTGCTACGGGAGCTCACTGCCGACTGGGACTACGCGCACGTCGGTGGTCTGACGCTTGGCGCGGACCCGGTGGCTACCTCTGTCATGCACGCCGAAGGGCGTCCAATTGATGCCTTTGTGGTGCGTAAGGAAGCCAAGAAGCACGGCATGCAGCGCCGCATCGAGGGGGCGGACATTGTAGGCAAGAAGGTCCTGGTTGTGGAGGACACCACCACCACGGGCAACTCGCCGCTGACCGCCGTCGCTGCACTACGTGAGGCCGGTGCTGAGGTTGTCGGTGTCGCCACGGTGGTTGACCGCGCGACGGGCGCCGGCGCGGTCATCAAGGCTGAAGGCCTGGAGTACCGTTACCTGCTCGGTTTGGATGACTTGGGTCTGGCCTAAGAATCTGAGCGCTAGAGCTTTCGCCGAGCCTCACCCTGCTCGCCGAGCCCCACCCAGCTCACCGAGCCTCACCCAGCTCACCGCCCCAACGCAGTCCCACGAAAGAGGAACATCCCCATGACCACCAAGCGCGCAGGACTCCTGTCCAAGCTCACCACGACCAAACTTCCCGGCACAAAGGAAACCGTCGCTGACATGTTTGTGCGTCGCACGGGCGAGGGCCTCGGCGCACTCGTCGGTATCGCCAGCGCGAGCTCCGACACTCGCCGTGCCCCAGAACGTGCCGGCTACATCGCCGCCAGTGCGGTCAACGTTGTCTCCAGTGCCTTCGGCTGGGAGACTCCACGTCGAGTTTCCAAGACTGTCCTCATGCCACTGTTGGCGGCCAACGTTTGGCGCCGTCGCCACGAGACGTCTCGCTTTACGACGACCACCCTGCTCATCGGCCTCGCCGGCGGTTGGCTGGGCGACTTGATTCTCATGCCGAATAAGCCGAACCTGAACCGCGGTTCTGTGCCGTTCGCAGTTAACCAGGTTGCCTACCACGTGCTGCTGTGGCGTGCCGGAGCTCGGATTAGCGCGCTGCGTGCTGCCATTCGCTTCCCACTGTGGGCTGGTTCGGTACCGCTGGTCGGTGCTGTAAAGCCCGAGGCGCTGCCCGCTGCTGTTGGCTACGGTCCGCTGCTGGCTGTGACCTCCGCACTGGCCGATGACCCGGCGCTGCTGGAGGGTGCCGGTGCTGTCGGTACTGATGAGCAGACCGGCCTACCGATTGCCGATGCCGCCTACGGCCTCGGCCACGGTGGCAACCTGTTCCTCGTCTCCGACACGCTACTGATGGCTCGAAAGATGTTTGCGGAGGAGGGCGTCGTCGGCAAGCTTCTGAATGCGGCAGTGATGGACACCTACACCGTGGCGCAGTTGTTCCTGGTCGAGGGGCTGTTGGCTCTTGACCGCGCCTGAGCCCGGGAAGGGGCCGACGGAATGGTTTGAGGCTCGTGTCGGGGTGGGGCCGTGGGAGCAGGAGCACCCGAACGAACCCCGACCGACCGGCCCAGAATACGATGAGCAGCTTCTGGATGAGGGCGACCGACGTAATGTCGTCGATGCTTACCGCTACTGGACGATGGAGGCTATCGTCGCGGAGCTGGATAAGCGTCGTCATCCGTTGCACATCGCCATCGAGAATTTTGAGAATGACTCCAACATTGGCACCGTGGTACGCACCGCAAATGCCTTCCTGGTGGAGGCCGTGCACATCGTGGGGCGCAAGCGTTGGAATCGTCGCGGCGCGATGGTGACTGACCGCTACCAGCACTTGCTGCACCACGAGACGGTGTCGGAGGTCATTAGCTGGGCGCGCGAGCATGATTTGGCTGTCGTGGCCGTGGACAATGTGCCGGGCTCCGTACCCATCGAAACCGTTGAGTTGCCCGAGCGTTGTCTTTTGCTCTTCGGCCAGGAGGGGCCGGGAGTGACTGAAGAAGCACAGCAGTCGGCGGATTTGACGGTGTCGATTGCCCAATTTGGCTCGACGCGTTCGATAAATGCGGGGGTAGCGGCGGGTATTGCCATGCACTCTTGGATTCGTACTCATGCAGATATCACCGCGGCCTGGTAATTGTCTGCTTAGGTGTTTTATTTCGAAGGCTGTTTTAGAGCTGTTTCACAGCCGTTTTAAGGAGAGCCAGTGGTTCTAAAAATGTCGCGTCCGGAGGCCGAAACGTGGGCCTATCGTGCGGACGTGGCTGAACAGGCGATTCGCAACCGTCATGCGGCGAAGCTGTGGGGTCTTCCGGGCACGAATTTGGCAATGGCTTCCTGGCCCGCGCCGCTTCGACATAAGGTCTTCATCAACTGGCATTACTGGTGGCAGGCGCAGTATCTCGACTGCCTGGTAGACGCAGCCAAGCGCGTGCCTTCTAAGGAGAAGTACCGCGCTATCCGCCAGACCACTCGGGGTATCCGCATTCGCAACCTCACGCTGCTGACCAAGAACAAGTACTACGACGATCGCGCGTGGATGGCGTTGGCGCTCGGGCGTGCCGACGCTGTCCTCGGCGCATCGGTGCCCAAGAAGACGACAGCACGGCTGATTTCATGCTTGGGCGATGGTCGGCAGGAGTCCACGGGTGTGCTGCCGTGGCGTGAGCAGGACCTCTTTTTCAACGTCCCCTCGAACGGTCCTGCAGCCATCGCTCTGGCCCGGGCTGGTCGTATCAAGGAGGCAGAGGAACTTATCGATTGGGTTTACGCCAACCTCCTGTCGGACTCAGGGCTGCTCTACGACGGCATTCGCTTGTCCATGGCAGGTGCCGTCGTGCAGAAGGGCATGTTTACGTACAACCAGGGTGTCATGATTGGCGCTTGCCTCGAAGTGGGACTTGCGCTTCGGGCGCACGGCCAGCGTGAACAGGCGACGAAGTATTTCACGCGCGTGCAAAACCTCATCCACGCGGTGGCAAAGGATTTGGCGACCACCGACAATGTTATCGCCGGTGCCGGTGGCGGCGATGGTGGTCTGTTCAACGGCATCCTGGTGCGATACCTCGCCGATGCGGCGGTGCGTTTGCCTGGAGACAATCGCATGAATCGCGCGGCAGCTCGCATTGCTCGCCGACTGGTTCTGGCTTCGGGGGAGAAGTGCTGGTACCACCGCCTCGAGGTTGATGGCCTGCCGCTTTTCCCCGCAGATTGGAACGATAATGCTCAGTTCCCACAGGGCGGTTCGGTTGCGCAATCAGTCGGTGGCGCGGTTCGCGGTTCGGCGATTAAGGAGCGTGACCTCTCTGTCCAACTGTCGGGTTGGATGCTGATGGAAGCGTGCGCCCGAGTGGCCGATTTTGTTGCGACCAAGCTGGAAAATGGTGAGTCGTTGGATTCGACGAAGCCGAGCTGCCCGGAGTAGTCGGGGAACGCTAGTTGGTCGTCATCTGGCGCTTGCCGACGTTGTACCACCGCGCTGTGCCCGCCGTTGCCAACAGGGAGTCACCTACTGAGCCCCTGCCATCGCCACGTGATGCCTGGCACAATAGGACGCATGAAACTCAATGACATGATGGCTCCTGCTCCCGTGAAGCTCCCCGTTCTTGACGAGGCCGTTGCTGCCCGCAACGGTGGCGCAAGCCCGGAGGCCGTGGTTCGCGCATGCCCGCGCGATTCCCAGGCTTGGGCGGATTTGGCTGAAAGCGCCTTGTCCGAGGGCCAGGAGATTCAGGCCTATGCCTTCGCTCGCACTGGTTACCACCGCGGTCTGGACCTGCTGCGTGGAAACGGCTGGAAGGGGTTCGGAGCCATTCCGTGGGAGCACGAGCCGAATCGTGGTGTGCTCCGCGCCTTCGCAGCGTTGGCTAAGGCTGCTAAGGCTATCGGCGAGGATGATGAATTCGATCGCATGATGGCGTTGCTGCGTGACAGTGATGAATCCGCGTTGCCAGAACTGGGTCTTTAATCGCGCACAGAGATTCAGCGGGCACATAAGAGTGCACAACAGCACAACGGGTACATAAAAAGCGCACAGTTTTTTACATGAGGATGGTGACTTCGGCATGGCTGGCATAGCTGGTGGGGAAGATAAGGATGCCGCAGCTGCCAGGAATCTAGAGGACCTTGCTCCCGCGCATGTCGACGACCTCGTCGAAGCTAAGGAAACGCAATTCGTCGAGGATAATCCGCGCCCGGATTTCCAAGATTTTCGCAATACGTACCTACATCCGGCCTCCCGCGCAGCAAACAAGTTGCGTCAGAAAGTGAGGCCCCGCACGCGTTTCCTCCATGCGATTGACCGTGTGCGCTCCCGTTGGATGCTCATTGTCCAAGCCACGCTAGCTGCCGGGATGGCCTACTGGTTCGCACTTGAGGTACTGGGGCACCCCAACCCGTTCTTCGCGCCGATGGCCGCTTTCATCAGCCTCAACGTGATGACCGCAGGTCCTCGCTTAAAGCACTCTGTGGAGTTGGTGCTCGGCGCCTCATTGGGAGTCGGCATTGGTGATGTGATTATCTCCATCCTCGGCTCGGGTATCTGGCAGCTGACTGTCGGTGTGTTCGTCGCCATGGTCATTGGCGTGTTTGTCGGTCGCGGTCCGCTTGTGGTCAACCAAGCGGCATCTTCAGCCGTGCTCATCGCCACCATTATTCCGCCGGGCACCGCCGGTTCTTATTACCGAATGATCGATGCTCTCGTCGGTGGTGTGGTGGGCATTATTGTGCTCATGATATTGCCGCGAAGCCCGCTGGCGGGTGCTCGCCGCAAGGTGGCCAAGGTCCTCGACATGGGTGCAGACGTACTTTATGACATCGGCATCGGCATGAAAGAGGGCGACACCGATCGCATCCGCACCGCACTGAGCGTGGTGCGCTCCATGCAGGCGCAGGTCTCGCTGATGGACCGCACTGTCGCCGACGCGGGCGAGCAGGTCCGTATCTCGCCGTTGCTCTGGCGCTCTCGGGATAGAATCCACTCGCTGTCGCGCATGGTACATCCCGTCGACAACGCCATGCGCAACATCCGTGTGCTCGCGCGTCGCGCTATCACCGCACGTGAGGATCACATCGACTTCTCGTCCGAACTGTGCGCACTTGTTCTCGGCGTGTCTGAAGGTACGCGCCTGGTCAGTCATGTGCTTGACGACGAAGCCGCCGTGCGCCGAATCCCAGAGTGGGGCGAGTTGCCTTTCGAATCCGGCGACATCGCTATCGCTCAGCTTTCCGAGGGATCCGGAGAGGTCAAGCTTGAAGACGTGGTTCGGTACTTGCGTCGTCTAGCGGCGAAAATGCACCCGCGCGTGATCGAGGACGCAACGCTGTCGGAACAGGTTGTGTTTGCGCAGTCCCGCTCCTTGGTGGTGGACCTGTTGCAGGTGTGTGGCCTGTCCAGACGTTCAGCTGTGGCAACGCTGCCGCCGACGACGCCGTTCCCAGCAATGCCGCCGGAGGTATGGGACGAGTAGCCGGTGAGACGTGGGCGAGTAGTGGCTCGCCAGGCGCACTTGCTACTGCAGCATGCTCTAGTGCGGTACGCGCTTGACCTCGACGCCACCGAAAGCGACGAAGCCGCGCACAATAATCTTCGGAGCCTGGCCTGCGCCAGGAGCTGGAAGGTGACGTCCCGGCTTTCCAGTAACATCCGTGCCGCCGAAGATGGGCAGCACGTCGACATCAACTTGGTAGTGGTCGGGGACAATGACGTCGACTCCACCGAAGGCGCAGCCAATGTTGACGACAGTGGTTTCCGCGGTCAGGATGGCCTCGCGGAAATCCAAGCCGGTCCCGCCGAAGGCCGCCACCGTGGTGTGCGTGGGAGCGCACGTCCAAGGGCCTCTCTTGTCGGTGCCGCCGAAGATGCCGATGGAGAGCTTCGAACCAGTTGCCGCGGCGGAGCTATCAATCCGAGCTGGTTGATGATTGCTGGCTGCATTCGGTGCCACTGAATGGTGCTCGTCCGGGACGCTGTGCAGGTTCGGGCGCAGGTTAGGGTTTGGGTGCGCATGTGGAGTCGGCTCGGCCAGGTTCGCGGGCAGCGACAAGTCCTGTGTCAATGTGGGCAACTCATCAATGTACGTTGCCTTTTGGGCTTTCTCGGTGCGCTCCTGCAGTTCCGCAAAGTCAATCTGGCCATCGCGGAATGCCCATTCCAAGCGTTCCAGCGCAGTGTGGCGGGCTTGGTCGCCAGCGCGTAGCCGTGGGGTGTTGTCAGTCATGATGCTGTCCTATCGAGGCAGTGGCGGGCAGGGGCTTTAACACCCAAATGTTATCTGTACTCGAGCTATCGCGCAGGCCACTTTCGCGCAAGCCACTTTCTCACGGGCAGACCGTGGCTATTGCCCCGACGCAGTTAGTGCACAATCTGCAAGTCGCGAAGGTGTCGGTACAGAGTTGTCTTCTCTCGCGGCTTTCGAGACTCGACTCCATCGCGCACATATCGGAAGCCCAGGCCACCAACTTGAACTGCCCGACCCGTCATCGGACGGTGTAGCTCGCGGGCCGGGGCTTCTTTCGCTTTACGACGGCCACCGCGCCCCAATCCGAGTCGGCTCAGCAGGCCTTTGTTGCCTCCATCCTCGTTACCGATTTCCGCTTCCGGAGCCGGAACTTCGGCCGCAACGATGCCCGGGGCGTCGGGGGTAGGGCGAATCTGCAGGCCGGTGGATGTGCCGGAGAACATCTGATGCTCGTCGACATAGACCTCGCCAGTAAACCCGTTTGCCGAGGACACTCCGGTAATTCCCGGCTCTGTCAGTAGGGCGTAACCAACAATTGCGTGGCCGGTGTCATCGCGAATCAGCGGCACTGGCGTCGTCGGGCGTGTGAGCGCGGTCGCCGCATCGAGCCCTTCTCCTCCTTCGATGCCCCAGTTTTTGGCCGCGGTCGACGGTGCGGTGGGGACATGTGCCACTTCAATCCACAGGAGGTTCTTGCGCATCAGGTAGGTTGCCACGGTAGCCAGTGCCGCGTCGGTGCCAACGACCACAATTCGTAACGGCTCGCTCGGCTTTTGCGGAGCGGGTTGCGGAGCGCCTAAGTGGTCGACTTTCTTCTGCTTGGAGATTTCCTCCGGCGTCGGAGCTGTATCGACAGGCAGTACGTCCTTGGCCAGGTCGTCGATGAAAGCCAGCTCCTTGCGGGTGGGGATCATCGCGACGTCGTGAAGCGCATAGGCGGGTGGTGCCGGAGTAGCTGGTGCTGATGGTGTGGACGGTGCTGATGTAGACCATGATTGGCGGAGCAATTGGGGAAACGCGGGTACATCGGGGCCACACTGCAGCACAACAATACGCATAGGACTACACTCTAATGCGTCGTCTGCAATCCCAGGAGTTGAAGTAGGACTATGGCCGCAATCATTATCGTCGGTGCCCAGTGGGGCGACGAGGGCAAGGGCAAAGCAACCGATATTCTCGGTGGCCGCGTCGACTACGTCGTCAAGCCCAACGGTGGCAATAACGCCGGCCACACCGTTGTCGTCGGCGGTGAGAAGTACGAGCTGAAGCTGCTTCCGGCGGGTGTGCTGTCGGAAAACGCTGTGCCGATTATCGGTAACGGCTGTGTGGTCAACCTCGAGGCGCTTTTCGACGAGATTGATGGCCTCGAAGCTCGCGGTGCAAAAGCCTCCCGCCTGCGCGTTTCCGGCAATGCCCACATGGTTGCTCCGTACCACCAGACGCTGGACCGCGTGACCGAGCGCTTCCTGGGTAAGCGCGCTATCGGCACCACTGGCCGCGGTATCGGCCCGACGTATGCCGACAAGGTCGGCCGTACGGGCTTGCGTGTCCAGGACATTCTGGATGAGTCGATTCTGCGCCAGAAGATTGAGTCTTCGCTGGCTCAGAAGAACCAGATTCTGGTCAAGCTGTACAACCGCCGCGCTATCGACCCGGATGAAGTCTTTGATTACTTCATGGGCTTCGCCGATCGTCTGCGCCCGATGATTATCGACTCGGAGTTTGAGCTCAATCAGGCTTTGGATGCCGGCAAGCACGTCCTCATGGAGGGCGGCCAGGCCACCATGCTCGACGTCGACCACGGCACCTACCCGTTCGTGACCTCCTCGAACCCAACCGCTGGTGGTGCCTGCGTGGGCACCGGCATCGGCCCGACGAAGATCACTTCGGTGCTGGGCATCATGAAGGCCTACACCACCCGCGTCGGTGCTGGCCCGTTCCCGACGGAGCTGTTCGACAAGTGGGGCGAGTACCTGCAGACCACCGGCGGTGAGGTCGGAGTCAACACCGGCCGTAAGCGCCGCTGTGGTTGGTACGACTCGGTGCTGGCTCGCTACGCCGCGCGCGTCAACGGTTTCACGGATCTGTTCATCACCAAGCTGGATGTCCTGACTGGTATCGGCGAGATTCCGATTTGTGTCGCTTACGACGTTGATGGCGTGCGTCACGACGAAATGCCACTCACCCAGTCGGAGTTCCACCACGCTGTCCCGATTTACGAGACCATGCCTGCATGGGACGAAGACATCACTGGCTGCCGCACCTTCGATGAGCTGCCGGACAAGGCCAAGGATTACCTGAACCGCCTGGAGGAGCTCTCCGGCGCTCGCATTTCCTACATCGGTGTTGGCCCGGGTCGTGACCAGACCATCGTTGTCCACGATGTGCTGGACAACTAGCGCTGGGCAACTAGCGCTGGGTACTTAGCCTGGGGGGCAGTGGCGAACTAGCCGGAAAATAGTCCGGCTTTCGACCCGGCTTTATCGAACTGTTAGATAAAAAATCTTCGGTGTCGAAACTGCTGGCTGCTGTAAAAAAGAACATTTGCTAACCACGAGAAGGCTCTGGGAATTGTCAGTTGACACTGGCATCCCAGAGTCATTTTTGTATCGTAGGCCTCACCGCGTGGTCCAACGACAGAAGTCCAAACGACAGAAGGCGTGTGGTTTTCATGCAAAACACAGGACACCGAGTACAACGACTGGCAAGTTCCGCCGTACTTTCCGGCGCGATGGTTTTCTCCGCAGTAGGTGGAGCCGTTGCAGCTCCCGCGGCTCAGGCGGAACCGGCCCCAGTGCCGGCACCGGCTCCGGCGAAGGCAGATAGCTGTACCCCGAACCCGGCAGCACCTGAAATCCAGGAGGCCCTGGATAAGGTCAACAGGGAGCGTCCGAACAACCATGATGGGTGGAAGTACACTGGCACCTCCAACTTCAGCCCGTGTAGCGATTTGAGCTTTGCTCTCGCAGATCAGGCCAAGCAGGGCAACGCTCAGTCCTCCACTGTGCTGTTGATGTTCCACAAGGGTGAGTTCATTGGTACGGACTCTGACCGGCCTCAGCACATCAACAAGGTGACGCCGACCCCTGATGGTAAGAACATCTCGGTCATCTACCACGACTGGGAGGCCCAGGAGGCCGCAGGTGCGCCGAACGCTGATGCGGCCAAGTTCACCTCTAATGTTCACTTCTTCTGGAACGGCGATCACGTCGTTCACGAGGGGAAGATTCCCGGCGGCGCGAAGCCCGCTTCCTAACGGCTCCCGAGAACTCTCGAGAGCTTTCGAGAATTCTTGGGCACTCGCGGGGACTCTTGATTTTTTCCAAGTAAACTCAATTCAGAGTCGGACATGAGAAAGTAATGCTCCGCCGTCGCTAAGTGTTTGAGAAAACTTGAGAGAACAGAAGAGGTTCCAGCCATGAGTGGTCGTTCAGTTCGTCGCGGGTCGATGCTGGTTAGCGCGGCGGTCGCAGGTGTAGTGGCTTTGTCCGGTTGCTCCACTGATGAGACTGCAGCACCGACCTCTGCTCCTCAGGTAGATGAAGAAACGACCACCATCACTACGACCACCACTGTCGAGGATGACAGTGAAAGTGCAGATACCCCCAATCCGGATGTCGATGATAACGACACCGATGGGGGTTCTTCTGCGCCAACCCAGGAAGAGGCTTTCGAAGAAGCGGTTGCCGACCTGAACTCAATGGAAGGTGGCAATGGCAGCGGTTGGACAGTCACGGACGATACGAACTGGGATACCACCAGCGAGTTGACCTTTGCCTCAGCAGTACAGAATGAAATTACGCATTCAACTACCGCTGGTGCAGTGCTGCTGTTTCATAAGGGCGAGTACGTGGGGACCGCCGGTGGTCCGCAGACAATCAACTCGGTCGAGGGTGATGGCAAAACTGTGACCGTCAATTTCTTCGATGTCAATAAAATGATCGAAGACGGCGGTGCCTTCGCCTTTAAAGACCAGTACAACGCTCCCGTTACGTACTCCTGGGATGGGGCAGAGGTTGCTCAAGAAGGCGAGATTCCAAAGGCAGAGGGGAATTAAACGCTCACCCCGCACTCTCTCCAGATGCGAGTGCTGTCAGGCCGTTTTAAAGTAGTGGCGCACCACACAGTTTTCACCCAGATTTCTGTGTTCCGTAAACCTCCGACGGTAGTTTGTCGACACTGTGTTGTCGGTACTATGCCGTCGCTATGAAGTCGCTAACACTACGCCCAAAGAGGAAAAATCACCGGCCATGTCTTCTCGCAACTCATCTGACTCCATGTTTGACGAACGGACCAAGCAGAGCGAGCAGCCTCAGAATTCACGCGTCCACGGCACGCGCCGCGCAATCGCGGCCATCGCTATGGGCGCGTTTGCTATTTCTCCTATTGCAGCCTGCAGCAATGATGCAGACAACGACGCGGCGTCGTCGTCAAGCAGTGCAAGCGCGGTTAGCACTACGTCGAGCGAAGAGAAGACCTTTGAAAAGCAGCAGGTCGCTGAGCTGAATGCGGCCGCGAATGTGCGGCCGGCTGCGATGGCTAAGCTGCCGGAGGGTTTTGATCTGCAGTCACACCGTGGTGGTCGCGGTGAGTGGACGGAGGAGTCCAAGCAGGCGATGATCAACTCGTTGGAGCTGGGCGTTACGACGTTGGAGCTGGACATCGTCCTGACGAAGGATGGCGTGCCTATGGTCTGGCACGATCCGGAAATCCAAGACGACAAGTGCTCGGACACCGAGCCAGTGACGGAGGGGGACCCGCAGTACCCGTACGTCGGCAAGCTCGTACATGATCTCACCTATGAGCAGGTACAAACCCTGGTCTGTGACAAGAAGCTCGAGGACTTCCCGGATGCGGAGCCAATCAAGGGCAATAGGATGATGACCCTGCCGGAGCTGTTCGAGCTGACTAAGGATAACCAGGACATCCACTTCAACATTGAGACCAAGATCGAGGGCGAAAAGCGCGCTGACTCGGCAGAACCGCAGGAGTTCGTCGATGTGATTCTCGACGAGATTGACCGCGCGGGTGTGGCTGATCGTGTGATGATTCAATCCTTCGATTGGCGCTCGTTGCCGCTGGTCGCGGAACGGAACCCGGAGATTCCGCTGGTCATGCTGTGGGATGAAACCACCTGGAAGAAGGATTCTCCTTGGATCGGCGATGTCAATTACGACGAGGTTGATGGCGACATCATCGAGGCCGCCAAGCAGCTTGGAGTGCAGGTGCTCTCACCGACGCACAGCATTCCTTACGGCAAGACACCGTCGGATGCTGACTACCAACCGGTCGCCACGCCGGAGCTGATTTCCCGCGCACACGAGGCCGGCATGAAGGTGGTGCCGTGGACGGTGAACGAAAAGGAGACCATGCGCGAGCAGATTGCCGCTGGTGTCGATGGCATCATCACCGACTACCCGACGCGACTGCGCGAGGTCTTGGCCGAGCTGAATATGCCGCTGCCGGAGTCCGCTCCGGTGGGTGATGCAGCGATGTCGACGAACTAGTAAACCCGGCCAGCACCAGCGGAAACTCGTCTGTATCCCTGTTTTGCCCGTGTTTAGCTCTGCGGGCTGAGCGTGTTTCGTGTCACACTTGACCTTATGACGCGTTTGAAAGTGCTTGCCGACGTTGACACGGGTATCGATGACAGTCTTGCTCTCGTCTACCTCGCGGGGTTGCATACCGCAGGTGAGATTGAGCTGGTGGGTGTGACCTGCGCAGGTGGTAACACCACTGCGGCATGGTCCGCTCGCAACACCAAGTACATGTTGAATCTCTGTGGTTGTCCGGAGGTCCCGGTTGTCAGCGGTTTCGAGGGGCCCGCTGACCGTGAGCTGACCACCACGCCTGAGACTCATGGCCCGTACGGGCTGGGCTACAACCTGGCTCCACCGGCCGTCATCTACGAACCGGGGCGCGCAGGAGCGGCGGATCCGCTGGCGCTGTGGCGCCAGGTCATCGAGCAGGCGCGGTCGACGGGGGAGAAGGTGCACCTGCTGGTCACTGGCCCTATGACCACCTACGTGGCCGCTTTGAAGAAGTACCCAGAACTCATGCGGGAGCTCGACGGCGTGACCATTATGGGCGGTGCTGTGGAGTACCACGGTAACGTCACCGAGTTTGCGGAATGGAACTTCTGGGTTGACCCCACCGCGGTCACCGAGGTCTTCGGCACCGCGGGCGCTGTGGGCGTCGAGCGCCCGGAGGATGCCGTGCGCAGCATCGCCACCGCCGCAGGCGCGCCGGTGCCGACGCTGGTTCCGCTCAATGTCACTGAGACCATCACTATCAGCGATGTCGAAATTGAGTCCTGGCGAGATGCCGGTATGAACCCGGAGCTATTGCGTGTTCTGCGCCGCTCGCTGAAGTTCTACTTTGAGTTCCACCAGGGAGTTGGAGTCGGTTACAAGGCACAGGTTCATGACCTCTTTGCCGCGATGGTGGCCGTCGGTGCGGTGACCGGGGAAGTGGAGAAGATGCGTCTCGTGGGCGTCGATAAGCGAACCTTTGCAGATGAGCCTGCGCGGCGCGGACAGGTGGTGGAAGATCCTGCCGGCGCAGAGGCGAACGTGGTTCTGGCTGCGGACCGCGAGGCGGCGTTGGCTGAGTTCGTACGGGTGTTCCCGCGCTAGGTTCCCCGCCCGTGCCCGCCGCGGTGAATCCGCTCGCTGTCGTATGCTGGAGACAATCAATTTCACAGCTGCTGGTTGTGCAGCGTACGTGCCGTAGACGAAAGCGAGTTTATCTCGATGTTCACCCCTGAAGTCACCGGAACCCCGTACCAGCCGGAAGCAACGCGAGTTCTGCTGCTCGGCTCTGGCGAGCTCGGCAAGGAGGTGACCATTGCTTTCCAACGTCTTGGCGTTGAGGTGCACGCTGCCGATCGCTACGAGCATGCACCGGCACACCAGGTCGCTCACCACGCCTACGTCTTGAATATGTCGGATTCCAGTGCACTGCGGGATCTGATTCTCCAGGTCAAGCCCCACTTCATCGTCCCCGAGATCGAGGCCCTGGCAACCGAGGTGCTGGAAGAGGTTGAGGAAGACGAGACGCTGGACGTCACCGTTATTCCAACCGCACGGGCGACTCAGCTGACCATGAACCGAGAGGGTATTCGCCGCCTGGCCGCGGAAGAGGTTGGGCTGCCGACTTCCCGCTATCACTTCGCCTCCAGCTTTGATGAATTCACCGCAGCTGTCGATGAGATTGGCTTCCCGTGTGTGGTCAAGCCGGTCATGAGTTCCTCGGGCAAGGGGCAGTCCACGCTGCGTTCGCCGGAGGATGTCCAGGCCGCGTGGGATTATGCCATGAGTGGCGGCCGCGTCGAGTCCGGCCGCGTCATTGTGGAGGGCTTCGTCGATTTCGACTACGAGATCACGCTGCTGACCGTGCGCTCCGTTGATCCGGAGACCGGCGAGGGGGCAACGTGGTTCTGTGAGCCCATTGGGCACCGTCAGCAGGACGGCGACTACGTTGAGTCATGGCAGCCGGCTGCCATGAGTGAAAACGCCCTGGACAATGCGCGCTCTGTCGCCGCGCGCATCACCAACGCGCTGGGCGGTCGCGGTATCTTCGGCGTCGAGCTGTTTGTCCGCGGCGATGAGGTGTGGTTCTCCGAGGTCAGCCCGCGTCCGCACGACACCGGCATGGTCACCATGGGCACCCAGCGTTTCTCTGAGTTCGAGCTGCACGCGCGTGCAGTGTTGGGTCTGCCTATCGACGTCACGCTGGTGTCCCCGGGAGCCTCCGCTGTCGTCTACGGCGGTGCTGACATCGAGCAGCCGGGCTACACCGGCCTGGCTGAGGCCATGGCTATTCCGGAGACAGACATTCGTATCTTTGGTAAGCCGTTTGCCGGTCCGCGTCGCCGCATGGGTGTTGCTGTTTCGACCGCAGATTCTGTCGACGCTGCTCGTGAGCGTGCATCGGAGGCGGCATCAAAGATTAAGGTCGTCGAACTGGGGTAGTTCGACGACCTAGTGTGCGCTGCTGGTGTTGCTTGGGAAAGGAACGCTGCAGCGCACTTTTTTGTGCGCCTCCGGCAGCGCGTGAGCTATTTGGACTTCTGTACCGGTGGCTCGGCCGACCAGGGGAAGACGATCCAGTCATCGGTGTGCTTCCAGGCGTAGTCCGGTGCAATCTCCGAGCGGGACTTGCCGTAGAGCACAGCGGAACGGACTTCAGCGCCGTGCTTCTTGAGTAGGTCGAGCACCAGATGCAGCGTGCGACCGGAGTCAGCCACATCGTCGACGACCAGCAGGCGGCGGTTGGAAATCGATTCGATGTCCAGCAGCGGCTCCAGCAGAACCGGATCCGGCAGGGTCTCCGCCACGTCGGTGTAGAACTCGACGTTGATGGCGTCAGAGAGCTTGACGCCCATGGTGTAGCTGAGTGCGCCTGCTGGCAGCAGGCCACCGCGGGCCACGGCGATAATAATCTCCGGGTCGAAGTCCGAGTCGACAATCTGCTGTGCCAGTTCACGGGAGGCGACGCCGAAGCCTTCCCAGGTCAGAACTTCCTTGACGTCCAGGTTGGATGAGTCTGCATGATAAGCCATGTATTAACTCTAATCCGAAAATCGACTGACGTGCATAATCAACTGTCCGGTTAGACCCGATGCGCTAGCTCGCGACGGTCTCCACAACAGCTTCGTGCACAGCTTCGGCCACGTCATCGGCATCTGGCTGCTTTGCGACGACCGTGGAGGCCGTAACCATGTCAGCCCACTCGACCAGCTTCTTGCGCTCGCGGCCTTCGGCTTCGCCCGCGGCACGCTCGGCGGCGTCGAGTGCGTGCCAGCCCTCCCAGGTGGTGACCTGGAGGCCCTTGTCGGCCAGGAACTCGTCGACGTCGTTATGCGTGGGCTTTGCAGGTGCGGCCAGGCGACCTGCCTCCCAGTCGGCGATGAGGTTGCCGACAGCTTCGTTGGCATCGCCCTTGGTGTTACCGATTAGGCCGACCGGGCCACGGCGAATCCAGCCGGTGGTGTACAGGCCCTGGATGTGGTTGCCGTCGATGTCGTCAAGCACGCGGCCGCCGGCATCTGGGATGGTGTGCGTGCCGGTGTCGAACGGTACGCCGGTGACTGCGTCGGAGCGGTAGCCGACTGCGCGGTAGACCGCACCGACCGGCCATTCGGTGAACTTGCCGGTGCCGCGGACGCCACCCTCGCCGTCGAGTTCGGTGCGTTCGGTGCGGATAGCGCTGACGTGCTGTACCCCATCTTCACCGGTCTCGCCGATGATTTCGACCGGGGACTCGAAGAAGTGGATGAAGAGCTTGTGCGGGGCGCCCTTTGGCTCGCGGATGGCGTAGTTTTCCAGAATCGTACAGACCTGATCGGTGATCTTGGACTCGCGACGGGACGTTTCGGAGGCGGCATCGTACTGGATGTCCTCCGGATTCACGACAACCTCAATGGTGTCAGAGTGGTCCAGTTCCTTCAGCTCCAGTGGAGTGAACTTTGCCTGAGCCGGACCGCGACGGCCAAAGACATGGACTTCGCGGGCGGCATTCTTTGCCAGGCCGTCGTAGACGTTGTCGGCGATTTCGGTGACGTGCAGCTCATCGGCAGTCTTGGCGAGAATACGGGCGACGTCGAGACCCACGTTACCGACGCCGATCACAGCGACCGACTCAGCAGAGAGGTCCCATTCGCGAGCAAACTCCGGGTGGGAGTCGTAGAAACCTACGAACTCACCGGCGCCGTAGTGCTCCGGCAGATCCGAGCCCGGGATGTTCAGATCACGGTCGCCGGTCGCGCCAGTGGCGAAGATGATGGCGTCGTAGAACTGGCGCAGTTCATCAACGCTGACCTGCTTGCCGACGTCCACGTTGCCCAGTAGTCGAACCTGCGGCTTGTCCAGCACTCGGTGGAGGGACTTAATGATGCCCTTGATGCGCGGGTGGTCTGGCGCAACACCGTAGCGGATGAGGCCGAACGGCACTGGAAGGCGCTCGTAGAGGTCGATGGCGACATCGCGGCCGGACTTCATCAGCGCGTCGGAGGCGTAGATACCGGCCGGACCCGAGCCAACCACGGCTACACGCAGTGGCGTGGTGGAGTTGGCGAGATCGGGCAGTGAGGAAGCGGCCGTGTTCTGGGCTGCAGTCTGGTCGTTGGTCATTGGGTGGAATCCTTTTTCTACGTTTTCTTTGTCGCGATTGCTTATCGTAGACCAACCGGTCTATGCTTGCTGAAACAGAATATAGACAAACTGGTCTACAAAAAGCAAACACAAAACACCGCAAGAATCACTGCTTTGGCTTGAGAGGGTTTTGCTGCGCATCGCTTCTGCTGAATGAGCTCTGAAAGGGGCTCGTCGTGCGAGCATCGTGGCAACGGCAGGCTCTGGTTGGGTAAGCGGGGAAGGGCTTGTCATGGAAAAACTCATAGTCTTCGTGCTAATCGGCCTTGGCGCGCAATTAGTCGACGGCACTCTGGGGATGGCTTTCGGTGTCACCGCTACTTCGCTGTTTATTGTCGCTGGTAGTAGTGCTGCCACTGCGTCGGCGGTGGTTCACGTAGCAGAGGTGGGTACGACACTGGCCTCCGGTATTTCACACTGGCGATTCGGCAATGTCGACTGGCGACGCGCGCTGAGTCTTGGCGTGCCGGGTGCTATCGGTGCCTTTATTGGTGCGACCTTTTTGGCGAATCTCGACGGTGATGCCGCGACGCCTGTGACCTCGACAATCTTGCTTTTCCTCGGTCTGTGGGTGATTATCCGCTTCGCCTTCCTGGCTAATGTTAAGCGCAAGAAAAAGACCTGGGGAGCGAAGAAGCTCGCTCCGCTGGGGCTCTTTGGTGGTCTGCTCGATTCCACTGGTGGCGGCGGTTGGGGGCCTGTCACGACCTCTACGTTGCTCGGCGCTGAAGCTGATCAGCCGCGGAAGATTATCGGCACTGTCTCTGCGGCGGAATTTCTTGTCGCTTCAGCTGCTGTGCTGGGCTTTTTGCCCAAGCTGCGGGAGGAATTCACTCAGCATGCCGCACCGGTAATTGGTTTGCTGTGCGGCGGTGTAATTGCCGCGCCTTTGGCTGCGTACCTGGTGGGGCGCATTAATCCGCGCCTGCTTGGAATTGTGATCGGCGGCGTGTTGGTGGGGCTGAATATTCGCACTCTGTTCTCGCCGCTGGTTTCCGGCGGTGTGCTGGCGACAGTGCTGCTCGTGTGGGCTTTTGCTGTCGTGGTGCTGGTGCTGTGGGCGCGTTCGCACGACACACTTCCGGGTCTGCGTCAGCGTGTGCAGCTCGAGCCGGCTTCTCGGTCTTCCTCGGCTGATGTGTCTAGTTCTGGATCTCCATCACCGGCTTCGGTTGATGTCGGGGCTGGGGATACTTCTGGAGGCGTCAAAGTGGGCGCAGAAAACGGTGTCCACATGGGCGAAGCGGGGGTTCGCTAAGTATCCGAGCATGCCCCGGCTTGCACTAGCCAGACTGGTCGGTCTAATGTTGCCTGCAATGCAACGTAGACCAAACGGTCTATAAAGATTAGAAACTAATTCGGTCAACGAGAACAAAACGAAAGTGATTCGGTAGATTCCCCATGAGCTCTCCTACGAAAACCGCCGAGCGTCCGGCTTCCGCAGCGGCTACCCGACGTAAGAAGCGTGCACCGAAGCCACAGGGACAGTGGCTTATCGACGGCCGCGAGCCACTTAACGACGACGAGCGCATCAAGAAAGAAGATGCTGGCTTTGCCGTTAAGCAGCGTGTTATCGACATCTACTCCAAGCAGGGGTTTGACTCTATCCCTGCGGAAGACCTAGCTCCGCGCTTTAAGTGGATTGGCCTCTACACCCAGCGCAAGCAGGGGCTTAGCGGTGAGCACACCGGTGTGAAGACTAACGCCGAGTTGCAGGACAAGTACTTTATGCTCCGCGTTCGTCTCGATGGTGGCCAGACCACCACCGAGGGTATTCGCACCATCGGCGAGATTTCCCGCGACTTCGCTCGTGACACCGCGGACTTCTCCGACCGTCAGAACGTCCAGCTGCACTGGATCCGCGTCGAGGACATGCCGGAGATTTGGGACCGCCTTGAGCAGGTTGGTCTCGACACCAACTTTGGCTGCGGCGACGTTCCCCGCGTTATCCTAGGCAGTCCGGTTGCCGGCGTTGCTGCCGATGAAATCGTCGACGGCACCAATGCTATTCGCCGCATCAAGGACGAGTACCTCTCCGGCGACGAGTTCTCCAACCTACCGCGCAAGTTTAAGTCCGCAGTTTCCGGTTCCCCGCGTCTCGATGTCACCCACGAGGTCCAGGACGTCGCCTTTGTCGGTGTCAATCACCCAGAGCACGGCCCCGGTTTCGACGTTTGGGTCGGTGGCGGTCTCTCCACCAACCCAATGCTCGCGCAGCGTCTCGGCGCCTGGATCCCAGAGGACGAGGTTCCCGAGGTATGGGCGGGCGTGTGCCGCATCTTCCGTGATTACGGCTACCGTCGCCTGCGCAATCGCGCGCGTCTGAAGTTCCTCGTTGCCGAGTGGGGTGCGGAGAAGTTCCGCCAGGTACTCGAAGACGACTACCTCAACCGCAAGCTTATCGACGGCCCCGCGCCCGAGCCTTTCGAGGGCGACCGTGACCACATCGGCGTGCACAAGCAGGCCGACGGTCTCAACTACGTCGGTGTGAAGCCCGCTGTTGGCCGTGTTCCGGGCTCTGACCTGGTCAAGGTCGCCGACATCGCCGAGCGCCACGGTGTTTCCCGCGTCCGTACCACTGTCATGAAGGAGCTCATTCTCCTCGACGTCGCCGACGACCAGGTCGACTCCCTGCTCGCTGAGCTCGACGAAATTGGCCTGTCTGCCAAGCCTTCCGCATTCCGGCGGGGCATCCTGGCCTGCACCGGCCTGGAGTTCTGCAAACTCGCACTTGTCACCACCCGCCAGCGCGCAATCGATCTGGTGGGCGACTTGGAGGAACGTCTCGGCGACCTCGATGTCCCAATCACCATTGCGCTCAACGGCTGCCCGAATGCCTGTGCCCGCACACAGATTGCCGATATTGGACTCAAGGGTCAGATTGTCACCGACGATGAGGGCAACCGTGTCGAGGGTTTCCAGGTTCACCTCGGTGGTTCGCTGGGGCTCGATGCCAACTTCGGCCGCAAGGTTCGCGGACACAAGGTCACCTCGGCAGAACTGGGTGACTACATCGAGCGCGTCGTCAATCATTTCAAGGAGCAGCGCCACGAGGGTGAACAGTTCCGCGAGTGGATTGTCCGCGCTGATGAGGAGGACCTGAAGTGAGTGAATCTCCCAACGAGGTTCGGTCGCAGGGGCCGTCGGCAAGCGAAAAAGACGAGGTGCCAGCGCGACTGGGGATCGGTGGCCGAAGTGCACACCCCAATCCGAACCGGGGCGCGGTGATGCATTGCCCTTACTGCGGCGGTGATGATCTGTGGCCCGATGTGGAAACCGATTACGCCTGGCAATGCCGCGAATGTTGCCGGGTATTCACAGTGAAACTGCATGGTCATATTGATAGGAAGGTGGCGTCATGAGCACGGGACTGAAAACCGCTGAAGTCATTAAGACTCAGGAGGCGCTCGCGCGTCAGGATGTGCTGGACAATCCGGAGACCGCTCGTCGTCTGATCGAGCTCGCGCTGGAGTGGGGCTCCAAGCTGGAGACTGCCACTGCCGGGGAAGTACTGGAATGGGGTGCGGAGCACCTGCACACGCCACTGGCTGTGACCCTGTCGATGCAGGACACGGTATTGGCGGAACTGGCTGCTCGGCACGCGCCGGAAGCCGACCTGGTTTTCCTGGATACGGGTTACCACTTCCCGGAGACCCTTGATGTGGCGGAGCAGGTTGCACAGCGCTACGACAACCGACTGCTGTCGATTGAGCCGAAGCGCACCCGCGCCGAGCAAGACGCCGAAGAGGGCGTCGACCTGTACAAGACCGACCCGACGCGATGCTGCGCACTGCGGAAGGTCGAGCCGCTGTCAGCTGTGAAGCGCCCCTACGAGGGCTGGGTCACAGGTCTGAAGCGCGTCGACGCGCCGACCCGCGCACACACGCCGGTACTGGAAATCGATAAGACCGGTCGCATCAAGCTCAACCCGCTGGCCACCTGGACGGATGAGGACGTTGCCCAGTACATCGAGGACAACGACCTCATTGTGCATCCGCTGACACAACAGGGGTTCCCGTCGATTGGGTGCGCGACATGCACTGCGCGAGTGGCAGAGGGTGCGGATCCGCGCTCGGGCCGCTGGGCGGGCAGCGAGAAGACAGAGTGCGGATTGCATCTCTAGTTTGAGTGGCTGGCGGCTAGACGATACCGACAGCCACTAGTCACTAGCCAATTGCTGCTCATGGCTAGCTGCGACCTGCAGCTTATACAGACAGTTTTTTTTAAAACAGCCGAAAGGCTAACACAGCTAACACAGCCACAACAGAAAGAACCCCATGACAAGCTCAACCACCGTTTCCGTACAAAACCGCCTCGACCCGCGGCTTGCCGAGCTGGAAGCCGAGGCCATCGACATTATTCGCCAGACCGCTGGTCAGTTCGACCGTCCGGCACTACTTTTCTCCGGCGGAAAGGATTCCGTCGTCGTGCTCGAGCTGGCCAAGCGCGCCTTCGCACCGGCGGGTATCCCGCTGGAGCTGCTCCACGTCGACACCGGCCACAACTTCCCCGAAGTTATTGAATTCCGCGACAAGATTGCCGCTCAGCCGGGCATCAAGCTGCACGTAGCCAAGGTCCAAGACTGGATCGACAGCGGCGTGCTCACCGAGCGTGCCGACGGCACCCGCAACCCCTTGCAGACAGTGCCGCTGGTGGAGACCATTGCCAACCGTGGTTACGATGCCGTTCTCGGTGGCGCCCGCCGCGATGAGGAGAAGGCCCGCGCAAAGGAGCGCGTGTTCTCCGTCCGCGACTCCTTCGGCGGTTGGGATCCACGCCGTCAGCGCCCTGAGCTGTGGGGGCTCTACAACGGTCGCCACGCCGCCGGAGAGAACGTCCGCGTTTTCCCGATCTCGAACTGGACCGAGGCCGACGTCTGGGCCTACATCGAAGCCCGTGACATCGAACTGCCGCCCATCTACTTCTCCCATGAGCGTGAGGTGTTCAACCGCGGCGGTATGTGGCTGGCACCGGGCGAGTGGGGTGGACCCCGCGACGGCGAGACCCTCGAGGTTCGCACTGTCCGCTACCGCACTGTCGGTGACATGAGCTGCACCGGCGCTGTCGAATCGACTGCCACCACTATTGCCGAGGTCATGGAGGAACTTCGCACATCCAAGCTCACCGAGCGCGGCGCTACCCGCGCAGATGACAAGTTGTCCGAATCCTCCATGGAAGACCGCAAGAAGGAAGGTTACTTCTGATGAGCCAGCCAAATTCCCCAGCTACCCTGATTACCGCTGACCGCGCCACTCGCGCTCGTCGCACTCTTCGCCTGTGCACCGCTGGCTCCGTCGACGACGGTAAGTCCACCTTCGTCGGTCGCCTGCTGCACGACACGAAGAACATCCTCGCTGACCAGTACGAGGCCGTCGTCGCCTCCTCACAGGCGCGCGGTCAGGAAAACCCTGACCTGTCGCTGCTGGTCGACGGTCTGCGGGCCGAGCGCGAGCAGGGCATCACCATCGACGTCGCCTACCGCTACTTCGCCACCGACGTCCGCTCGTTCATCCTCGCCGACTGCCCTGGTCACGAGCAGTACACCCGAAACACCATCACTGGTATGTCCACCGCCGAGGCCGTCGTTTTGCTTATCGACGCGCGCAACGGCGTCGTGACGCAGACCAAGCGTCACGCAACGGTGGCCGGTCTGCTGGGCGTTCGCCACGTAATCTTTGCTGTCAACAAGATTGACTTGCTGGACTACAGCGAAGAGGCCTTCCGCAAGATTGAGTCGGATGTGGCAGCACTAGCAGAGCGCCTGGGTCTGCAGAACACCTTCGTTGTTCCAGTGTCGGCTCTGGTCGGCGACAACATTGTCGATTCTTCTGAGCACACTCCGTGGTACGAGGGTCCGACCGTGCTGGAGCTGCTGGAAAACCTCAACATCGGTGCCGACCTGGAAACCGATGCCGAGGCTGACCTGCGCCTGCCCATCGACTATGTCATTCGCGATCACGCCACTGAATACCGTGGTTACGCCGGCCGTATCGCCGCAGGTAGCGTGCGTGTGGGCGATGTTGTCTCCGTAGACGCCAACCGTCAGGCTACGGTCACGAAGATCACCGTGGCAGCTGAGGATGTCACTGAGGCCGTGGCCGGCCAGTCGGTGGCCATCAGCCTGGATGCCGAGTTCGACCTAGCCCGTGGCGACCTCATCAGTGGCACGCGCCCGGAAGACGTGCGCCGTTTCTCCGCCGTGGCCGTCCACCTTGCAGACAAGCCGTTGGCAGTCGGTCGCGTCGTAGAGGTGCGCTATGGTGCCGCGCTGGTGCGTGGTCGTATCGCTTCCGTCGATGCGCTCATCGATATCGAAACCGGTGAGCCCACCGGTGTGGCTGATCAGCTTGCAGTCAACGACGTCGCTGAGATCACCGTCGAGGTCGCACAGCCGCTGCCGGTCGATGCCTACCGCGTCGGTGGCCGTGTCGGTGCATTCCTGCTCATCGAGCCGGGCACCGGTGACACCCTCACCGCAGGCCTCGTGCGTGGCGCTGCCCAGTAGAGCCGCCAGGTAGAGAAACCAGAAAGTACAGCTAGCGAGCCTGAGGAGACCATCGATGACCGCACTGATTCTGCTTGCGCACGGTTCTCGGCACTCAGAGACCAAACCGGTGCTCGAAGACGTGGTCGCGCTCGTGCGCGAGAAGATGCCGCTCACCCGCCTGGATGCGCCCTCTCAGATTCGCCTCGCCTGGCTGGACCTCGACAAGCCCTCGCTGGATGCCGTATGTGCCGAGCTCGCCGCTGCCGGCGAGACTCAGGCACTGGCCGTACCACTGCTGTTCACCGATGCGTTCCACTCTCGAGTCGACGTTCCCGAGCAGGTCCGACTCTGCGATCGGCATGGTGTTGACATCACAGTGGCTGAAGGACTCGGGCTTGGCGACGGCACGAAGCGCGCCGTCGTAAAGCGAATCATCGAAGCGGCGGAGAATGCATCTTTTTCCTGGCCGGTCGATGCGCTGGTGATGGGGGTCGGCTCCTCCGATGAGGATGCCAATGCGGCGGTGCACCAGTTTGCGGCAAATCTTGGCGGGATGCTGCCGGGACATGTGAGCGCGGCATTCGTGGTCGGTCCTGAGAAAATCAAGGGAGCCGATGCTGTGGCCGCGGCGCAGGAGCGCGCGGCCAAGCGCGGACGCGGACTCGTAGTGGTGCCGCTGTTTACCGCGCCGGGCCTACTGTGGGATCGAGTCATCGATGCGGGCGCTGCCGACGGTGCTGGTCAGGTGGCTTTTGGTGAGCCATTGGCCGAGCTGTTGGCGCCGATTGTGTGCTGCCGCTGGGACTCGCGCGCCGCGTACACGGACGTGAAGGTAGTGGCGTAGCCGACGCTTTTTATCCGTCCTAGTTACTCGCCGTTACTCGCCCTTGGAGTGGGTGACCATCTCATCCCACTCGACGTACTTCTTGCGTTCGCGGCCCTCGGCCTCGCCAGCGGCGCGTTCCGCAGCATCGAGCTTGTGCCAACCTTCCCAGTCCAGGTAGTCGATACCCTTGGACTCCAGCAGCTCGTTGACAGCGGACAACTCCGGCTTCGACGGGTTGAATTTCTTGCCCTCTGCGGCATCGGCCAGCAGATTGGCCACGGCCTCGTTGGCATCGCCCTTGGTATTACCAATCAGGCCGACCGGTCCGCGGCGAACCCAACCGGTGGTGTAGAGGCCAGTGATGGCCTCGGCTGCTTCATCCTCGGTGTTGTCGGATTCGATGACTCGACCACCGACGTTGGAAATGACATTCTTCACGTTGTCGAACGGGATACCCGGCAGCGCATCAGAGCGGTAGCCCACGGCGGAGTAGACAGCGCCGACCTTCCAGTCGGTGGTCTCTCCGGTCGGCCGCAGCCCGCCAGCACCGTCGTATTCCATGCGCTGAGTGCGCAAGCCTGTCACATGCTGCTGGCCGTCGGTACCCTCCTCGCTGAGGATTTCCACTGGCGACTCGAAGAAGTGAATGTAGAGCTTGTGCGGTGCGTTCTTCGGCTCACGGATGGCGTAGTTCTCCAGGATGGTGCAGACCTGGTCGGTGATCTTGGAGTTGCGACGCATAATCTCGGATGCGGAGTCGTAATCAATATCGCGCGGATCGACAACGACCTCGACGTTCGGTGAGTAGTCGAGCTCCTTGAGCTCCAGCGGGGTGAACTTGGCCTGTGCCGGGCCGCGGCGGCCGAAGACGTGGACTTCCTTGGCCTTATTTGTCTTCAGAACCTCGTAGACATTGTCCGGGATTTCTGTGACGTGCAGTTCCTCACCGGTCTTCGCCAGGATTCGGGAGACATCCAGCGCGACGTTGCCGACTCCGACGACGGCCACGGACTCCGCCGAGAGATCCCAGGTGCGCTCAAAGAGTGGATTGCCGTCGTAGAAGCCCACGAATTCACCAGCACCAAAGTGCTCCGGCAGATCCGCACCCGGCGTTGGCAGCGCGCGGTCGCCGACGGCACCGGTGGCGAAGATGACGGCGTCGTAATGCTCCTTTAATTCGTCGAGCGTGATGTCCTTGCCGAACTCAACGTTGGAAAACAGGCGCAGCTCCGGCTTTTCCATCACACGGTGTAAGGCCATAATGATGCCCTTGATACGTGGGTGGTCGGGGGCGACGCCGTAGCGGATTAGACCAAATGGAGCCGGCATCTTTTCAAACAGATCGACTTCCACGTCAGTACTGGATTTCATCAGTGCATCGGAAGCATAAACACCGGCCGGGCCAGAGCCAATTACGGCAACGCGGAGCGGGCGATTCATGAAGCGTGTCCTTCTTTCTCTAATGCTTTACGACGGCCACGAGACCGCGGCGTAAGTAGCTGCCAGCGGTGACCTCGTGGGGAAAGGAGTTATTGGTGAGCTATCGGTTTATTCGACATTCCCAATGGTAGCGCCCCCAATCGTAGCGATAACTTACGAAAAATCGAGAGGCGAGCATCACATCATCGGTGAGATGCTTTTGAAGGCGTACAAAACTAAATGTGACCTTAGTCACGTCCAATGTGGGAATTTGGGATAGTTCACTAGAAAAACCGCATAAAAGGCGCGATTGTGCGGGAAAATTGTTGGAATCTGTGGGGAAAAGTGTGGCTACCAGGGGTAACCAAAGAGGTTTGAGTCCGTCGTGAGATGTAAGGTGACTCACAATAAGATGAAAATAATGATTTGGGACTCAGCGGGATTGGAAGCTCAGCATGATCTTGAGCCTCCGGCAGTCCAATGGCTCGAGCCAAGTCAACGTTCAAATAAGTCAACGATTAAGCGCAGTGCGAGAAAGGAACGTCGGTGAGCGATAAGAACGCCCAAGCGTCCACCAACAACTCCGCAGTCCTGATTACTTCAGTGGACCGCGCAGACGATCTACAGGATGTCATTACGGCATTGTCTGAGGCACTGGGTGGGGCACGTTGCCTCCACACTGTCGGTGGGGCTCACGGCGCCACTGTGGATCAGGTTGTTGTGGATCCGGAATCCGCGCTTGACACCATCGTCAGTGCTGTTGAGGACGACCGCGCTGCTAACGAGGGGGCGGCTGTTCTGACCGGCTCCGGCAACCTCGATTTTGACTTCCGCATCGCCACCGTCGCCGGTGCCGGTGTCATCGTTGTCGCTGGTGGCGAGGGCTGTCACACAGAGGCCGCAAAGGCTCGCGTTCGTTTGGCGCTCAGCAGTGCAGCTCAGCGTCACAGCGAGGTACTCGCTGTTGTTCTCACAGGGGAGGAAGCAGTCGAGGCTGCTAAGACTCTCGATCTCGACGTTCCCGTTGTTGCCGTTGACGATGCTGAGGGGCTTCGCAAGGTCGTAAGCCGCGAGGTCACCGCAGTGATGACTCCACAGCGTTTCCAGTGGTGGCTGTTGCAGCGCGCCAAGACTGATAAGCGCCACATTGTGCTGCCAGAGGGGGATGATGACCGCATTCTTGAGGCCGCTGATTACCTCCTGCGCGAGGACATCTGTGAGCTTACTATCCTCGGTGACCCGGATGCTATGAAGGCGCGCGCCGCCGAACTTGGTTTTGACATCGACGCCGCCCATCTCTGGAACCCACAGACCTCCGAATATGTTGAGCAGTTCGCGGAACAGTTCGCAGAGATGCGCAAGGCCAAGGGGGTCACGCTGGAGCAGGCCCGTGAGACGATGCAGGACATCTCCTACTTTGCGACGATGATGATTCACAACGGGCTTGTCGACGGCATGGTGTCCGGTGCAGCCCACACAACTGCGCACACCATTCGTCCGTCCTTGCAAATCATTAAGACCAAGCCGTCGGCTTCCACGGTGTCGTCGCTGTTCCTCATGGTTATGGACAACTCGCTGTGGGGTTTTGCGGACTGTGCGGTGCTGCCGAAGCCGGCTCCGGAACAGCTGGGTGAAATCGCGGTGGTATCCGCCGAGACTGCAGCTTCCTTCGGTATCGACGCCCGCGTCGCCATGCTGAGCTACTCCACTGGAGCATCCGGCACAGGTGAGGATGTTGACCGTGTGAAGGCGGGTCTGGCCAAGGCCAAGGAGCTGGCCCCGGACCTCGCTGTCGATGGTCCGCTGCAGTTCGATGCCGCTATTGACCCGTCTGTGGCTGCGAAGAAGATGCCGGATTCCTCCGTTGCGGGTAAGGCAACTGTTTTCGTGTTCCCGGATCTGGACGCCGGTAACATCGGTTACAAGATTGCCCAGCGCTGTGGTGGTGCATTGGCAATCGGCCCGATTCTGCAGGGCTTGAACAAGCCGGTCAACGACCTCTCTCGTGGCGCCACGGTGCCGGACATCATCAACACGGTTGCAATTACCGCTATTCAGGCTGGAGGAAACTAATTATTATGTCCCGTCACGTACTTGTTTTGAACTCCGGTTCCTCCTCTATCAAGTTTCAGCTGGTAGATCCAGAGAAGGACTCAACGCAGCCGCCGTATGTCTCCGGTCTGGTGGAGCGCATTGGTGAAGAAGACGGCATTATTAATCTGAAGTTCTCCGGACAGAAGATTGAAATCACTGAGCCTATCGCTGACCATGCCAGTGGCCTTGACCGCGCGTTCGAGCTGATGGATGAGCACGGTGTTGGTCCGGAGTCGGTGGATATTGCCGCCGTCGGTCACCGCGTCGTTCACGGTGGTCGCCTGTTCTCTGGACCGGAGCTGATTACCGACGAGATCGTGGGCATGATCCGCGACCTTATTCCGCTGGCGCCGCTGCACAACCCGGCCAATATTGTAGGCATCGAAGAGTCTCGCAAGCTGCTTCCCGACGTGCCGCACGTCGCCGTCTTCGACACTGGTTTCTTCCACACCATGCCGCCAGCTGCTGCTCTGTACCCGCTAAATGCAGAGGTCGCATCGAAGTTTGATATCCGTCGTTACGGCTTCCACGGCACCTCGCATGAGTTTGTTTCCAAGCAGGTGCCGGACCTTCTGAATAAGCCGGCAGAGGAAATCAACCAGATTACGCTGCACCTGGGTAACGGTGCGTCGTGTGCGGCTATCCGAGGTGGCCAGGCAGTGGATACCTCGATGGGGCTGACTCCGCTGGCTGGTCTGATGATGGGCACTCGTACCGGTGACATTGACCCGGGCGTCATCTTCCACCTCTACCGCAACGGCATGAGCATCGATGAGATCGACAATCTGTGCAACCGCCAGTCTGGTTTGAAGGGTGTCTCTGGTGTCAATGACTTCCGAGTCCTGCAGGAGCGCATGGATGACCACGACCCGGATGCTTGGGCTGCATACCAGATGTATGTTCACCAGCTGCGCCGCTACATCGGCTCGTACATGCTGATTCTCGGTCGTCTCGATGCCATCACCTTCACCGCCGGTGTCGGTGAGAACCACGTCGGTATCCGCCGTGATTCGATGGCTGAGCTTGAGAACTTCGGTATCAAAATTGATGACGAGCTCAACTCCCAGCCGAATGACGGCCCACGTCTGATTTCGGCGGATGACTCGAAGGTCAAGGTCTTCGTGGTACCGACCAATGAGGAACTGGCCATTGCCCGCTACGCAATGAGCTTCGTGGACTAGTTCTTTGGACCGGAACCCTGACGAGTAGGCAGGGTTGCGGTAACCCGTAATCGACGGCTGCCGTGTACCTCACCTGTTGAATCCGCGACTGTAACTCAACAAAAACTCAACAAAAATGAGCTCGCCCCCACTGTCCTCCAAACTGGAAGACTCTAGTGGGGCGAGCTCATTTTTCACCGCCGGGGCGACTGCGCCTATGCCTCAACAGGCTCAGTCACCCGGTCATCGTTTCAACGCATCAGCGCAGCTAACTACCAGATGTAGACGCCGTCGCCGACCTGCAGGGTATCGAAGTACTTCACAGCATCATCGTGGTTCAGGTGGATGCAGCCGTGGGACATCTGATTAACAGAGCCCTCGTGGAAAGCTTCGCCGTCGTTGGTGAAGTACACCGAGAACGGCATCGGGCCGTTGTAAGGACGGGACCACTCATCGCGGACCTTGCGGGTAACGCTCAGGTGGCCACGGGTGGTTTCGTAACCTGGCATACCGGAGGACATTGGCACCGGACCGTAGGTGATGTTGCCATTTTCCTGCAGCCAGGTCTTCTGGTTAGCCAGGTCAACGCATGCGCGGGCGTTCGGCGGGCACGGGTTGTTTGGCTCTGGGCGTGGTTCAGGGCGTGGCTTCTGCTCTGGCTGTGGAGCAGGGGCAGGCGCCGGCTCAGGCTGCGACGGCTCGTCCTGGCCCCCCAGCAAACCGAAAATCTCGTTGACAACGCGGGTGGCTTCGGCCTTCTGTGCGGCTGGCAACGGCAGGCTGTCGATGGCGCTCAGCAGCTGAGTTTTGACCTTGTCCGCCACCTGCTTGTTGTTTTCAGCGAACTTGAAGTTTTCATTAATCAGAGCGACGACCGAATCCGGCAGCTTCACCGAAGAGGAATCCAGTACCTCAGAGAGCTCAGGGGCAAGGTCGCCCGAATTCAGAGTCGAGATCTCCGGCAGCTTGAGGTCCCGAACACTCTGGCTAAGCGACTGCAGGTCTGGGGAAACCGGCAGGGCAACGGCAGTGCCGGACCCAATACCAAAGGCAGTGGTGAGGGCTGCAGCGCTGATAATTACGCGCTTAGCGCTGCGGAGAGAGGATTTCGAAGAGGCAAACATAGAGGATATCTTAAACCACGAAAGGCAATTCTCTCTTTATTCACCAATTCTGGGGTGGCGCTCAGGCCCACAACAGCATGTTTGACCAGGTTCGGTAAGGAGCTGTTAGAGAGCTAACGCCAAGTCCGTGGCCGAATGAGATTTGCGATATCCACCAAGTTGTAGCGGTGTCGCGGAAACTGCGAAGAGCGTGCCAGCATCCGTAAGTCTTTTTCCAATCCTTCACGCAGGCCGGCCACGGTAAAGGGCGCATCGAAAAGACCATTGGAGCTAGCTGCATGGTCGAGGTTCGAGCTGCGCAACCAGTTCAGCGCGGACGCCATCACGGCGATGCGTAGCTGTGGCATGCGCGGTTCATTCGTCGGCAGCTCCACCAGACGACGCGCAGCACGGCGAATTCTCGATTCAGTTAACTCGGAGGGCATCCCTGAGGTGAGCATCAGAATCGTCGTCAAACGTGCCATGCGATGGTGACGGGAGTTACCGGGTACGCGGTCAAGCTGGGAGATAGCCATTTCGTGTTGGCGCTCAGAGGCCAGCTGACGAGCTAGCCCGAAGGCGGAGGATACCGTCGTCGGGTTGGCCGCCCACACGACGGCGTAGAGACGCAGGGTGTTGAAACGAATGGTCTGAGGCGACAGGGACTCGCTGGCCCAGGCGGGGGAGAAGATCTCGGGCGTATCGGCAGCGACATTATCCAGCGCGCTGCTCAAGTTCGCGGCGGCGCGGGCGACAGCGGGCTCGAGGAGAGATGCGTTGGCGATGCCCAAGCGCTGTTGAATCAACTCGAGAGTCGCTGCCAGCGCCAACTTCGGGGCGGGCTCGCCGGGCAGCATCGTCAGCACGTGGTGGAACGAGGCGAGGGCATCGTTGAATTGGTCGAGAAGCAAATAAGTCACGCCCTCGTACCAGTGGTAACGCCAATCGCGCTGCAAACGTTCAGAGACATCGCGGAGGCTGTCGCGGGCCTCATCAATTAATCCGAGGTCCAGTTTCGCACGCACGATGCCCAGTGGAATTTCCACCGAAGAACCATACTCGGGTTCGGACAGAGCATTGGTCAGTGCCTCGATAAGTTCGTTGGGCTCCGTAAATGACGAGGCACTCAAGATGCGCGCACCCGGATCTGTCGGGTTAATCAGTGGTACAGGCAGCGCGAAGGTCACTTCTTGCGGAGTGATTTCCACGCCGCGGGTGATGCCGTCGACAAGCTGATCGGTGCGGAACACCAGGTGCTTGGTGCCGTACGTGGAACGCTGCGGCGAGAAATTCGACACCGCCTGCGGGAATTGCACGCCGTCGCGCACCGCCAGAATCTCGCGCAATACGCCGATGAGCTGCACACTCATCTCTTCGGCAGAACCGAAGCGAGCCTCCGGGTTCTCGTGGCAAGCGCGTAGTAGGAAGCGGTAGAGCGAGTAAAAACGGCGGAATAGAGGCTCTTCGACAGGTGAGGGTAGCCCCGGGTCGTAGACGCCGTTGGTCGCCGGCAACTTCAGAATCAGCGAGGCCAGCGTGCGGCCGACTGTGTAGATATCGCTGGCAATCGTTGGTCCCGTCGTGGCAATCTCCGGCGCCTGGAAACCGGGCGTGCCGTAGATATGGCCGTAGGCGCCGATGCCGGTGACCGCGCCAACGTCGATAAGCGTGACGTGGTCTTCGCTGAGCAGCACGTTGTCCGGCTTCAAATCGTTGTAGACAACGCCGCGCGAGTGCAGGTAATCCAGCGCGGGGAGCAGCTCCAGGATGTAGCCAATCGCCAGGTCACAGGGCATGACGCCGTCGGGGTAGCTCCGTCGCTGCTTGCGTAACGACGGGCCGCCGACGTACTCCATCACAATGAAGCCGGTGGCGCTGTTGGCGTCCGTCTCATCGATGAAGTTGATGATCTTCACAATTCCCGGATGCGAGATTTCCGCGAGGAACTCGCGTTCCGCCTGGACTACGGCGAAATCCTTCTCGTTTTTCGCTGCCATCATGCCCTTGAGCACGACCCAACGATCCGAGACATTGTGGTCAATCGCCAGGTAAATCCAGCCGAGCCCGCCGTGGGCAATCGGGCCTACGATCTCGTACTGATCCGCCACGATATCGCCGGCTTTCAGGCTCGGCGCCGGCTTATTCGTCGCTCGAATCTTCTCATCACTCATTACTGCATCGCGCGGATCCTGCGTTGTGATGTACGGCAGGTGCACCATGCCGTCGGCGACAGTGCGTCCGCGGTGTGCATTCGATCGCCTCCGGCGGAAGTCCTCCAACGCTTTCCGGTGCGAGGCCATCGACGGATCTGGCGTCTGGGCGCCGGGTTGGGTCGTCGCGCTTGACGACGAGCCCCCGCGCCCCAACAATTCGGCGATATCGAACTCTTCGTCATCGTCATCATCGTCCGCAAAAGGGTCGAAGGCGACAGCGGCAGTGCCGGGCTCTTGTTCGTCGTCTTCATCGGCGAATGGGTCGAAGGCGACGGCCTGAGTGGCAGCTGCCTCTGCCTCTGCGTGAGCATCCTCCTGGGGCTCCGGCGTGTACTGGGGATGCTGGGCTTGCTCGGATTGCTGGGCTTGTTCGGAGAACTGGTTTTCGTCGCTCATCGGTTATCCACCTCGCCTTCTGGAGCAGCTTCCGGTGTGGGGGAGATTCCAAGTATGTCTTCATCGTCGCCGTACTGTGGCGATGGCTGTGTACCGCTTGGCAGGAAGGGGCCGAACCAAGTGTCGTAGAGGGACTGCCAGGTGCCATCGCTGGCCATACGCTCCAGGGTCGCGTTGATTTGGCGAACTAGGCCTGGGTTCCCCTTGGATACACCGGCCGCGTAGCTTTCCTCGTTCAAGCCCCGCTGGACAATGGCGGTAGCCGGATCTTGGTCGTTGATACCAGCGAGGATGGTGTCATCGGCAACGACAATCTCTGCCTGGCTGTTTTGAAGTGAAATGAGGCAGTCCGACCAGTTACCGACCAACAGCAGCGTATTGTTCGGCGAGAGCCGTCGAATCAAATCCTCGGTAGTGGATCCCCGGGAAACGCAGATGCGACCGTCCTCGACGTCCTCGGGGGAAGCATCGCCACCCGGCGAAGAGACTAGAACTCCAGCTCGTGCTGTCAAATACGGTGTGGAGAACAGCACCCTTTCGCGCCGGGCATCGGTGACCGTCATAGTGCGCAAAACGACATCGACAGTGCCGTCTTCGAGTGCGGCAGTGCGTTCGTTGCTGTCGACGAACCGAAACTCGACAGCATCGGGATTGTCAAAGATGTCCCGGGCAATCTCTTGTGCCAGGGATACTTCAAACCCCGAGAGCTCTCCGCTGCTGAAGTCGCGGAAGCTGAGCAGGTTCAATGATTGGTCAACACCAACGATGATGCGGCCGCGCTGGTAAATCTCCGGGATTCGCTCTTCCGGTGTTTGGTCATCGGGGGCGAGTGTGGACAGATCTGGGGTGTTGGCTTCTGCCGCAGGCTTCCTCGAGGAGGCTTTGTCGTAGAACGCGCCCGGTGGCAGGGGAAAGTCACCGGTGGCCTCCAGGATTGTGCGCGAGTAGGGATCGTCGGCAAGCGAATCGGTCGCGCAGGCACTGACGGTGAGGCCCGCGACGGTGAGTGCACCAAGGATGGCTCTGCGCCGCCAGCCGGCGAGACCGCGGAGCGATGGGGAGAACGGAACGATCATAGGTACTCCAGAAGCCGGTGTCGGAAGCCGAAAACAACCAGAACTGCCGCGATGACGGTCAGTGTAACCGTGGCGAGGGACAGTGCCGCGATAGCGCGACGGGATTGGTCGAGGTTCTCACGGGCGGTCAGGCGGGACTCGGCGATGGAATTCTGTAGCGACTCATCGACCTGGTTGAACGCAGCCGCCGACGAGCTGGCATTATCCACATCGGTCGCGATGCGAACCGCACCGGCGTAGTCGCCTGAACTCAAGTGCTCCATCATCAGGTTGTGACCGGACTCCCAGCTGTAGATACCGTGGATGGCGGCTCTGACATCGTCGTCCGGCGCATTGGCGTCCACTCTTTCCAGCTCGCCGACCAGGGTGCGCACCGACTGCGAGAAGGACTCCGCATCCGCGGGCTGACGGCGCACTAAGCCGAGGGTTTCGCTGGCGCGTAGCTGCTGGGCATCAATGCGTACTTGGGTTAGGGCATGAACATCCGGGCGCTGCTCTCCGAAGAGAGAGTTGGACTGCCACGGCTGAGTGGTGGCAATTCCCACACCGACAAGTGCGATGGCCATCAGCATGGTTGCACCAAACAGGCCGACGTTGAATAGTCGACCGGTGCGGCGAGTCAGCCACCACTGTGTGATTAGCAGCATCAAAATTGCCGCTGCCAGGCCCGACATCGGGAAAAGAGGTGGCTTCGATAGTTGGCGCTGCTCATCATTAGTGGTGGTACTGGTGCGTTCGTAGAGCGATTTTGCAGCTGGCAGAATCTGGACCTGCATCAAGTTTGAGGCAGAGGCGAGGTACGCGACACTGACGGGATTGCCCTGGCGCGCATTCGCGCGAGCTGTCTCGACCATGCCGGTGTAGACCGGCAACAGCCGCTGTACAGTCGCGATATTCTTCATCTCTGGGGCATCGACGTTTTCAATGCCCGTAGCTGCGCGGGTAGCGGACATGGATGCTTGTGCGATGACATCGTCGAAGTTGCTGACCAAGTCCTGGCTGCTGTTGAGTGTGCCGCGGGAAAAGGCGGTGTTGGCCGACGCATCGGCAATCGTCAGCGAGGCATAGAGATTCTGCGAGGCATTGGCCATCGGCTCGCTCAGCTGCGAAATTCGGGTGAGCTGCTGCTGGCGTTGCGAGGTTGTTTGCCACATGGATAGGCCGGCGGCCAGAATAGCGACGATGAGGATGAGGGCGACTGTGGTCAATCGGCCCGGTGACGTCATCAAAAATGACGCTGACCGGCGCACATACGTGGCCGACGGGCCGAGCTTGTCGTAGAGACGCTCACCGAGAAAACGTGTCAATCTCCGGTTGCGCGGGCCAATTTCCAGGGCATCCACACGCAGGTCGGTATCACGCGGAGAGTCTGTTAGGACTGTTGGGGTTGTGGCCGTTGCTGGGGCATTAGCCGAGGACTCTGTAGTTTCCAGAGCAGTTGATGGTGCCGCACTCTCGGTAGCCGGGGTGGTGTCGGGAGTATCTTTCGATTCCTTTGCCGCCTGAGCCGCAGTGTGTGTGTCTAAGCTTTCGCCACCAGGAGTGGTGCGACCGCTGAAACGAGTTCGGCGTGGAGCACGATTCTTGCGGTGGAATGGGTTTCGGTTTTTGTCGTGGGCACGGGAATGAGGCGCACTTGAAGTGGTTTCACCCATGTGCACGTGTCCTTCCGACGTGACCGAAGTCGCCCGCGACGATCTCTCCGCTCAGAGCAACGTTAGTTCCTTGCAAATCTTAGTCGCTCGGGCTTGTGACGGAAAACACAAGGGTATCTGGCGTAGGGTGGAGACATGCTTCAGGATGGAAATGGTTGGGCAGCCGGCCCCAACGGTACGCGCTGCTGGGGACGCTTCGGAGCTGCAGGGCTGCTGATTGTGAGCCCTCAGCGCACTGTGCTTATGCAGTATCGAGCTGACTGGACATCGTTCCCCCTAACGTGGGGTGTTCCTGGGGGGGCTTGTGATTCTCATGAGGCTCCTGAGGCGACCGCGCTGCGTGAAACGGCTGAGGAAACTGGGCTGCTGGAGCATCAGCTTCGCATCCTCGACACGCAGGTCACCACCGGTCCCTTCCCAGCCGATCCGAATCGCCCCGAGCTCGCCGGCGGCTGGAAATACCACACGGTCTACGCACTAGCTGCCGAAGAGCTGGAGACGAATCCGAACGAGGAGTCCCTAGAGTTGCGCTGGGTTCCGCTTGACGACGTCGACAGCCTCGATCTGCTGCCGCCTTTTGTGGAATCGTGGCCCCGGGTGCGCGCGCACCTCGAGAAACTGCTGGAGGCCCTTGACTAGGTGTCGGCTTCGCACCTACCGGCGCTCTCTGCGTCGACTACTTGGAGTCGGCAACTGCTGCTGCGCCAGCAGCCAGCGCGGTGACGGTCAGGACGGACGGCCATGCGCCAATCTTCTTGGCCAGCGGGTGTGAGAGGCCGAAAGCGCCGAGGTAGGCGGCCACCAGACCAGTGGCTCCCAGGGCGCCGGTCTTTGCGTTCCAGGTGCGTGCTGCATATGCGCCGGCGGCGCCCAAGATGACGCCACCGAGCGGGCGAATGCCTGTTTCGCGAGCGGTGAGCCAGCCGCCGATGAGGCCGGTGGCCACCAATGGAGCGGTCTTTACGTCTTTTGCCTTCTTCAAAGTAATAGCCATAAGCATCATCGTACCTAGTAAGAAGGGCTTGGCGGCGCGCTTTTAGAACGGCTCCTGGCGGCGCTGGTGCTCCTCAACATAGCTTTCCGAGTGCTCCGCCAGCTTTAGTAGCGAGGGCAGTGCCTTAATTAGCGCACGAACGTCCTTTTGCGACATTGTCCGCACAATTTCGTACACCAGCGCACCCCAGTGGTCGATAAGTTGCTCCAGCAGCGTTTCGCCATCGCTGGAGACATAGAGGTTCTGCGCACGGCGATCCTTTGCGTTGTTCTCGCGTTCAATCAGTCCGTTGTCGAGTAGACGGCGAACTGTTGCCGAAACGTTGGACGGGCGTAGGAAACGCAGGCGTGCAATGTCGGATACGCCGCAGCCCGGGTGGGTTGAAATAAAGTGCAGTACTTCCATTTCCGACTGGGAAATGTCCATCCTGGCATTCGGGCGCTCACCGAGGCGGCGAGTCGATGCAAGGAAGTCATACAGGCCGATGGAAATCTTCTGCACGCTTTCGCGCAGGGATTCATCGGACTCAGTCGAGTCATCCGCGGTGGGGAAGCCGCTCGCTGGCTCCGGGGTAGTGGTGCGCTGAGGGGAGCGTGCAGAAGTCATGATCTTCCTTCCCGACGTAATGAATTGATGTTCTGAATAAACACCTTATATCGTCGAAATAACTTTCTGTGGTGAAAATTTGTAGATTGAACAAAAAGTTAGACTCATAAGTGTTGTGCGGGTGCTTTATCGCCCATTTCTGCCCCTGATTTTAGGGGCTGGCAGCAAAGACTCCGCTTTACGACGGCCCCAGCGACACCCCCTAGTAGGAACTAGGCCTACGCGCTTTTCCGCCCGTTTATCTACACTTCGTAATCCACAATCACCGGAGCATGGTCGGATGCGCCTTTGCCCTGACGCTCTTCGATGTCGATGAATCCGGCGGACGCCTTTGCCGCGAGGTCGGGGGAGGCGAGCTGGAAGTCGATGCGCATGCCCTCATCCTTGAAAAAGCGGCCAGCCTTGTAATCCCAGTAGGTCCACTGGTTTGGGGTGAATTGGCGAGTTACTTCCTTCATGCCCGCCTGCTCCAGCGCATAGAAAGCTGCGCGTTCAGGCGGTGTGACGTGTGTTTTCCCTGCGAAGGCTGCCATTGACCAGACATCGCCGTCGGTCGGGGCAATGTTGAAGTCGCCGCCCATCATGAAGGTGGCCTCCGGGTCGTCGTCAAGCGTGGCGATGATGTGCTGACGGAGCCGCTCCAGAAATTCGAGCTTGTACTCGAAGTGCGGGTCGGTGATGTCGCGGCCGTTCGGGATGTAGAGGCTATGGACGCGCACGCCACCGCAGGTAGCGGCGATATGGCGGGCCTCCAATGCGGGAGTTGCGTCGGGGTCCTTGTTGAAACCGGGCTGACCGGGGAACTCTGCCTGGATGTCCTCAAGGCCGACGCGGGAGATGATGGCAACGCCATTCCACTGATTCAGGCCGTGGTGGGCGACTTGGTATCCCAGCTCTTCAAAAGCAGCGGTGGGGAATTGGTCGTCCTTGCACTTGGTTTCCTGGACGGCCAGGACATCAATGTCATTCCGGCGCAGCATTTCCACCATTCGGTCGAGGCGAGTTCGAGCCGAATTGACGTTCCAGACACAGATTCGCATATCAACGATTGTAAAAGGGGAACGAAACGGCGGCCTCATGCGTTGAACAAAGCAGTGACAAAATAGGCGGACAAAAACGGATAAGGTGGGCGGAAGCCCGGTAGGAAAGGGAGTTTCGAGGTTGGCTAACTGGGACGATCGCCGTTACGGCGGCGAGTACAGTCCGACGGATTACCTGGGTAGTAGTGGCAGGAACGCTTATCGGGAACACGACGCATATGCGGCGTACGATGCGGCAATGCCGTATCAGGAAGTGCCATATCCGGTAGCAAACATTCCGGTCGGCTATGAAAGCGGGTACCCCGCTAGCTATGGGGTGTCTTCCTTCGGTGAGCTCAGTGCTAATCCCAAAGTCGCGCCGCTGACCGCTCAAATGGCAGTACACCTGGGCTTTGACCCCAATCTGGCCAATGGCTCAGTGGCACGTCGTGGTGGTGCGCTGTTGGTGGATTCTGTCATCTACACTGCATTGATTGCCTCCATTGCAGTTCTCACTAGCATCGTGGGGACATCGGACAGCGGCGTAATGGTGATGCTGATCAGCCTCTTCCTCGGTCCCGGTGGTTTTTACCTCTACCGCGTGGCGGGGGACTCCATCTTCGACGGGTCGCCGGGTAAACACGCCATGGGCATGAAAATCGAAGGTGCACACGGGATGCCAGTCTCAGCCCGCGATGGTTTTGTGCGCAATGCCTGGATTCTGCCGTCGATGATTCCGGTCGCCGGTTGGTTTGTCTCTGCGGGCCTGGCTGGCTGGATTGCGATGGGTGCGTCCCGCGATCCGCTGGGGAGAGGTCGTCATGAACTCTCGGTCCACACCCGTGTGGTGGAAAAGCCGGAGACGCGCGAGCTGCCGCGCGGGCAGCGCCGCATGGACAATCGCATGGGTAGCAAAGAGCAGCAGGGCAAGCAGCTGAAGCGGATTAAAAGGGTTAAGCGCGGGAAGTAGGGCGATCAGGGCGAGCAGCGCAGGGCCGAAACGTAACCCCCGGCCCCTAAGCCCCTGTCAGCTCCGCGTAGCGGTGCCGGTGGTGCTCGGTAAAACCGAGTGTCCGGTATAGCGCAATGCCAGGCTCATTTGAGCCCAATACCTGCAGATATGCAGAATCTGCCCCGTGTTGTGCGCCCCAGTGCATCATGTGAATTCCCAGTAGGGTGCCAAGTCCTCGGCGGCGCATATCGGCTGCGACTTCCACAGCGGAGAACCCGAGCCACACACGGCCGTCGTCCGATTCGGTCAGCGTGCCGCGCGTAATGGCTACCGTGCGTATGCCTTCAGGCGCATTGTTGGCAGGCACTTGCAGGCGTCCGAAGCACATGCGGCCATCAATTTCATTGCGCAGAAGCTGTAGTGCATGCTCGGACAGCGTGGTACCGCGGAAATGGTAGAGCCCCAGCCAGTCGTCGTCAGGTTGATCAGCGATATCCACCTGCACGTCTGCAAGCTCGACGCTGTGCTCATCGAGCACCTGTTCGGCGCTGTGCTCATCAAGCACCTGTACGGCGCTGTGCGATTCAGCTGCCAATTCAGCAGGCGGCAAATCCCCATCGAGTGAGCGCGTCATAACCACAATGTCCGGCCCGACCGTCCACTCCGGCCCCGCGACCAGCGCCTGTGCAGGTTTGGCGATTCTATCCGGAATCGCAATCCGCACCGGCAAATCGTGGGAATCGTAAAACGACTTAATCTTCTCCAACGGCACCGGCTGAGTGCTGGCTCCGGGTTCGAGCGGCAGCGCGGAGTTGGAACGCTCCGTAATACCATCGCCCGCACGCAGCAGCCAGCCCGACTCCACCACATGCGCGATACCCGGGAAGGCCTTCGCTGTCGCAGTTTCCACGGCGCGAATGTCCGAATTGCGCACCGGATGATCCGGCAGGGCCTTCACAATCAAAATGTGCTTATCGCTAAAGTCCACCGCTGCCACGGACTCGTCGGCACGCACGCCAGCACGAACCTGCGGACGCACGACGAACGGATCCATGCTGAGCACATGCCCAATGACGTCCGTAGTCTTCTTGCCGCTGGCCAGCGCCTCTTCATCGGTTAGCGCGCGCCGCACAATGACACGACGTCCCACCGCTACCTCACCGACACCCCAACGGGAAATCGGTAGCTTCTGGGCTGCATTTTCGCTTGCCGACGACTCCAATTGCCTATCCGTCACGATTTAATCCTCGTGGCCGAACGGATCCGGATCCACGCCCGGCATCCAGGTCAGGCCGCCCTCGGTCCAACCGGCGCGCTTGATTTCCTTCTTGGCCATGCGCTTCCAACGGCCCGTGAGGCAGTCGGTGTAGAGGAACCCATCCAGGTGGCCGACTTCGTGCTGCATGCAGCGGGCGAAGAAACCGGTGGCCTCGATGCGGACCTCTTCGCCGTTTTCATCCAGGCCGGTGACAACAGCCTTCTCCGCACGGTTGGTGGGGAAGGACAGGCCGGGCACAGAGAGGCAACCTTCGTCATCGGAGCCGTCGTCGTTAGGCATAGTCTTCGGGATTTCACTGGTGGTCAGCACCGGATTGATGACGCAGCCGCGGTGCCAGACATCGTCGTCATCGGGGCAGTTGTAGACGAACAGACGCTTGCCGACACCCACCTGGTTGGCAGCCAGCCCCACACCGTGGGCGCGGTCCATGGTTTCGTACATGTCCTCGATGAGCTCACGCAGCTCGGAGATGTCCTCGGTCACCGGCTGGGTAGGAGTGTGGAGAACGGGGTCTCCGGCAATCACAATGGGACGGATAGTCATGTCGCTGATTCTACTCGGCGTCCATCTTTTCTAAATCGCCTGGTGATGTCAGGGGTCTTGGAGACGTTGGGCGATGTCGGAAGTGGTATGTAGGGCTGGGTGGCTGAGCCTTACTATGTATCTTCACTAAGTATCTGCATAAGCAGTGTCGTGCAGAATAGAAAATCAGGGCGACTGAGAAGGAAAGCGGGGTGCAGAAAAATGGTGAGCAAGAAGCCCATAGGCGGCAGCCACGAACCTGAGACTGAGTTGCGGCCTGACTCATCCGAGCATCCCGGACTCGCGGGCGATACCGGCGGCATTGAGCCCATTTTGGCGCAGAAAATGCTGGATTTTGAGAAGGAATGGCTGAAAGTTGCCCGCCGTGGGCCGCGTATGGCCGGTGCGCGGCAGGAGGCAATTCGGCGTCGCTTTGCCGAGGACTTCGGCAACAACACAATCCGTTACCACCAGGTACTTTCGCGACTTCTCGATTCTCCGGCAGCCGAAGCGGCCGAACCCGTGTTGGTTCATCGGCTGCGCGCCGTGCGGGACAACCAAGACGCATAAGGTTCAAGTTTCACTTCACGGTTCGGCGGCAGAACATATAGGATGTGGGATGTGTCTGACCAACTAAACCCTCAGAATTCGCCGCGTCCGGGCCGTCATCGACTCGATGACGACTACGACGACTTCGATGAGTACAGCGATTACGCGGAGGCTCCCGCCGCTGGCGGCGCTCACGCGTACTCCGAGCCGTCGGATGCTCAACACGCAGCGCCAAGATCTGCGGCCCCGGCCGCCGGCGCAGCCGCTGCTGGTGCCACCGCCGCCACTACCGGTGCTGGCACTCGGGCTGCTGCTAGCAATTCCGCAGCTGCTGATGGTGCTGATGACGGCGACATCGGCGACGGTGCCGGTGATGGCCGCTACATGCGCGTTCTCGCTATCGTGCTGCTCGCTATCGGCGTGTGCCTGGTCGCCTACGGTGCCTATGCACTCAGCACACGTGGCGACGATGCCGAGAACACCGGCCAGAATGACACCTCGGCATCCGCTCCGGTTGACTCTGGTGTGCCTGCTGACTCGGCCAACGGCAGTGATCCGGCAAAGGATGGTGCTGTTGGAGATGGTGACGGCGAGGTTCCGCCGCCGCCACCGGCAAATGAGCCAGGCAAACCGGTTCCTCCCGCTGAGAATCCGCCGGCACAGGATGAGGCCAACGAAGCGCCCCAGATTGACCGCAAGACTGTCAAGGTCAGTGTCCTGAATAACTCTGAGGTCGTGGGCCTCGCCGATGACCTGTCCAAGCAGATGGGCGAGCAGGGCTGGGGCGCCGGCGAGACCGGCAATGCTCCTGAAGAGAAGATGGGTGTGTGGGAGAAGACCACCGTCTACTTCGACCCGAGGAACGAAGAGGAAAAGGCCGCCGCTGAGCAGATCGCGCATGACAACGGTTGGGAAGCCGCACCTCGCGATGACCGCCTCCGGGACGCTCCGGCGGGAATCGTCGTGGTCGCCACTGACCCGGCTCACTAGACTCCCGGCCCACCAGGCTTTGGTCTCTCACTAAGGTTTGCGGCCTAAGCGTCAAAACCTGCCGCCGTGGTGCGAAGCCCCATAGCTTTCCAAGTCCCGCGTAAGCCACACATTTCATGGCTTACGCGGGGCTTTTGCATATTTTGCAGTCTCAAACAGATCACGGCTGAAAAAGGGGTACTAGAATTCTGCTAGTAGCCAGTGAGGTCTGTGAGGTTTTTATGTTCGCCGTAAAGCGTCGTCGTGTTGCTGTCGCCACCGCGTTGGGTTGTGCTGCAACACTGTTGGTGTCCTGCTCGGGGGTTGAATCCAGCAGCGACAAGGACGGGAACGCAGGCGCGTCGACAAGCACTGCGCCAGTGAGCGTAGATCCGGCTGCACCGAAGCTGACCGAGCGAGTCAGCGCCTATAACTTCATCCGAACAAACGACGACGGATCAATGAAAATGCTGGCAACTGTACAGGTCATGAGCGCCAAGGGATGGATGGGTCTTTCCGACGAAAAAGGTCAGTTCACTACCTTGGATAAGGGCAAGTACACAGTGCAGGCGCGCGGTGCATCTGGCTGCAGTGGCATCGGCAGCCCCGCAACCGAAGGGTTGGGTGTCATCGGCGAAGTGCACGTCGATGACAAACGGAATGCAGATGTCTGGAACGTTCCGTCCAAGGTGGATGAAGACAGTTTCACCACAGTTGCGCTTGTCGATTCCAACGGTGACCTTGCCTCCTGCGCAAAAACCGTCACCTGGACGGAGCCAACTGAGGAAAACGACTCCTAGTGTGAAAAAATAGCGGTATGACTGAGCAATTTTCCGGATCGGCGCAGCCATCACTGGGAGTGGAATGGGAAGTGGCGTTCGTTGACCGACGAACGCGCGACACCGCCCCCGCTGCCGCCGAGGTGCTCGACATCATCGATGCGGAGCATCCCGGACATGGGCTCCAGCGAGAGTTCCTCGCCAACACCGTAGAGCTCGTCACCGGTGTGCACACGAACGTGCCCGGTGCCGTAGCGGAGCTCCAAAGCCAGCTGGACATGGTTCTCGAGGCCGCTGATCGCGTTGGGGTGGATGTGTGGTCATCGGGCTCGCATCCGTTCGCCCGCGGTACTGCTCAGCAGGTCAGCGCTAAGGGGCACTACTCCGAAATCATCAACCGCACTCAGTGGTGGGGTAACCAGATGATCATCTGGGGAGTCCACGTCCATGTTGGCATTAAGGACTCCGAACGCGTTTGGCCGATCATTCAGGCCCTGGCAACGAAGCTGCCGCACATGTTGGCGCTGTCTGCCTCCTCACCGGCCTGGAACGGTGAGGACATGGGTTACGCTTCCAACCGAAGCCTGCTCTACCAGCAGCTTCCCACCGCTGGTCAGCCGCCGGCGATTTACACGTGGCCCGAGTGGGAGTCCTACATGCACGACCAGTCCCGCTCCGGCGTCATCAATCACACCGGCTCGATGCACTTGGACATTCGCCCGGCATCAAAGTACGGCACCATTGAGATTCGTGTCGCTGACGCTACCTCTAACCTGCAGGAACTCGCCGCTATCGTGGCATTGACGCACTGTCTGACGGTTTACTACGACCGCATGTGGGAGGCTGGCGAGGAGCTACCGTCGCTGCAGTCCTGGCACATCGCCGAAAACAAGTGGCGCGCCGCCCGCTACGGCATGGACGCGCTGGTCATCGTCAATCGCGATACCGACGAGCGGTGGGTTCGCGACGAACTCCGTGAACTTGTGGTTCAACTCGCCCCGCTTGCCGACGAACTGGGTTGCCGAGCCGAACTGGAATTCGTCAACAACATCGTGGAAATGGGCGCGGCATACGAGCGGCAGCGCACTGTGGCGGATGCGGCCGGGGCGCTGCCTTCCATGGCTACCGAGGACGACGTACGGGCGAACGAAGAGCGCATTGGCCACACCCCGTGGCGTGCCGCCGTGGATCTTGCGGTGCAGGAACTGCGCGCCGGGCATCCGATAGCGCCTGCAGATTTCCACGAGCAAGTAGACGACTAGCCGTCGTTAAGCGGTGTGTGCCCAGACAAAAATTAGTGACTAGGCCTATAGCACTTTTGGGGTGCATAAACCTAGCCACTAACTGAAGAAAGGCGCCCCCCCTGGGCGGCCCCGGTCGAACCCGGTTCCGCTCCAGGTCGGGGTCCAATCTTGACGGGGAGTGTCCTCTCGTTATTCCCGGCTGTCATCGCGGGCGAGGCTGTCCTCGTCGACGAGCCTCTCTTTGAACGCCTCGTGGCCAACGCGGTTACTAACAATTGGCGATGTACCCAGAGCAAACAGGATAATCAGGGTCAACAGAGCCAAGTCACTACTAGTAGTTGTGTGAGCTGACGCGTGCGTGGCGACGTGCAAAAGCGAACCCGACAGCGTCAGAATTAGCCCCAGCGTTTGTGGCTTGGAGGATGCATGCATGCGACTGATGGTGTCGCGGAAGCGTATTAATCCCACGGACGCTGCAACGCACAGTAGCATTCCGGTGATAATGAGTGCGATGGCGATAATGTCTGCCACGAGAATCATTTGGGCTCTCCCTTTATGGTTGTCGGAGCTGCTGTTGGCGTTGCCTTAGGCGCTGCTTTCTGTGCGGTTTTCTTTGTGGCGACCTTGCTTGCAGCTTTCCCCGTGCCCTTCCGAGCGCTCTTCGCGGGTTTCTTTCCTTCGTCTGGGACACGGAACTTGGCGACTGCCAGCGAAGACAGGAAACCGAGCAGCGCAATGATGAGCATTGGGTAGACCACCGAAGTGTCCAAACTCCATGCCATGAACGCAGCGAGCATGCCCTGCAACATTGCAGTCATGGACTCCAGCGCCACCAGGCGGTCCAGCGAGTTTGGTCCTGCGATCATGTGCCCGAGGGTAATCATCACCGCAATGAAATAGCCTGCGGCAGCCACTCCGAGCAGAATGTTAAAAACTTCCGGGTTCATCGGCTACTCCTTTCTCCCCTTTTTCGCTGCTCGTTTCGCCTTGCTCGCCGCTTTTCGCACTGCTCGGCTGCTCTTCGCCAGAGCCTGGCTTAGTCGGTTGCTCATGTACATCGCGGTTCTCAAACGCGCGAATCACCCGTCGCTCGATTCGGGTCAACTGGTTGATTTGTTCAGCTACCTTGCCTGTCGACGAAGCGTCGAGAAGATGCATGGTCAGCGTCTTTTTTCGCTTATCGATGTCCACGATGATGCCGCCCGGCTGCAGATTAATTAGTGCCATTGCAGTCGTGAGCGAAATATCGTCATTGGTCCGCATGGGGACCTTGATAATGGCAGTCGGTGGCGGATCATCTCGTCGGATGGCCAGCCAGGCGACACTGATAGAGGCCTTCACAAAGTCGATTGTCCAAGAACCGAACAGTCGCACCATGCCACCGAAGTTGATATCCAGCGCGCTGTTTGGCGGGATAGGCATGGCGAGGTTCAGCAACGTGGCTACCAGGATTCCCGAGAGCACATTGGCAAATGTCACCTCGCCCCACAGCATGACCCAAATAATCACTGTGAATAAAAAGAGCAGGATTGAAATACGTGGTGGTCGCTTTGCAGCCACCTTGGCGCGCGTTTTACTCATCAGCTTTCACCTGCTCCTTCCAGCGTGCTGGTGGCACGTTCGGTCGCCGAATCCGACTTCCATGGGCTCTTGGTGCGGCCTGGGTTTTCCAGCTGCTCCAGGCCCTTGTCATCGGCCGAGTCGATACCGAGGACCGCTGCGCGGTACTCATCAACATTCGCGACGTTGCTTGCCGCTTCGGTAGCCACATTGGACAGTGGCCCGGCCAGAACGGTAACCCCCACAGAAGCAATCACCAGCAGAGCCGTCGGCATCACCATGCCGAGTGGCATCTTGCCGACGTCGTCACGCTCTGCGATAGCAACCATCTGAGTCCTTTCCCGGAGCGCGGCTGGCTGCGCAAGCACAGTGTCGCCCTCGGGGGCGTCGGAACGGTCGCGCCAGAAGGCCTTCGACCAGACGAGAATCATGGTGTAGAGGGTCAGCAGGCTGGTGATGATAGATCCCGCAACCAGAATCCATGCGGTGGCGGATCCGTTCTGTGCGCCGGCCTCGATGAGCATGACCTTGCCCAGGAAGCCTGAGAACGGTGGGATACCACCGAGGTTGAGCGCGGGCACGAGGTATAGCAACGCCAGCAGCGGCGACGTCTTGGCCAGGCTACCGAGGCTGCGCAGGGAGGACGAGCCCGCCTGGCGCTCGATAAGCCCGACCACCAGGAACAATGCCGTCTGCACCAGAATGTGGTGGACGATGTAGAAAATCGCGCCGCCGAGTCCCAGCGTATTGCCGACGGCAATACCGAAGATCATGTATCCGATGTGGGATACCAGCGTAAAAGACAAGAGACGTTTAATGTCATTTTGGGCCATGGCACCGAGAATGCCCATGAGCATTGTCGCTAGGCCAGCCCACATCAGGACGTCGTCAAGCCTGCCGTCTGGGAAAACGACACTGCGCGTGCGGATGATCGCGTAGACACCCACCTTCGTCAGCAGCCCCGCGAAGACCGCGGTAACCATCGACGGTGCGGTGGGGTAGGAGTCTGGCAACCACGCCGACAGCGGGAACACCGCCGCCTTCACTGCGAAGGCGACGAGCAGCACTGCGAAGATCGCGGTGCGGGTGCCATCGGGGATGTCCTCCATGCGCAGGGAAATGTGTGCGAAGTTCACCGTGCCGACCGCTTGATAAACCAGGCCAATCGCCAGCAGGAACACCATCGAGGACAACATGTTGACCATCACATACGACACGCCTGCGCGAATGCGTGACGACGATGCCCCCAGCGTGAGCAACACGTAGGAGGCTACGAGCAGAACCTCGAAGCCGACGTACATGTTGAACAGATCGCCGGCCAGGAAGGCCATGGAGACGCCCATGTTGAGCAGCATGTACGTCGGAACGAAGACGGAGATCGGCTCATCTTCGTCACCATCGCTAATACCCTGGCCGATGCCGAACCACATCACGGCAAAGAGGACCAGCTGAGAGACGGTGATCATCAACACTGCGAGGTTGTCGGCTACGAGCGTGATGCCGATTGGTGCGTCCCAGCCGCCCACCTGGACCGTGTGGACGCCGTGCGCGTAGATGAGATACACCAAGGCGCTGGCGACTCCCAGCAGGCTGCCGAGCGAGATTAGCGCGATCGCCTGCTGTGCTTTGGGAAAACGTGCCAGCAGCAGAGCAATTGCGGCGGTGGCGGCGGGGACGATGATAGGCAGCGGAATTAGTGCCAGAATTATTTGCTCAGTCGTCATCGTCGTCACCTCCTGGGGAGTTTGATGGCGGGGTCACGGGCTTTTCGAAACTGGCCGGACCGAAGCTATCGCCGGCCTCTGTGGGACGACCGGTGGTGGGATCGTCGGACTTGTCGTGGTCCGGAGCAGCTGATGGGTCGCTGGCCCGACGCATTGCCAGGCTGCGGTCCTCGTGGTCATCTTGCACGTGATCGCCGATGCGGTAGCGGTGCTGGCGATAGAGCAGAGCCAACAGGAATGCGGTCATGCCCATGGAAATAACAATTGCGGTGAGGATAAAGGCCTGGGGCAGTGAGTCTGCCTGAGCATCGCTGACCAGCGATTCCCTATCCCAAATTGGTAGCCGTCCCGGCGAACCAGAGCCAAGCAGGATGAGCAGGTTGATACCGTTGCCCATCAGCAACAGTCCCATGAGCATCCTGGTCAACGAACGATCGAGGAACAGGTACACCCCTGTAGCAATCAGCGTGCCGACAGTTGCTAGCAGAACAAAATTGAGAATCACGGGTGTGTGTCCTTTCCTTCGGTCCTAGCTGGGGCTGTCGGTTCTGAAGCCTCTGAGGTGGCTGTGTTGGCAGAGTCTGCGGGTTTAGTGCCGGCAGGTTTAACGCTTGCGGGATTAGCGCCTGCGGACTTAACACCTGCGGGCTTAGCCGCCGCCAACTTGCTGCGCAGCTGGCGGGACTGGCCGAGTGCGGCTCGATTCACACGACGTGAACGATCACGCTCAGCGCGAAGGTTTATCTGAGCGTCGATGCCACCGCCCAAACTGCGCAGGATGTAGACAATCGTGCTAACCACGATCATGTATACGCCCAGGTCAAAGAGCATCGGGGAGACAACAGTGACATCTCCGAGCAGCGGAATTTCCCGCGAGCCATACGTAGAAGTTAGCGGTGCCCACCCCACAAACAGTGGCCACAACGCGCTGAGTGCCGACACCAGCAAACCGCCGCCGAGAAGCATCTCGTTAGGAATCGGCAGAGTTGCCGCCAACTCACGACGACCACCGATGAGATAACGCATGGTCAGTGCCAGCGCAGCCACGAGACCACCGGCGAAGCCACCGCCGACATCGTTATGGCCGGCAAAAAAGAGATAGAAGGAAACCACCATCATGGCGGGGAAGAGCACGCGCGATGCCACCAGCACCATGATCGGGTAGCGCAACCGCTCGGCTTCACCGGACTCATCGAGAGTGTTCAACCAACGGTTGGTGCGGCGAGCTCGATTCCGCTGCGGCTTAATCTTTGAACGCATATGCATGGTATGCGTGCGGAAGACCAGTGAGGTAATCCCCAGAGCCACCATCACCAGCACGGTGATTTCACCGAAGGTGTCCCAGGCGCGGATGTCGACAAGCAGTACGTTGACTGCATTCTGGCCGTGTCCAATATCGTGCGCCAGCGGCGGAATGTCGCCCGAGATTGGCTCAGTACGACGGGAGCCCATGGCGTAGGCGGCCAACACGGGAACCGTGACACCGACTGCAATGGCCAACCAAGCACGGTGTCGTGTCCACCTCGGGTTCGATGCCGGTGCCCGCGGGGAGAGCGTACGCAACACCAACACGAAAATAATCATTGAGACCGTCTCGACCAGCAGCTGCGTCAGGGCCAAGTCAGGAGCGCCGTACATGGCGAAAATAATGGCCAAGCCGTAGCCTGTCACGCCTACCAGGATGACCCCGGAAAGCCTGTTCTTCTGCCGGGTAGCGGCCAGCGCCGCGATAATCATGATGAGCGCAACTGCACCCTGCGGAGCAGAGTCCCACAGTTCCATTCGCAGCTCATCGCGCTCGCCGAGCAACAACGCACCGATGGACAGCACGATGAGGGTCAGCAAAATGACCGCTTCATTCAACGGGAGGGAACCACGCTGGGTCGCAGCAGTGACACGGAGAGAAAGACGGCGGGCCAAGTCCAGGATTCCGTCGTAAAGCGCATCGGCACTACCGAGAGCCGGCTGATCAAACTGCAGCTGACGCACCAGATTACGCTGCCAATGCATGATGGCACCCACGAGTAGAATTGTGGCCGTCAGTGCCAGCGGAAGGGTGAATCCGTGCCAGAGCGCCAGGTGCGTTTCTGCTTCCGTATTCGGGAATGCGCTGGTGAGGTAGGGCGAGATAATCGAGTCGAGGACGCGGGGAACCAGGCCGAAAACCAAACCTGCCAGCGCCAACAGCCAAGCCGGGCCAATCTGATCCCACGTCGGGGAATCCATCTCTGCCACGGCAGGGGAAGTGCCACCGCCGCTGGCGTGGGTGCTGGACTTGGTCGCAAACGCGGCGCGCAGCAGGTACAGCGAGTACGCTACGGTCAGAATCGAACCCACGACGAGGCCAATGGTGGTAAACACCGACGGCATCCCATGCAGCGGATCAGCATTGAGCGTGGCCTCCAGCGCAGCTTCCTTGGCGACGAAGCCGAAGAACGGCGGCACACCCATCATCGATGCAGCGGCGAGAATCGAAATCACCAGCAACTGCGGCGACTTTCTACCGAGCCCAGAGAGCTCACGGATATCGCGCGTACCAGTCAGCCTGTCAATTGTGCCCGCGACCATAAACAGCGCGGCCTTGAACATGGCATGGCCGAGCGTCAGTGCCAGGGCTGCCAGCATCGTCGCACGCGTGCCTATCGACGCGACTGTGATGATGAATCCCAACTGGCTGACAGTGCCATACGCCATAATCAGCTTGAGATCCTTCTGGCGCAGGGCCATCCAGCCGGCCATGATCATGGTCAAGAGGCCGAGCGGGATGATGATTGGCTGCCACGCGTTGGTGTCATTGAAGGTCGGCGCGAGCCGGGCAACCAGGAACACACCGGCTTTGACCATCGCTGCCGAATGCAGGAAGGAAGAAACCGGGGTAGGGGCGGCCATTGCACCGGGTAGCCAGAAGTGGAAGGGCGCGATAGCGGACTTCGACAGCGCACCAACGACCAGCAGGATTGCGGCCGTGGATACTGCCGTGGAGTCCAGCTGTGCCGCTGTCAGAGCGCCAGGCGCGGTGAGTTCGGAGAAGTTCCAGAAACCGGTGGTCACTCCCATCAGAACGATACCGACCAGCATGATGAGGCCACCCAGCGTCGTGACCAGGAGCGCCTGGCCTGCTGCGCGACGGGAGGAGGCGCGCTCGGCGTAGTAGCCCACCAGGAGGAAGGACAGAACCGAGGTAATTTCCCAGAAGACGAACATCAGCATGATGCTGTCGCTGATGACCAGGCCGTACATCGCCGCAGCGAAGGCGATCATTTGGGCTGCGAAGGAACCTACGCGGCGACGTTTGCCGAGTGGCGGGTTGATGAAGTAACCGGAGCAGTACACCAGTACGAGAAAGCCGATGGTCAAAACCAGCGTGCCGAAGAGCGATTCAATAGGACCTAATCGCAGGTTTACATCCAAGTGGATAATGGGCATCCACGAAAAATGCGTGACGGCGGGTTGCGTGAGTGCGGAAGTTTCCCCGTTGCCATTGTCTAGAGCTAAGCGAACGAGATGGGTGCCGGTGTAGATGGCACCGCCTGCCAGCGGGAGGCTGAGTACGAGGAACCCGCGGGTTCCGAGCCACTTAATCGTCCATGGTGCAAGCGCTGCCGTAACGAACAGGATGCACAGGAGAGAAGTCACTATTCCATAATGATTGGAACACGCCAGTTCATGCAACCCCGTTTTAGGGACTTAAGCATTTGAAGCGGTGTTAACCGAGTGTGTGAAAACGGTCAATTGTTTCTGGGAAAGTGAAAATTTGGGGGTGAGTTGTGGGGGGGGGGGAAGTTGGGCATTTTTTGGGGCTTGAGCGGCTGACTGCTCAAGCCCCAAATCAGTGCCATTACTGGGGGGGGGGGGGGGGGGGGGGGGGGGGGGGGGGGGGGGGGGGGGGGGGGGGGGGGGGGGGGGGGGGGGGGGGGGGGGGGGGGGGGGGGGGGGGGGGGGGGGGGGGGTGTCGATTGGGTGTGCGATAATGTGGGGGCGGGAAATTAGTTAGTCCATTTGGGGATTCGGATTGCTT